>JBLIMQ010000016.1:0-55571 GCA_047638775.1 Flavobacteriales bacterium
AAGTACCCGTAACCGCTTTACCAAAAGCGCCAAACATTGGCCGGTAGTGCACGGGTTGAGGCGTTGGAATCGAGGCGTTTGGATCTCCCATCGGCGCCGCCGCAATAGAGCCGCCTTTAATAATCAGTGAAGGTTTAGCACCAAAAAATGCCGGTTTCCACATTACCAAATCAGCAAGCTTACCGACCTCCACCGAACCTACTTCATGAGACACGCCGTGCGCGAGCGCGGGGTTTATTGTGTACTTGGCAATATATCGCTTCACACGAAAGTTATCATGACGCAGACAATCCTGCGGCAAAGGTCCGCGCTGCACTTTCATTTTGTGTGCTGTTTGCCACGTACGACAAATAACTTCGCCCACACGTCCCATCGCCTGCGAATCTGAACTGATCATTGAAAAGGCGCCAAGATCATGCAAAATATCTTCAGCCGCAATTGTTTCTTTACGAATACGTGAATCGGCAAAGGCGACATCTTCTGGAATATTGGGGTCTAAGTGATGACATACCATAAGCATATCGAGATGCTCGTCGATGGTATTTATTGTATAGGGTCGTGTTGGATTAGTTGATGAGGGCAGCACATTATTGTTACCACAGGCTTTGATGATATCTGGCGCGTGCCCACCCCCTGCACCTTCGGTATGGTAGGTATGAATCGTACGCCCTTTAAAAGCCGCCAAAGTATCTTCAACAAAACCGGATTCGTTTAAGGTGTCAGTATGAATTGCCACTTGAATATCATAGGCCTCAGCCACACTCAGACAATTATCGATCGACGCCGGTGTGGTTCCCCAATCTTCATGAAGTTTAAGCCCCAATGCACCGGCTTCAACTTGCTCATTTAGTGCCAAAGGTAAACTTGCATTACCTTTGCCTAAAAAGCCTAGATTCATAGCAAATGATTCCGACGCCTCAAGCATTTTGGCAATGTGCCAAGGGCCTGGTGTACACGTGGTTGCCTTTGTACCTGTTGCAGGTCCTGTTCCACCGCCGATCATGGTCGTTATGCCACTCATGAGCGCTTCCTCTATTTGCTGCGGGCAAATAAAGTGAATATGCGCATCAATACCACCGGCCGTAATAATTTGACCCTCGCCTGCGATAACTTCGGTACCGGGGCCAACTTCAATCGTAACGCCAGGCTGAATATCCGGGTTGCCCGCCTTTCCGATAGCGCTAATGCGACCGTCGTTAATAGCGATATCGGCCTTAACGATTCCCCAATGATCGAGAATCAAAGCATTAGTAATAACCGTATCGGGTGTTAAGTGACATGAGGCCTGACTTTGTCCCATACCATCACGAATAACTTTACCGCCGCCAAACTTAACTTCTTCACCATAGAGTGTGTGATCTTCTTCAACCTCTATCCAAAGCTCGGTATCGCCCAGGCGAACACGATCACCAACTGTGGGACCAAACATGTCGGCATAAGCGCGACGATCTATCGTAGCCATGTTAACTCCTTGCACACTGCAAAATTTGGTGAGCTCTATTAATGAGCGACATTTATGATCTGGTTTTATACAATCTATTTATGGATTCTGTTTATGAAATCCACTTATGAATTCGACGTTTATCTTTAGGCCAAAGCTTACAACTCTAGTTAGACCTTCAAGTTAAAACTAAACTTTCAAATTAAAATTCAAGCTCAAACAAACCCCACTCAAAAAACGATTAATTTTAAAGATTTAATTACGAAGCCGCCTACTTCATAAAAACTTAATTCAAGTACCATTAATCGAGCGAACCCATGATATCGCCGCGAAACCCAAATACCTTGCGCTCTCCTGCAAGCGCGACCAGTTCTATTTCGCGCTCTTGACCGGGTTCAAAACGTACGGCTGTACCCGCCGCAATGTTTAGGCGCATACCCCGACTTTTTTGACGATCGAAATCTAAAGCTAGATTCGTTTCAAAAAAATGGTAATGCGAACCTACCTGTATTGGACGATCACCGGTATTCGCTACCACCAAACTGCACGTCGCGCGCCCCGGGTTTAATTCTATCTCACCACTTTGAATATCATATTCACCTGGAATCATAATTCGCCTCTAACCTTATACAATCGGGTTGTGAACAGTAACGAGCTTGGTACCATCGGGGAACGTAGCTTCAACTTGCACGTCGTGAATCATCGACGCTATGCCATCCATAACATCATCAACGCTTAAAATTGTACGGCCATAACTCATTAATTCAGCTACGGTTCTACCGTCCCGCGCACCCTCCATGATTTCGGCGCTAATGAGCGCTATCGCTTCTGGGTAATTTAGTTTTACGCCACGCGCTTTTCGTCGCTCGGCAAGCAATGCAGCCGTAAACAACATTAGCTTGTCTTTTTCTCTTGGACTTAATTCCATAGTAATGCTCCCAAGGAGTAATTTAGGTGTTCCAAATCCGCGGAATAACCGCCGACGTTTGGTTAAACAGTTCTCGCGTCTCACGCCAAATGAGTTCGAAACCATAGCGACACTGCGCCGCCGAAGGCCCCAAGTAACGCGCAATAAACAACGAATCTTTTTGCGTTAGAGCCCAACAATAACGTGCATCTTTTGTGGCACCGAGTCCCGTCATTGCCGCCAACTTTAGGTACAGCTCATCAATGGCATCACGATCTAGGCTCATTGTGGAAATCAAAGTGCCCGTACTGCCCTGCCCTTGCATACCCCACTGCGCGTCGCAGAATACTGAACCCGCTTCAATATGGTTCTTTTCAATAAATAAAGGTTTACCATCACGCCATAATTCCAAACTTTGGGTGCAATGGCCACTTCGAAAAGGTTCATCACCCGCGGGCCGCCCCAAACAGACAATGTCCCAGGTAAAAATTTTTGCCTTGGGCGCCAGCTCTATTTTGGTGCGCAATAGCACTTCTGCACCATCAAAGACAATAGTTTCTTGTGGCAACCATTCAAAATACGACTCATCAGCAACACGAAAGTTGCAATACTGCCCTTGTGCGTGCCGCTGATTAGATACAAGACCCTTTAAACCATAAACCTTCCCCGCAGACGGCGTTGTTACAAGACTGCGACCACTTTCAAGTTCGATATTGATCGACAAGCGGTCACCAATAGCCAAGCCCCCAGGCGGATGCAATAAGTAAATATGGCAGCAGTTATTCGCTTCAGGGTAGAACGGGCGCTGCACACGTAAGGGACCTTCGTGCAAACTGTGCGCCAGAACGGTTTTTTCTCCCCGAAGGGCAAGCTTAAGATCTAATCGCGCCTTCCACTCGCGCTCTTGGCTTTCAGCAGATGCATTGCTGGTCAACCGTTCATGGGGTGAAGTGTCATGGGTAGACGTTTCGTCAAGGGGTAGCGTTGGTGGCGGTGTAACGAGCAAAATAGTGGGCATCCGGTCGATAAATGTTGGCAAGATATCAACGAAAATACAACAGTTGCTGCGATAGCTCAAGTTTTCTCAAAAAAGGCACTTGGTGCTTTGTGTTAAGCGCATTATAGTTCCCCCATACGGTAGTTTCTCCATACGGGTAACCTCGTAATACGGCATTTTTGTCATAGAGAAACTCAACCCATACCATTAACTCGTAATAGACTGAAATTAAAATGATCGAAAATTCCTTCAAAGACTTTGTAAATACCGTTCAATCTAAAGTACAGGAACTTGGCGAAGCAGCTCCTGGTGCATCACAAATTCGCGCTGTAATCGAATCACAATTGCGAAAATTAAACTTGGTAACGCGAGAAGAGTTCGATGCGCAAAATGCTGTACTAATGCGTACCCGCGAAAAAGTTGATGCGCTCGAGAAACAAATAGCCGATATAGAAGCGGCCTTAAATAGCCAAAGTGACGCGCCCGAAGCTTAATAACCGCTTATAACTGAAGCGAAACTTGGCTTAGCTTGAACTAAGAGTTCCGCCACCGTGGAAGTTAGGACGGGAAGTTAGAACAGAAAGTTAGGTTAGGAGTTTGGGGCTAAAGCCCCGGGTTAGAGCTTCTGGCCAGACTTTAACCTTGAGAACCCAGCCGCGAGACAGTCAGTCTCAAACTGACCCATGCTTATTATCGAGTATTTTATGTTTTACAAAGCTAGGGTTTGAGTTGTTAGACAATGTGCAGCATTGCTCGCTCTGATAACATTATCGATTTATAACGTACTAAATGGATTTTAAATATGGCAAATAATAGACAGCCGCCCCTGATGGCGGTTACAAGGCACCTAATGCACTAGAGCTTGTCATTATGGAGTACAAACGCAGATCCGAGGCTCACTGCGCCAAGCTCGAAACCCTACCCCCTCTCAATGAAACAGCAGATGAAAAAAAGACTCGCCTTCTCGACGAAGCGGCCGAGGAGTGCCACCTAGAAGCCCTCTTAAGAAAAACAGATACACTGCAAAGCCTTGAGACACAACTTGAAGCTTATCGACTGGAGAGTTGGGGTAAATCAAGGGCAATGATGCGTCAAGAGTTTGAGTGTGAGAAGCTCTCACCCGCAGGGAAAAATCTTGGGCAGAATTTATTAGCGAATATTGAACCAAGACCTAGCGAAAAATATGATGCACACCACATAATCCCTGGCGCAGGAACACACTCCTCAATGGGAAGACTTCGGGCAAAACTCTTCTCAAACGGCATTAAGATTAATGATCCGCTCAATGGTATTTGGCTTGCGCACTTGAAGATAGATCGCGGACATCATTTATCACCCGAGTCGCATATCCATCCAGATACCTATGGTTGGAATTACCAGCAGTGGTTATCAACAAGATTGCGTAATTTAAAAGATCGACCGCCAAACAGGGCTATACCCCCTTGGATTAAAAGCAACTACTCCCCCTTTATCAAGGAGCTTGCAAGTATTAAGCAGAGGCTCAATGACGGCAAGTGCCCCGTGGAGATTATGGAACCAAAAGATGATACGTGGAGAGGCAATTAAAATGAGAACCTATTTCCTCCTTCCAAACTATAAAAATTACTGGTGTTTCGATATTGATACCGATCACCTTGCCGAGAAGCTCAAGATAGACCCTGAAAGCGAAGCGTACGATGAGCTTATTGATTTCGGGATGCATGGTGTGAGCTATATCGATATATGGAATGAACCAGTAGCTACATTCAAGCCACTACCTGACTGGCCGACGGCTAATGAGATCCCAGATATCTCTGTATTTAACTCTTCTGTTTTAGTTTTCTCGCAACGCGCCTGTGCCCTTATGCGGCCTGGCTTTGAGGAGTATGGGGAGTTACTGCCTGTAGATGTGAGGGGCCGCACTTTCTATGTTTTGAATGTACTTAAGCGCGTTAATATAGATAATGAAAAAACTGAATGGAACATGCTATACGGAGCCATTGAGTCTCCTAAGCTGCTTGCTTTTGACCATCAGGAATTAACAAATACCTACCTATTTTACTGCGAAGAGCATCCAGTACACGGACTTTATTGCACGACACCGTTCAAAGAAGCAATTGAGACTCTAGGCTTTAAGGGTCTCATTTTTGATTCAAGTGCACTTGAAGCTGAGTAATTACGTTACCTACTGTTATTTTGTTTTAAAATGGCAACTAATGAATAAATGGCTTGCTGTATGCAATTGGAATAACAAAAATTAAGAAACAGTTAATGCCGAATGGATATTAATGAGGTTAACGTCAAAACTTAACTTCAAAAGATTGGCCTCAAGAACTTAAGTGCTAGCACTTTGACTCTGCGGCATAAGTTCTGAACTCAACCTCTAGAACTCATCTTCAACAACATAAGTTTTAAGGCCCTACAATAGCCCTATTCAATAATAGCGGTTTATTAATTCCCCAATCAGCCGTTACATGGGGCGATGTCAATACAATAAGCGTTAGATTATCGTGACGGTAACGCTGCAAAACAGCACCAAAATGCTCTTCAAATAAGGCATCCCAACGGCCATCTTTTTGTAAACGTAGCAAACCGGCCTCTATTCTCGCAGCTAAGCGCGGAGACTTGAGCGACGCCTGATAGACCACAGGGAAAGGATAATAGATTAATAAATCTCGATAGACACGAAAGTCAGGGTATTCGTCTTTTACCGCATTCAATGCTCCGTCAATTTCGCCAATACCCAGTGGGATGCCGATATAACGCTTGCGCGCCAACATGGGAAATAGGTATTTGTAGCGGCTCGCCTCAACAAGCGGAACAGAGTTTTTATGATAAACCCTATTATCAACCCAACCCATTGCTTGCCCCAATACCTGCTTTTGCAGATCTTCAAGTGTGGATACCTTACTCAGCTCGTCAAGAGACTCCTCTCGAACCATCAATGCTCTATAACCCAACAGTCCCTTCATCGTCGGCAGAGGTACAACGATAATACCTTCTTCCTGAGTAACCGCTATTGGACGCAAAGGCGCGGAATAGATATTAAATAACTCGCCTCGTTCCAATTCGCGCCGACCACGCGCCGCCCCAAAAGACTCATCAAGCATTTCAAACTCATATAAACCAAAATCTTCGATCGTTTCCTCTAGCGCCATCGTTAACAGTGCAATGTCATAAGCGTTACGCCCATACGCACCACTCCAGAAAACAACTTTTTGCGGCACGGTGAAGTCTTCATTAGCGTTAGTGCTAGAGGCCTTCGCTGTATCAATGCTAGCGTCAATCTTACTCTTAATATTAATATTAGTACCAATATTAGTACCAATATTAGTACCAATATTAGTACCAATACTAGCGGTTCCAACAACAGGCTTTTCGGCTGCAATCACATTAGAAGCAAACACACATAGCACGGCCAGACCCAAAGTGAGAGAGCCTAAGCCTACAGAACAATTACGAGTCACACTAAAGCTCAACACCAAGAGACTCGCGCTTTTACCAAAATTGACATAAGATTCATCCACGAGCCAATCCCACGAACCAATCCCACGAAGGGACAACAACAGGCTCGTACTAATACAAGGAATGTACTATGAGTTTAGCGCTTGTTAATACGCGTGCTCAAGTTGGTGTTAATGCACCACTGGTCACCGTAGAAACCCATCTATCCAACGGCTTACCCAGCTTTACTATCGTCGGCATGCCCGAAACAGCCGTCAAAGAAAGCAAAGACCGCGTTCGCAGCGCTCTAATCAATAGCCACTTCGAATTTCCACAACGCCGCATTACCGTAAATTTAGCGCCCGCTGAGTTACCTAAAGAGGGCGCGCGCTTTGATTTAGCGATCGCACTGTGTATTTTGGCCGCCTCAGATCAAATTCCCAAAGAGGCCTTAAAGCGATACGAATTTATCGGAGAGTTAGCACTATCTGGCGAACTAAGACGCGTAAGCGGCTGCATACCTGCGGCATTAGCCGCCAGTTTAGCACATAGAGCGTTAATTTTGCCCAAAGTTTGTGCATCCGAGGTCGCGCTATGCCGCCAAGCTGAATCCCGCTGCGCGAGTAATTTACTGCAAGTGTGCGCGCATTTATTCCAACGAGAAGAACTAGCCCAACCGCAACGACAGCCCATCCATCACGCTATTTACGCCGATGATTTAGCCGACGTAAAAGGCCAAGCACTCGCCAAACGCGCGTTAGAAATCGCCGCCGCAGGGGGACACAACCTACTCATGTATGGCGCACCGGGAACCGGCAAGTCCATGCTAGCAAGCCGATTACCGAGCATTCTGCCTGAGTTATGCGAAAGTGAAGCACTTGAACTGGCAGCTGTTCGCTCAGTTTCACGCCAACACAATGGTGACGATTGGCTCTCACGACCTTTTCGTAGTCCCCACCATACTGCGTCCGCAGTGGCTTTAGTCGGCGGTGGCTCGCACCCCAAACCAGGAGAGATATCGTTAGCGCACCGGGGAGTATTGTTTTTGGACGAATTGCCGGAGTACCCCCGCCATGTACTCGAAGTACTGCGAGAACCCCTTGAAAGTGGGCGTATTTGTATTTCACGAGCAAATGCTCAAGTAGAGTTTCCAGCAAAGTTTCAGCTAGTTGCCGCGATGAACCCCTGCCCATGCGGTTATTACGGCGATAAGAGTGACCGCTGCTCGTGCAGCCCAACTCAAGTAATTCGATACAAAGATAAAATATCCGGCCCGCTGCTAGACCGTATTGATCTTCAAATTCAAGTCGCACAAATACCGATCGATCAACTACAGAATACACATGCAAATACGGCCGAAAGCAGTGAAAGCGTGCGCAAACGCGTCAGTGAAGTACGGCTGCGCCAGCAGGAACGCCAAAACTGCGCCAATGCCGAACTCACGGGGAAACAAATGCGAGACATTTGCATGCTAGCGGACGAAGATCGGACCTTTTTGGCGCAAGCAATTGAAAAGTTGCGCCTATCGGCTAGGGCTTACGATAGGATCCTGCGGGTAGCACGTACCATTGCTGATATGGACAACTGCACAAATATTGATTCGCAACATCTAAGTGAAGCCTTAGGCTATCGCGGCTTTGATCGTTTTTACGCCAGCTTGCGATAAATGGCTTGATGCGCTTGAAATGACTTACCAGCAATCACGTACGGGCCATCACTTACTGAGAACGACTTACAGAGAATGACTTACAGAGAATGACTTATGGACAATAACTTGCCGAAATCATTTTCTGAAATTATGAAGTTGAAAATAAGTTGAAAGTTCTCCTAGACCTCCTCAAATAGCAGGCTAAAATGGCCGACCAAATCCGCAGTCGAGGTCGTCGTGGCAAATAAGTTAAACCCCCGCCAAAATGAAGCTGTTCACTACATCGACGGCCCCTGTTTGGTGCTGGCTGGGGCTGGCAGCGGTAAAACCAGTGTAATTACGCGAAAAATAGCGTATCTCATCCAAGAGTGCGGCTATAACGCTCGCAATATTGCGGCTGTGACCTTTACCAATAAAGCCGCCCGCGAAATGAAAGAGCGCGTCAGTAAGCTGGTCAATGGTAAAGAATCGCGCGGTTTAATCGTCTCGACCTTTCACAACCTTGGCTTGAACATCATCCGTAAGGAATGTACGGCACTGGGGTATAAATCCGGTTTTTCTATTTTTGATGCCGAAGATTCTCGCTCCCTATTAAAAGAGCTTATGCTGCGCGATGGCGACCTAGATAACGATTTGATCGATGCGGTGCAAAGCCAAATATCCAATTGGAAAAGCGGCTCAATTGAACCGAGCGAAGCACGCTCTACCGCGGAAAACGAAGATCAAGTCAAATGGTCCATGGTCTACGAACGCTACAACAATGCCTTGCAAGCCTATAATTCCGTAGATTTTGACGATTTAATTCGTCTTCCCAGCATGCTGTTTAAGAATAATCCCGATATATTGCAGCGCTGGCAGCAGCGAATTCGCTACCTGCTTGTCGACGAATATCAAGACACCAATTCCAGCCAGTACGAAGTTGTTAAGCAGCTTATTGGCGACAGTGGCTCACTGACTGTGGTCGGTGACGACGATCAAAGTATTTACGCATGGCGCGGCGCGCGTCCAGAAAACCTCGCCTTATTAAAAGAAGATTTCCCTAGCTTAGAAGTGATTAAGCTTGAGCAAAATTATCGTTCCACGGCCCGCATTCTAAAAGCCGCGAACACCTTAATTGCTAACAATCCGCACGACTTTCAAAAAACCTTGTGGAGTGATCTCGGTATGGGAGAACCCATTCGTGTCATTCGCTGTAAAAGCGAGGACGGCGAAGCGGAACGTATTGCCGCCGAAATTCTCGGTCAACAGAATCGCCGCAACGCCAAATTCAAAGACTTTGCTGTGCTGTACCGTGGTAACCACCAAGCACGAATTTTAGAGCTTAAACTCCAGTATCATCAAATACCCTACAATATTAGCGGTGGCACCAGCTTTTTTGCGCGCGCAGAAATCAAAGATTTTATGGGTTATTTGCGAATACTGATTAACCCAGAAGACGATAATGCATTTTTGCGTATCGTCAACACACCGCGGCGCTCGATTGGCACCACCACTTTAGAAACCCTAGGCCGCTACGCAACCGATAGAGAAATATCGCTGTTATCGGCCTGCGATGAGTTTGGCTTACACAGCTTATTACCCGAAAAGAACCTCCACCGCCTTCAAGAATTTAGCGCGTGGATCGCATCTGTACGTCGTAACTGTCACGAGAACGACCCGGTAGGCGCCATCCGTGAAATGCTAAACGATATAGATTATGAAGGTTGGCTTTTTCAAAACGCCAGCTCTAGCCATGTTGCCGAAAAGCGCATGGAAAACGTTTGGATTTTAGTTGAGTCGATCAAAAAAACGATCGAAAACGTTGATGACGACGACGCTGATAATGAAAAACTCCTCAATACGGCCATATCTAAATTATTGTTACGTGACCTACTCGAACGGCAAGAAGAGGAAGACGAAACGGATCGCGTGCAGCTAATGACCTTACACGCATCTAAGGGCCTAGAATTCCCGCATGTCTTTTTAGTCGGCGCGGAAGAAGAGCTTCTACCGCACCGATCAAGTATCGAAGAAGGCAATATTGAAGAAGAGCGGCGCCTGACATACGTGGGCATTACACGCGCACAACGTACGCTTACAATCAGCCTTGCCGGCGCTCGAAAACAGTTTGGCGAAAAACAAACGACTACGCCCAGTCGTTTTTTAGATGAGCTACCGCCTGAAGATATCGAACGCGAAGGATTTGGCGAAGCCTGTCCAGTGCAGAACGAGAAAAAAGGGGGCGAAGTACTCTCTGGCTTAATGAATATGTTCGACGATTAAACGTACAGATTAATTATTAAGGTCTATACCAAGTTTCCTTTACACCATTTGCTCTGGCGAACGGGTCCTGACGAATTCGTTCTGGCGAGTCCTCACAGATACCGTCACATTCGAGCATTCGTATTACGGCACCCGATTTAAGCAGGAATATGAAAAACAGCTGAGCGCAGAAATACCATAAAGCGGGAACTAAAGGGACGGGGCAGGACAAAAAACAAACAAAGGGAAAGGGAAATCTTGAGCGCTAGAACACTAGCGCTCAATGAGGGATTACTTAGAGTTTACGATCATATAATCAACAGCAGCATTTAGCTCATCTGCTGAACAGTCCATGCACAAACCTTTTGGCGGCATTGCTCCACCAAGACCATTCAATGCATTGGTGTATAAAACATCTATTCCCTTCGCTAGACGCGCAGACCAAGCTGCAGCATCGCCAAGTGCAGGCGCAGTAGGGATCGCACCGGAATGGCAATTAACACATGCCGCTTTATAAACAACTTCACCTGAACGAGGGCCAGAATCAGCCGACACAGCTTGAACAGCGGCAGCGCATTCATCGCCGGCCATACAAACTTCGCCTACAGGAGCGATACGCTCTTGTAGCGTCTCACCAGAAGCAAACGCAAAAACCGAAAACAACGCAACGGCAGCCGATAACATCACAGCATATTTCTTCATTATTTTTCCTTGGGACCAATAACATTAAAATTTTAGTGCACGGATTATAGCCGCTCTATTAAGAAATAACACGAGCTTAAATGAAGGAAGCCTCGGAATAAGCCCAAGCCTTACACGAGTTAACAAACGCCTCTAGACGCAAGCCGCGCAGACGCGTATTATTCGCCCCCTCATGAGTCGCTACACTTATGAGATACACACTGCACCCGTAGCTCAGCTGGATAGAGTAGGTGGCTTCGAACCACTTGGTCGGGAGTTCGAATCTCTCCGGGTGCGCCAAATACAAAAACCTCGCCATTGGCGGGGTTTTTTTGTATGTGCCATTCAGAAATATTTGGCCGAAGCGCCCCCTGGCACTAGTTAACCAAATTACCCTATTAACCAATAACCACTATACGCAGCGTATCCCTACCCTTAGCTGACGGCGCCCTGGTATTAATCCCCTACCCATTCAGACCAAACAGGGCCGAGCAATACGGTGTAACTTTCGCCCAAAGCATTTGCGAGCTTAAATATCGTATCGACCGTGGGCTGCTTTTCTCCTGCTTCGATGTCCTGATAGTAGCGCGTCGAGATATCAGCTTTCGCAGATAACTTATCCTGAGACAAACCTTTCTCTAAACGCTGCGCTTTAATTGTGGCCGCCAGCTGATCTTTGATCGCCATTATATTTCCTCGTAATAAAGGGCCACAGTGTTACGGCTAAAACCTGCCTCAAACACGATCTATAGATCGCGAGCGATAAATCGTATATACTTTCGATACTGGACGAGAAACACACATGGATGAAGGACAAGGAAATGTCAGATAAACCACTAAACACCTTAGATATACAAACCTTAGAGTGGCACATAAATAGTCTTATACGCCGGTATCAGAGTATTGAGTGTGCGAAAGAGAAGATCATGAATACCTATAAACATATGTCGCCAGAGTTCCATAAGGAGATAACTCGGATTTTTGACAATACCTCCCAGCCGACCAAACAAACACACACAGAAAATTGAATTGTGTTTTGTGTTTTGTGTTTTGTATTAATAGCATCGCTCTAAGGCGGAACAAACCTAGGGCCTCTATGGCGTGACGGAATAGAACTGGTATGATTCAACTCATGAAAACATCCCTTGCGCACCTGCCAGAACACAAACAAACCAACATACAATTTTTAATGGACACCATCCATGACGAATTTGAGCAGGTTAGGGGTTTCGCCACGTCCGACAAAAAGAAGCACAGCCGCATAGGAATGATTATCCTCTTTGGAAGCTATGCCAAAGGCTCGTATGTAGATGACCCTGTGAATAGTTACGTCAGCGATTATGATGTACTTGTCGTATTGAACCGTAGCGAACTTGTAGATGAATACAGGATTTGGCATACCGCCGAAGAGCGCATAAGCCAAAAGGTAAAAGCGCCGGTCAATATTCTGGTGCACACGCATGCCGAGGTGAACGACTGGTTGCGGCAAGGCCATTACTTCTTTCGGGATATTCGCGCCGAAGGCATTCAACTTTATACCTATAGCGGCACCGCACTGATAGAGCCGGGCGAACTCAATGCGGCAGATGCTCGAACCATTGCCCAAGGACATTTTGAGCAGTGGTTTGAAAGTGCAGTTGAATTTTACGAGTATTACGAAACAGGCAAATCAAAAAAACAATTTAAAAGCGCTGCTTTCCAACTGCATCAATCCACTGAGCGATTTTTATCCTGCATACTTTTGGTGTTCACCAACTACCGCCCGAAAACGCATAATATCAAAGCGTTAAATAATTTAGCGGCGCAACATGCCACACAACTCACAGATATTTTCCCTCAAGACACTAAATTCAACCGCCGTTGTTTTGAATTACTCAAACGCGCGTATATAGAATCGCGCTACTCTGAACATTACCGTATTACGCACGAAGAGCTAGCCTGGCTGGAAAAACGTGTTCTGCACCTGCAAGAACTTACCAATACACTCTGCAAAGAAAAAATCGCCGCCGGTGTTTAAAAAGTGAAGCTCTCATAAGTAACCCCCCCTCACATTAAACACAATGCACTACTGAACGAGCCCAAGCTCACTTCCCTTCGCCAGAAATTTCTCTAATCCCCCAACACCATCGCCGTTGTATTCACTGGCGACTTCAACACAAACGATGAATGTACCCCCATCACGCTTTCGATTAAAGACAGTTTTTTAATGAGAACCGCTGAAACGCGCCTAAATCTTGCACAAGAATGATGTGAAACATACGCACTCATAAGCCCTAGGATACAAACATCTGGAACTCAATCGGCGTTTTCAATAAACCCGAAGCGGATATCAATAGTACCTCTATAAAATCCAACATTTCCACACAGACATCTTGAATTCGTTGAATATCAATATACAAGCTACATAGAAAAGGAAGTATTACCTCACATATTGTTGAGGGCTGCTTATTTGGCAATGGCGAACGTACCGGTAATGTTGATATCGTTACCCTAGCTCTTAACCTATACACCCAAGGTGTAGTTCCAGGCTTAGACTTCAGTCATATCGATGAGATACGACAAAAGTGTGAGAAATTTACAGAACTACCGGTACACCCGCGCCACCCTTATGCTGGCGAATTAGTCTTTACGGCGTTTTCTGGCTCACACCAAGATGCTATTAAAAAAGGCATGGCCGTTCAAGACAGTAGCGGGCCTTGGCAAGTACCCTATCTACCGATTGACCCTAAAGATCTCAATCGCGATTCCGACGAGGTTATTCGGGTTAATAGTCAATCTGGCAAAGGTGGCGTTAGCTACCTATTACAGCAGGCACGAGCCTATGAGTTACCTCGTAGATTGCAGCTAGAGTTTAGCCGTGTTGTTCAGAAACAAAGTGATCGAACGGCAAAGGAAGTTAAATCGGATGAAATTGTAAAATTATTTGAACACGAGTACTTCCGTGCTGAAGATAAATACCAATATATTTCAAGCAGTATTGATGAGGCCAACGGCAGACCCACACTCAACCAAGTATGGCGTACGCCGCCACTATGGTGACTTAGATTAAATAAAACAGTTAACTGCCATTGTCAGTTATTGCATGACGACGAAGCACTCGCAAGTCAAGCACGCTTAAAGTCACTTACCGCTGGGGGGGGGCGGGCGGCCAAGGCGCTCAATAGTTAAGCTCCGTCTAAAAATGACGTTAAAGTCATGATAAATAGTAAAGCCGCTAAATACGCCATTGCCATTGCCATTGCCATGGTATAGCGAAAAATGTATTCGTTTGGCCGTACACCACCTAGCACATGTAGTTTAGCCGTCTTGCTTATAACCAGATAATAACAATACAAGACTAACTATAGGATATGCGCATTAAAGCGCAACTTAATAACAAAGCGAGAAAAAAGCCATTACAATCGATTCCACATACATTTATGATGTCGGCTACTTTAAAAAAATCCTAAGAATAATGCGAAGCAACGATACTCGAATGAACTGGCTTAGCCAGGCTATTTTTTGGTTCTTATTTGCCCTAATTCCATTTATTGGAAGAGCGTTATGGTATGGCGATGTAAAACTTATTTATATACTGCATACCTTTTATCAAGCGGCTTTCGGCTTGCTGCTGTCAATTTTACTGGGTGGGTTTTACACCAGAATATGGAACGCGAAATTACCTATTCGTATGCTGAGCGTTATATTAAGCGCAGCATTAACAAACTTCATTTGGACAATCTTTCGAATCGCAAGCTTCGAATGGCTCACTGGAGAATCAGGAATATGGGCCGATTTTGGAGGATGGTTTTTCGGAGAATTTTACCTCTTTCTCTGTTGGGCTGCGCTTTTCCACGGGTTAAAATATTACCGTCTGTTAGAAATAGAGCATGAAGAACGCATTAAAGAAGCCGCACTTGCAAAAGAAGAGCAACGAAAACGCTTTAAAGCAGAGGCTATTGCACAAGATGCGCGATTAAAAATGTTGCGTTATCAAATCAACCCGCATTTTTTGTTTAATTGTTTGAACTCAATATATGCATTAATTCGACTTGATCAATCTAAACAAGCGATGCAAGTCGTACGAAAACTGGGATTGTTTCTCCGCAGCTCCCTAGATTTCAACCCAGATCAGAGCTCCGATTTAAAACAGGAAATGTCTATTTTGTCGTTGTATCTAGATATTGAAAAAACTCGATTCCCAGACCGTCTTCGTATCAACATCGCTATCGATGAAGACGCAGAGCAGGCCAAGACTCCCAGCCTATTACTTCAACCACTTATTGAGAATTCAATTAAATATGCCGTGGCCACGGCCGAAGAAGGAGGCACCATCGGGATAAACGCTTGCGTCGATGGAGAATACCTGCAATTAGAAATCATTGATGACGGCCCAGGAATGACCTTGATAGAAGGGCAACCTATTTTGGGCCGCGGTGTAGGATTACGCAACACAATAGAACGATTACACGTGCTTTATGGCAAAACAGGTTCGATTAATTTTTATTCAAATGGAGAGAAAGGACTGCGCATAAAAATTCGAATACCCTACGAGATCGATTCAAACAAGCCAGAAATCACAAACGAGAACAACTAAAAAAGATCCAGAATTCAGCTACAAGAGTGACTCCAAAAAAATTATAATAAAGGTTACCATGATTAAACTACGTACCATTATTGTCGACGACGAACCACTGGCTTTAGCCGTCTTAAACTTTTGCCTAAACGATTTTCCTGAGATCGAAATCGTGGCGCGCTGTAAAAATGGGCGAGAAGCTATAGATGCCACAATCGAACTTGAACCGGACCTTATATTTCTCGACATACAAATGCCCGGAAAAAATGGCTTCGAGGTAGTGAAATCGTTGCAGAACGATGTGTTGCCTATGGTAATATTTGTGACAACGCATCTTCAATATGCCCTAGAAGCCTTTGATGTCCACGCAGTCGATTACGTACCAAAGCCACTCGACGAAGACCGTTTAAAAAGAGCCGTTAAACGTGCGCTTGAACGACATACTGCCTCGCAAACCATGGGCACGAACAAACAATCACTACTAGGATTAATTGATAGTATCTCCTCTGAAGAACTGCCCCAAACCCCAAATGTAACCCAAACTTTACCTGCAGATGGAGCTTCGACCTCTCCCAAGAAAATCACTTTTCGCGATGGTGAAAAAGTGATTATTGTTATTGAAGATGAAATCGACTGGATAGATGCCGCTGGAGACTACATGTGTATTCATATCGCAGGTGAAACACACATTATTCGCAGCACACTCAAAGAACTACTATCTAAATTAACACCTAAGAAATTCACACAAATACATCGATCAACCATCATTAATACTGAACGTATTCGAGAAATAAAACACCTAACAAAAGGTGATTACATTTTACGGTTAAGTTGCGGTGAACGCCTTAAAACAAGTCGTAGTTATAATGGTTTTGTGAAGTCATTTCGAAGTAAATTAGAGTAACCTCGACATTACGAAGAACAAACAACTAAATTCAAAATACGGCCCACTGGGGCGCTTCGAAAACACTCACTTTTCGTATTCATCCAATACAATCCTTTTGATCTACGCCAATAACTAGCTCCGCTCTCTCCACCTCGACTGACGCACCCGCGTAGGCTCAACGCCATTGAAACACTTCTAAAACAAAGATACTCAAATTAACTTGAATGCACTTACCTATAAACGGTATTTACTAGAGGTCTTGCCAACATCAATATGAATTAAAAAACAATCATTTATATTAAGCCATCTATTCATGTACCGTTCCAATAATTTTTTAGATCACTATTCTAATCGTGATTATATTTCGACATTTCTCGTCTAAACATATTTTACTGGGAACAATACAATGCCCATAGAATATAATATTCCAACATCTTTTACGCGCGGCTTATTTATACTGCTCCCGCCGCGCACGCTTCCGTTTTCATAGCAACCTCAAGACATTACTGATATCGAAAACATGACACTCACATCGATAATTTATGTTTCGTCTTCTGAAATAAACTTAGACCCGAAAGCTCTAATTTATGGCGACATCAGTCTGTGCTGGGGAAGCGAATGAACCTATACGGAATGGAAAAACACGGAATTGAAAAATACGGAATGGACCACCTTAGACCTTGGGTCCAAATATCCACTACACGAAATTCAGCTCTATTGTGAGCAGTCTTTTGCGACACACTATAGTGTGTGAATTTCAAGTGACGAAATAACGTGGCTAGATCAAGCTGGTGTGAGTGATGCCCTAAGAGCCCAGAAAGTCGTCGAAGTTGATGAGGCAAACCGCTGCACCCTACTTTTGTTTCGACAATAACCCCTAGATTACAGATATTCACGCTATAAAGTGGCCGGGTTTTCGGGCGAACCCTTGCCACCAGTTGAAGGACTTAACCTAGTAACAAACAAAACGTCATGAGTTCCAGCGCAGAGGGTGATCTTTATTCAGAACGGCTGTTGATGGAAACCCCGATACGCGCGGGGCATCTAACTGTAACGATAACGAATGGATAAATACGTATTTAGAGGCTGTAAGCAATCTTAGTCAGGTTCGGCTTTCTTGCCCATACTCCTACCACCCCTTATGCTTATTCACTGCGGGATTTTGAAGTCTACGAAGACTCAAGAAATAATGCCCCTAACACCGAGGTCAATTCCGACCCATGCTCCGCCCCCACAACATTACCGAGAGCAGGAGATTTTAATTTAGAAAGCGCAAGTAACATAAGCCAGGACGGGCATTTGGGAGCAAGTTCACAATAGATAAATAAGCACTTTAACGCATATGTCACTCTAGCTTAGGTCACGATATTCTCGCTAAACTTGAGTAAAATACCCATAAGAGATCACCTTATTCAAACCAAACCATCTAAGCATTTCATCCAACACTTTCCCCGTATAAGCCTCCATCCGGCTTATCCTTTATCCAGCCCAACTTATCTTATGCGTATTGTGATTTTAGACGCAAATATAGATGCTAGAGCTGACAGGAATCACCATAAATAGGAAAGAAGCCTCAACATCAAGACCATAACGGATGACAAAATCACACACGATTCCAGTAAAACGATCAATACCGGGCGCTCAGATGTTCACGCCCTACAATAATAAAATTTAAGTTTTAGACAGGAAAAACTATGAAAAAACGAAATGCTTTCCTCAACAAAAACCTTCTCTTGCCATGTATTCTGCTAAGTAGCGCAATACACGTCCAGGCACAAGATACTCCTATTTGGGCTGAAGAGTTCAACGAAGACCGTATTAACAAAGACCTCTGGACCTTCACTACAGGTGGCAGTGGCTTTGGGAACGGAGAATTACAGTTCTATACCGCTTCCAGCAACAATGCCTACACCGACAGTGGCGATTTGGTTATTGAGGCAATTCGCGAGGAGTATCAAGGTAAGGAGTTCACCTCGGCACGCCTCCACACAAACGGTCGTATGGGCTTTATGTTTGGAAGCCTTGAAGCGCGTATTAAGCTGCCCAACCTCGACAAAGGATTGTGGCCGGCCTTTTGGATGCTTGGCAATAATTTAGGAGTAGATGGCTGGCCAAAAGCCGCGGAATGGGACATTTTAGAAGCTGGCAGCAAAGCTGCACAAGATGCCGGAACGATAAATACCACCGTCTCGGGTGCATTACATTGGTGGCATGAGTCAGGAGACTGGAGCGATTGGCTACAAGCCGATCACGCCGAAGAAACGCAGGTCCTACCGAATATTAATGACGACTATCACCTTTACCAGCTTGATTGGACGCCGACGGCCGTCAGCATGTCTGTAGATAACATTCCATATTTAACGTTGGATATCACAGACCCAAACATGTCAGAATTTCGTACCGAGCACGCTCATATTCTTCTCAATATGGCCGTCGGTGGATTTAACTTTGTGGACATCACAAATGTTGGAGATATTACAGCCGATTTTCCCGCACAGATGCGCGTGGATTATGTTCGACTATACGCCAACGAATTTACAGAATTAGAATTAGCTGAAGATAATTTGGCGAGTGGTGATTTTGGCATTATGACCGAGACGAGGTCAGTATTTAACGAATTAAATTGGGGTGATCGCGCCAATTTATACGTCTGGAACAATATGACCTCGGTCGCAACCTTACCCTCGGAAGGCAGTGTCGCACTTGCGTATGAAATTGCCGCTGACGATTGGTGGGGGTTTGGCTTATTGCATAAAGATTACAACATGCGCAACTACAGCCAAGGCTACTTGCACTTCGATTGTAAAACAACATTAACAAGCGACTTTAGTGTTGTAATAGCCAGCACCGTCGGCAGTGACGGAACCGTAACCTTTTCACAAGAAGGCGAAAGCTACGGACTCGTTCGAGACGGCGAATGGCATACAGTTTCGATTCCGCTTAATAAGTTTGGCGGTGTGGATTTCGAAACAATAAAAACATTTTTTAGTGCATCAGGGCCCGCCCCAAGTGCCTTATCAGAAATAGCTTTCGACAATATTTATATGTCCGAAAGCGTACCATTGACCGCACCTGAATTTGGAAACTTTGGGGTTTATACTGAAACCTCAGCACATATGACCGCTGACAACTTCGGCTTTGGTGTTAATGGTGACCTATTTTTATGGGCCGACACCTTAACACTACAAGCCGGCGATTCTCGCGAAGGAAATACGGCATTAGATCTCCAGTCTAACGACCTTGGCTGGTATGGAATGGGTCTAACCGCACGAGAAGGCTTTAACTTAACCGCATTCGACAACGCAGAGGCCAATCTTCATTTCTCGATGAAGACGAGTGATTTGAGCGAGTTTAGCATTGGCATAAAAAGTGGCAATGTCGCTGATATTGGCCAGGTGTGGATCAAATTTTCCGCGGGTAATGATCCTTACGGGTTTGAACGCGATAACCAGTGGCATGACATCGTCGTTCCTATGAGCGATATTGCACAAGACCTTAACCTCTTTGATGTTCGACAAGTCTTTCAAGTGCTAGGCGCAGGTGAAGTCACAAGCTTAGCAATTGATGACATTTACTTCTCCGGCGGCGCAGCAGCACAAGATCCTGGCAATGTTGGCATACCGGTTAATCGCGCACCAACGGCCGCATTTATTCCCTCAGTTGTCGGCGGACCATCCACCTTAAGTGTGACTTTTGACGGAAGCCCATCAGAGGATGTTAATGGTGATGAACTATCCTATAGCTGGGATTTTGGCGACGGCAATGTAGCCACTGGCGTTAACGTAAGTCACGATTTTACTGAAGAAGGGTCCTATAAAGTTACGCTTACCGTCAGCGATGCTGAGTTTAGCGCTAACACGTCGAATTATATATTTGTGGATGCTAATTTTGGGCAAAGCAAAAGCAATAAGCGTGGATTAGGATACGGCAATCATTCAGAAGAAGACCTTGCAGCAATATCTCAAGGACTTTCATGGTGGTACAACTGGGCCGTTTCACCCGACGTCATGATTCAAGACACCTACCAAGACTATGGCGTAGAGTTTGTACCTATGGCTTGGAACGGCGCATTTAGTGATCAAGCCATGCGCGATTACATTGCTCTGCATCCTGACGTTAAATATATTCTTGCGTTTAATGAGCCTAACTTTTTAGAACAAGCGAATATGACGCCTTCACAAGCCGCCGCCGAATGGCCACGCCTAGAAGCGATTGCAGATGAGTTTGGATTAAAAATTGTTAGTGTCGCAATGAACTATTGTGGCGTATGTAATACCGAAAACGGCACGACTTACTTCAGTCCGTTTGAATACCTAGATGATTTTTTTGAGGTGTGCCCAGAATGCCGTGTAGACGCGATATCTATTCATGCTTACATGCAAGACGCCGGTGGCGTTGAATGGTATATCGATCAATATGCAAAGTACGGTCGCCCTATCTGGTTAACCGAATTTTCAGAATGGGAAGATAACACGACTTTAGACGAGCAAAAAAACTTCTTAATTCAAGTGGTTGACTCGATCGAAAATGATGCCGACATGGAACGCTATGCATGGTTTACCGGCCGCAGAAATGGACATCCCTACAACGGTTTATTTGATCATCGCCAATCAGGTGTTCTGACTGAATTAGGCAGCATCTATATAAATATGCCGGTTCACGGTGCGGGGAGTAATATCCATGCGCTTCCCAAACTCATCGAAGCCGAACGCTACAGCTTTATTAACAATGCACGTGTTGACATAACAGAAGACGAAAACGGATTTTTAAATATTAGTGATGTCGGAATCGATGCATGGATTGATTATGAAATTATCAGCGAGAATGCTCACTATGATCTTGCACTACGCGTCGCGGCCGAGACGGCGGGAACAATAGAAATATTCGTTGACGGCCAATCACACGGTAATATCACTGTTGATGCAACAGGTAGTGTACAAACATGGCAAACCCTTGATAGTAATTTGGACTTAACTGACGGTGCACATACATTTCGCCTAGCGTTGAGTGAAGGCATCAATGTTAACTGGGTCAAATTTACGTCAAATGACGACGTCGGTAGCGGTACAGATTTAAACCTAGCGTTGAATGCGCCAGCTTATGCCTCGTCGATCGAAGGCGCCCACCTTGCCGGCAATGCCTTTGACGGTGAAGAAAGCAGTCGTTGGTCTAGCGAATGGTCCGATAGCGAATGGATATATGTCGATTTAGGAGAAAGCACCTCGATACATTCCATCGTTCTTAATTGGGAAGCGGCCTTTGGTCAAAGTTATGACATACAAGTATCGGAAGACGCATCGCAATGGACAACGGTAGCGTCGCAGACAAATGGTAAGGGCGCGGTTGAGTCTATCGATGTCGATGCAACAGGCCGGTACGTACGATTACTAGGTTTACAGCGCGGCACCGGTTATGGATACTCATTATTTGAATTCGAAGTGTACGGCAACGGCACCAGCCCCTCTGGCGACGTTAATAAAGCGCTGAATAAAGACGCGAATGCATCCAGTACAGAGTCTTCAGGCATGGTGGCTATCAACGCATTCGATGGAGATGACAACTCGCGTTGGTCGAGCGCATTTTCAGATTCAGAATGGATTGCCATCGACCTTGGAGACAATAGCGGTTTTAATCGCGTCGTTTTAAACTGGGAAGGCGCCTACGGCAAAGCGTATGAAATTCAAACTTCAACTGACCGTCAAACTTGGACAACGCTCTTCACTGAAAGTAATGGTGATGGCGGGCTTGACGATCTGAGTATTTCAAGCAACGCACGTTACGTACGTATGCAAGGGGTCGAGCGTGGCACACCTTGGGGCTATTCACTATGGGAATTTTCGGTTTATTAAGTAATATCGTCAACCCTTAATATTCACATAGGGATAGGGCTTATAATCATAAGCCCTATCCTATAACAAACTAAACACATGCCTCCTCGTTACAATCAGACACTATTTTTAACGTCAAAAACCGCTTATATAGACTCCGCCATAGAATTCCCCTTCGACGAGCGTTAAATAGAAACACGCGAATAATTATCTAAAAAATATGGTAATCACCTCAGTTGTACCTACAGGTAGATCCAAATCCTAGCTATTTTCAGCTATATATTTATCCCATACGATTTTCAAAAAAAGTTAGAGCTTTGAGAGACCAAACTAGGCAGCAAAAATGTTTTCGTCTACGACGCTTAAAACAGATAAAGCTTTTTTACGGGCTTTGGCTCAAGACAAGAAAACCTTCAAAAAATGATAGACCAAATACAGCAATGGAGGCTACGATGAAATACGACCCCACCGCTGAAGAGCGCCAAGAAGGAATCCTTAAATCGCCTAAACACCACCATCCACCACCACTGCCGTACTATTAACCGGCGATTTCAAAACAAATGATGAATGCACCCCCGTCACCCCCTCGATCAAAGTCAGTTTTTTCAATAAGAACCGCTGAAAAGCGTCTAAATCTTTCACTAGAATTTTGACTAAATAATCTGAGCTTTGCCCGGTGATCAAATGGCATTCGAGCACTTCAGGAAAGCCCGCAATGGTTCGCTCAAAAACATCAAAACGATCCGGCGTATGCTTATCCATACTGATCGATATAAAAGCCATAAGCGTCAAACCGAGCTTTTTAGCATTGAGCAATGCAACATAGCCATCAATTAGGCCAGCGTCCTCTAGTGCTTTAACACGACGTAAACACGGCGACGGAGACAAGCCGATGGTATCGGCTAAATCTTGGTTCGATATGCGCCCGTCGCGCTGTAATAGCTGCAAAATGTGATGATCGTAGCGGTCCATAATTAGATTCCATAATAAAGAACAAAATATATGACAAGGGTGAATTCAGAGTAAAAAAGCACAAAATTGGAATATTACGCTAACAATTAACCTATATGCGAAATAAAATTCTATTTTACACTAAAATAAGAGCAACATTCACAATCATTCACCCATCACCCCGCCCTATACTATTAACATGTTAGAGAATACCTAGCTCGACAAGTAAATAGCCTGACACGAAAAAAGCTCTATAAGCACTTGGCTAGAAAGCATCAAGTTAGCAAGCCTCTAGTTCATAAGCGACACGCTTAAAACTAGTAAATAACCTAAGGCCCACAAGGTTTCACGGTTATCGCACTTTGTTTACCCATACAAAGACACCGGCACTCAATTCGATTATCCGTCGCTTCTGAGTTGCCGCTAACTCTAACAATTGAAAAAACGAATGCATCCACAAAGCGCTTAAAACAAACCCTACGATTACGCCAAAGTTTGGACCTAACCATGATTTTTTCTCCGTCTCAAAAATACAGCGCATTCCCTCCCATAGCGTTAGACAATCGCCAATGGCCTAGCAAGGTCGTCGATAAAGCGCCCATTTGGATGAGTACAGATTTACGTGATGGCAACCAAGCACTGATAAACCCCATGTCGGTTGAAACCAAATTACAGTTTTTTAAACTGCTCGTAGAGATCGGCTTTAAAGAAATTGAAGTCGGCTTTCCATCCGCCTCACAAATTGACTACGACTTTGTCCGTACTCTTATCGAACAAGATTTGATTCCAGCCGATGTCCGTATCGAGGCTTTAACGCAAGCACGAGAAACGCTTATTGATAAAACAGTAGAGAGTCTTGCAGGGGCAAAACATGCCATCGTACACTTTTACAACCCCATTGCTCCGGCCTTTAGAAAGCTTGTTTACAAGACCGACAAGGCCGGCGTGAAGGAAATAGCAGAACAAGGTGCGCGTTGGGTTAAAGATGCGATTGTACGCTACCCACAAACACAATGGACCCTACAGTATTCGCCGGAAGTTTTTTCGAGCACAGAATTAGCGTTTTCGAAAGAAGTTTGTGATGCCGTAAGTGATATTTGGCAGCCTACACCTGAACACAAAATTATTTTCAATTTGCCGTCTACGGTAGAAATGTGTACGCCCAACACCTATGCCGATCAAATCGAGTGGATGCACCGAAACCTTAATCAGCGTAAGAGTATTGTTTTAAGCGTGCATCCCCATAATGATCGCGGCACGGCCGTGGCCTCGGCTGAATTAGCGCTTATGGCTGGCGCCGACCGTGTTGAGGGTTGCTTGTTTGGCAATGGTGAACGTACCGGCAACGTTGATATCGTTACCCTAGCGCTTAACCTATATACCCAAGGAATCGCTCCAGACTTAGACTTCAGTCATATCGATGAGATACGACAAAAGTGCGAAAAGTTTACAGAACTGCCGGTACACCCACGTCACCCTTATGCCGGCGAATTAGTCTTTACGGCGTTTTCTGGCTCACACCAAGATGCGATTAAAAAAGGCATGGCCGTTCAAGAAAAGAGCGCACTTTGGCAAGTGCCTTATCTGCCGATTGACCCTAAAGACCTCAATCGCGATTACGACGAGGTTATTCGGGTTAATAGTCAGTCTGGTAAAGGGGGCGTTAGCTACTTACTACAGCAGGCACGAGCCTATGAGTTACCTCGTAGATTGCAGCTAGAGTTTAGCCGTGTTGTTCAAAAACAAAGTGATCGAACGGCAAAGGAAGTTAAATCGGATGAAATAGTAAAATTATTTGAACACGAGTACTTCCGTGCTGAAGATAAGTACCAATACCTTTCAAGCAGTATTGATGAAGCCAACGATGGCCGCACAAAGATTAACTTGGGCGTTGCCATAAACGGAACAGAACATCACCTAGAAGGTTTTGGTAATGGACCGATAGAAGCGGCTACACACGCGATTGAGAGTTACTGTGAGCACGATATTCGCATTGTCGATTATCACGAGCACGCACTCGCAAGTGGCGCTAATAGTGGCGCCATGTGCTATATCGAAATGAAGTTTAATGGCGACGAAGCCTTGTTTGGTGTCGGCCGGGGAACCAGCATAACGACGGCCGCTATCGCCGCTTTGTTTTCTGGTTTAGCACGCTATTCAAAAAGCTGAGATGAGACCTAGCTTGGGTTAAGGTCTAAGGTCTAAGGTCTAAGGTCTAAGGTCTAAGGTCTAAGGTCTAAGGTCTAAGGTCTAGCCACAAAAAAACCCGCAAAGGTTTACTTCGCGGGTTTTTTATTTACATAACTTTGGCCGTTCACCATTCACCATTCACCATTCACCATTCACCATCCATCATTCACTGCACATAATAGGTACGGGCAACAATTTCAGATCGCATCTCCAGACAACAATTTCATACAGTTAACTCAATACAATTAACTCAGACAGCCCACCAAGGTAGCAGAAACTGTCCCAGCGTTTAGGTACTAAAGCCCTTAACGTAGGACCACATTATTAAATTGCGCTGCAAATTCAGCCTGTAATGCGATGCTATCACTTTCACCACTTAGCGCGTCACGAAACGCTCTAGAAGGCGGTACGTCGCCCAAAAAACCACTTAACAATAGGCGAAATGTCGATTCATTCAGTTGGCTACCTAAATCAACTCCGTTGAGCTGGGTGTAAAACACGCCGTCTTCGCCAAGTATCATAAGCAAACGGTCTCCGGCCATAAATCGCCCTGGAAACTGCTGTCCAAACTCACCCAAAGATTGCGCATTTTCTGATACTCGCTCAGGAGTATTATTTATCGCGGCACCTTGCTTCATCAACAGGCTAAATTTTCGTGTTGATACCGATCTCAAGAATTTAAACTCAAGCTGTTGAGCACGCTCTAAAATACTAGGTTCATGTATTGCCCCTACACTCAAGGACTCGGCAGTCAAATCTTGCTCACTACGTGTTTCGGCACTCAAGGATACAAGGAACAAACCTTCTTTCAATTCAGAATACTTGGCAACACCCACTACCGCAGTACTGGCAGCAAATAGGTGAGTTGAGGCAAAGCTCATAACGAGAAAGAAAACAGAAAGGTAAATGGCTTTAAACATGTTCCGGTCTCATAATAAAAGTTAAAATAATGCTACCATAAAACTCATTTGCGGTCGTGTCAGCGGGAATAATAGTTACACGAAGTGTTAAATTGGCACAACTTTCAACGAAAAGTATTTGGAAACGCTCTTTAAGCTGCATATCTCTCAATACAAATACGGTATGTGACGCCACATTCAGCCCAACTCATACCCAACCTACACCCAACTGAGACCCAACTGAGACCCAACTGAGACCCAATTTAAGCCGTATTTAGGCCAAACTTGATCCAAAAAACGTTAGACCTTAAATAACAGCCAATCACTTCATAACAGACAACCAAGCACAGAGCCCACACAATGAACGCGCTTCCCAATATCCCTAAAGCCCTGCTCGACGGCCTATCACCCGATAAATTTTTCCCATCAGGACCCCAATCACCAGCACCTAGAATAGCGTTACTTTATGGGTCGTTACGCGAGCGTTCCTTTAGCCGGCTTGTTATTGAAGAGTGCGCTCGGCTGCTGGAGCACTTCGGCGCGGAAGTACGAATATACAATCCCGCAGGGCTTCCACTACCCGACGATTGCGATGTCGAGCACCAGAAAGTACAAGAATTGCGAGAATTGGTACTGTGGAGCGAAGGAATGGTCTGGTGTTCGCCTGAGCGACACGGCGCGATGACCGGCGTCATGAAAAGTCAGATAGATTGGATACCCTTAAGTCTAGGTGCCGTTAGGCCCACGCAAGGTAAAACATTGGCCGTTATGCAAGTTTGCGGCGGATCACAATCGTTCAATGCAGTGAATCAGTTACGCGTATTGGGTCGCTGGATGCGTATGGTCACCATTCCAAACCAATCCTCGGTTGCCAAGGCATGGCAAGAATTCGACGATGATAATCGAATGAAAGCTTCACCCTATTACGACCGCATTGTTGATGTTACGGAAGAGCTTATGCGCTTTACACTTTTATTGCGCGATCAACACGATGAACTTGTTAATCGCTATTCAGAAAGAAAAGAAACTGCAGAAGAACTTATGCAGCGTGTAAATCAAAAAGACATTTAGATGAGAATTAAAGGCATTCTAAAAAACCTTTAAGTAGCTCGGAACATAAAAAATCGTTTTGTGACGGTCAACAACCGTGTAAGCCGTCACTTGATTAACCATAAGACATCATCAAACTTCTGCTGTATCTAAATCAAATGGCTTCACTTAAAGAGCCACCTACAGAATCATCTAAAGAACCTTGCGGGCTCAATAAATGAATATACCCGGCGTAATACTGAAGCGCTTAGTGCAAAGACGCGAAATACCGCACGAGCACCACCCTAACTTGAATTGAATAATTGAATAAAGCTAAACCAAACAGTAATAAAATTCGGGCTTAAGCCGTCTAATCAACTAATTCATACGATTCTCAACGTTTCAATTTAATACACGCAAGTCCGTCAAGTACTGCAGGTTCTTTTTGGGTGTTCAACTGAATCAAATAACAAGCATCCCCCTTAACCTGTAATTGGAATCGAATCGGCAAACTCAAGTCACGACCAATTTGATGCTTACGCTGAAACGCATAAATGCTATTTCTAAGGAAGGCGTTATCATAAAAATGTAGATTCGCACCTGGCATTAACGTATCAGCGGCACTATCCAGTACCGTAAGTGATCCTTTTGTATAGCTTTCAAATTTTGCGGGTTTAAATACTGCTTTACGTTTAAATATAGAGCACGCATTAGTACTAAGCAAAGCCGCTACACATAGAGAAAACATTAATACTTTCATGATTGACCTGTTTATTTAATTGCCTAAATTAGCTAGTCAGCCAATTTAATTGATTGCCACGGCTTACGATTAAGAAGTGTATTGGTAGAACTATTCATACGTGTAAACGGTTTTGTCATTGACCGCTTAAAGCTCGCCCCCGTACACGCACCATTTGTGATATACGTTAATGCAGTGCCAATGCGCGCTTCACTTTCATTAAAACCGTGATCCAAATCATCACCTACGGTACAGCCCAATACAAAATCTTCACCATTATCGCTAGCCGACGGAACAAAACCATCAGCGTAATCACCATAGCCTTTATCGTTTGAACCTTGAAATTGAATCGTAAAATAACTCGTACCGCAATTATCAAATCGATAAAATCCATAAGGTTTACCGCAGGTCTGCTCACCGATAAGAATGACCTCCACGTCAATACCTCGCAAACTATTAATAATGGATTCACTTGCAGAACACGTATTTTCACCTGCAATAATAAAAACACGGTCAAGATCAAGGCTAGGAAGTTGCGTACCGGCCGTTAAGGAAAAACCCACTGCCAGACTTTCAAAAGGCTGAGGGTCTAAACGAGCACCCGTCACAGGATCATTGGTGGGATTTTTATCGTTAAAACTAAGTTGTTCAAACGTTCGCCCACTCGTCGCTGCGGGTCCTGCAATCATATATGAAAGCTGTGATGCAATAGTCAAAAGACCGCCGCCGTTATAACGCAGATCAAGAATCAACTCATCGATATTATCAGCCGCTAAAGTATTAATCGCGTCCGCTAATTCAGATTCAGCCGTTGCGATATGTTGATTGAATAACATGTAACCCACTGTGGTATTAGCATTTTCAAATGTTTTTACTTGATGTACCGATGCGGCAATAATATCTTCGGCGCTAAGCGTAACAAATCTAGTTTCACCTGCGCCCTCATCAAGTATGCCAAAGGTATGGCTCTCACCCAGAGTCTCTGGAAATAGACCCGCATTTAAGACATCGGTGTTATCGCTATCCACAAGCGCCTCGCCATCTATCGATATTATTCTGGCAGCCCGCTGAATATCCGCTGGCAAACTTGCCGCTGGCGAGCCGGGCTGCACCATCGACACAACAAACTCTCGTGGGGGGGTCACTTCTACAGCAACGAGTGTCCAACCATAACCAAGACCAACGCCGCCTGAGCCCACAAAGGAATTGTATTCTGCCGTATTAGCGGTAAAGTGAAATTGATCTTTAGCATTCCCGCTATTCGTCAGCTCGGTCGTTTTGAGTAAATCGAAATAACCCTCAACGCTATAAGGACTTGGGTCTCGATCAGTAATTTCGTCATACCACAAATACAGTTCGTCACTCCACGAGCGTAGCCACATTTTTTCATCATCAATTGAGCCTAGCTGGTCAGGAAAAGGTCTATTACCATTAAATGGGTCGCTCCCTGTTCGCGGCGTAGCGCATAACGCATCCAAATTTTCTTGAGGAGCAAAAACGCCAGCCTGCCATGACGGTGTTGGCGTCGGTGTGGGCGTCGGTGTGGGTGTGGGTGTGGGTGTGGGTGTGGGTGTGGGTGTGGGTGTGGGTGTGGGTGTGGGTGTGGGTGTGGGTGTGGGTGTGGGTGTGGGTGTGGGTGTGGGTGTGGGTGTGGGTGTAGGGCCGACTGAAAGGGTGTTGGCTTGACTAGAGCCTCCACCGCAGCCCAAGAATGTGATCGACACAGCACCGACAACCAAAGCTTGAGCCAAGGTTTTAAGCCATGCTTCAGACCGAGTTTTAGTTAAGATAACAGCATGCGCGCATGCACTCCCCCCTAAACCCCGCGTTACAACATTATCAGAAACCGCCATGATTAATCCCTTAACGTTGAATTTACAATTTTAAAACACTATGTCGCATCTTAACGTATTAATATTTCAGAGTAAGGCAAAAGTTCGCAAACATTATCAAGCGCTTAAGACTTACATTGTTCATCGGAGGAACGACACATGAAAAAGCCCATAACCCTAAGCGATTACCGCGAACGTATCATGCGCGTAATTGACTACATTTGGCAAAACACCGATAGCACAATTGATGTTAACCAACTCGCTGATGTAGCGCACTTTTCGCCCTATCATTTTCATCGAATTTATCGAGAAATGATGCATGAAAATGTGAACGCCACGGTTAGACGCTTACGCTTGAGTCGCGCCTCTAACCTATTGCTGCAAACTGATTTAAGCCTAGAACATATCGCCAAGTCCGTAAACTACTCAAGTGGCGAAGCCTTTAGTCGTGCGTTTTCAAAAGCCTACGAACTAAGCCCCTCGGCTTATCGCTTACAGCGCAGAGAATTTCACTCACGCAGCATGCAATTGTCAGCCACACCATTGCCTGTGACGCATTTGCCTGACACGCAATTACCCGCAAAACGGAGTTATCCTATGTCTCACCCTGTTGAAATCCGCGATATCAAAAAAACCGCCCTTGGTGGCCTGCCACATAAAGGCGATTACATGGCCATTGGCGCCTGCTTCGAAAAGGTATTCATGAAAGCTGGAGCCCTTAATCTACTTGGGCCAACTACGCGCAGCTTCGGAATTTTTTACGACGACCCAGAAAGCCTAGCCCCCGAAAAACTAAGCTCGCACGCCGCGCTAAACCTAAACCCAGAACAAGCCGCAGCCGCCGACCTAGAGCCCCTATCCGTAGGCGGAGGAAAACACGCGGTTTTAACCTTCACTGGCCCCTATAGTGAACTAGGCTTAGCGTATCAATGGTTTTATGGTCATTGGTTGCCCAATTCAGGGTATGAATGTGGCGACTCACCGCCATTCGAGGAGTACCTAAATAACCCTAAAGATACAGCGCCACAAGATTTAATGACTGACATTCATTTAGCCTTGCGTGAGTAAGCGCCCAATAGCACGTAGATTAAGGCTCAAAAGCCAAAAGTTACTCGCTTTTATCTTAGGCTGGCACTACAATCCCCGCCGCTCATATAGGGCGTTAAACACACTAGATAAAGGAAAGGCACATGAAAATCGTTAAAAAAACTGCTGAGTACACTGTATTTCAACGCGGCGATGGCCGTTATGCAGTGCGTGGTAAAGGTCGTACTTGGATCAATGGCGACGCAAAAGTAGAAATTCTGTACAAAGAAGAATTACTTAAAAAGCCAACACCAAAAGTTGAAGCAGCACCTGAAGAAAGTGCTGAAGAAGCTACCGGCGACGCTAAGTAAGCATTTGCTAGCCTAACCAAGCCAAGCCAAGCTAAAGCCTTGGCTTGGCTTGGCTAGTATTCTTTGTATCGATGTTCTCTCACTTTTCACTTCTAGTCTTTCATCTCAGTTTTATTTTCCAATACCCTATCTGCAGCCCCCGCGCCATATAAAGCTCCAGTAACATATTCAAGAAAAGCAACGTTCATCTTAGATACGACACCAAGATATCAAGATATCAAGATATCAACGATACATTTGTTGTATCGAATCACATAACGTCTACTTAAAGATTTTTTTTAGAACCCTTTCCTATATACTTGCAAAATCAAGCTGATCATAATTTAACCATAAATATGCTTGAACCTTTTAAATCGACCATACGCGTCATTCATGTCCGCCGCAGCCACAGAAGAATTACAATGCCGATATTAAAAAACTTATTGCCAATAAGTATTATGAAACGATCAGATCAAGTTGTTAGCGCAACCTTTTCGTTAAGCCATAGACTAATTCTTGCCTGGCTGTCTCTCGGCGTATGCGCCGCACCTATGCTCGCTAGCGCTCAAGAATCGGGCGTAAGTGGCAACATTGTTACTTATAACGGTACGGCAGGCGTGCGAGCACAAATATTTACGCCTAGCTGTGATGACTGCCATTCTGCGTCACACCCAGTTCAGGATGCCACTTTTTGGGGTAGCTGGGATGTATATAGTGAGGCGGTAACAGGCGTAACAGTCATAAACAGTCGAATGCATGATGCTGGATCCCCTATGCCTCCATCGGCTCAGGGAGGTCTTTTAAGTTCTACCCTTCAAGCGCTTATCGACGACTGGGATACCGACAGTGAAGAACTCAATGCAGAGCCAACCTTTGTAAGCAGCTCGTTAACTGCAACGTCGGCCGCGCTCTACTCACGGAATTTAAACGTAAACGTCTACGAAAATGGCGCAAATGCCACCGTATGGTTTGAATATTCACAAAGTTCTAGTTTAAGTGGCAGCGCCACAACCACGGCTACCGCAGCGAACTCAACCGGTGATACCGGCGGTGGTACCGCAGCGGCCGGCACAACTACCCATGCCCTATCCAGTCTCGATTGTGGCGAAACGTATTACTACCGTGCTTATGCCAATAATAGTGCCACTGGGGGCAACCGAGTTTCTAACAGCTCGAGTTTCAATACCTTCGCCACCAACGCCTGCCCGACTATCAGCTCTACTCCTCCGACCAGCGCCACCGAAGACATTCAATACACTCATCAAGTAAACCTATCTGCAGCTGGCACCTACACCTACGATTTGGTTAATGAGCCTGGTGATATGTCGATTAGCGCTTCCGGTTTCATTACTTGGACGCCGCTAGAAGGCGAAGTTGGCCCGTATAGCGTTACTATTAACGTTTCATCCAGCGATGCGGATGGCACTATTACCGCAACTCAAGGTTTCAGCGTTACCGCAACCGCTGTCGATGAAGACCCAATCCTTTCGAACACCATTAGTAATGCCACCATTAATGAAGGCGGCAGCTTTAGCGATACCGTAGCCGCGTCTGATCCCGAAGGTTTAGACATTGAATACAGTATCGACAACGCCGCATTTAGCGTTGGTTTAACTACCGGTCTTGTTACCTGGTTAAATCCTTCAGATCCTAACGCCAGCTATACCGCTACCGTCACCGCAACTGATGGTGTCATGACAGCGGATGATGCCTTTACCCTAGCCGTCAACAATGTTGCTCCGGTTATTAGCGGTATTCCTGATGACAACGTCAATGAAGGCGACGACAGTTTTACTTATGACGCCAGCGCCGATGCGTCCGACGCCGGCAACGACAGCCTAAGTTATAGCATCGATGCCACCGCCATAAGCAACGGTTTTAGCATCACTAGCGGCGGCGATATTAGCTGGGACATGCCCGCAACACCGATAAGTTCCTACACCGTAACGGTTACCGTTGACGATGGTGACGGCGGCAATGATACCGACGCCTTTACTCTTACTGTCGACAACGTCGCGCCAAGTATTAGCGGCATTCCCGATGGCAACGCGGCTGAAGGCGGCAGCTTTGCCTACGATGTGAGTGCTCACGCCTCAGACCCTGGCAACGACACGCTCAGCTATAGCCTAGACGCCACCGCGCTTGGCAATGGCTTTACCGTCAATTCAAGTTCCGGCTTAGTAGAATGGACCGTTCCGGGCTCGCCATTAAGCAGCTATGATGTTACCGTCACCGTAAGTGATGTCAGTGGCGCTACGAATACTGATGCCTTTACCGTAAGCATATCCAACTCTGCACCCGTGCTAGATGCCATATCAAACTTCAGTACCAATGAGGGCAGTGCCACAAGCGTTGACGCCGATGCGACCGATCCTGGCGGCGATACCATCACCTATAGCCTTGATGCTACATCACTTAGCAATGGTTTCAGTATCAATGACAGTAGTGGTTTAATTTCGTGGACGCCCGTAAGCGATCCTGCAAGCTCATACGATGTCACCGTAACAGCCGGTGACGGCAATGGTGGAACGGACACCGAAGGCTTCACGCTCACCGTCAACAATGTCGCGCCAAGCCTCACGGTTATTGACGATACCAACGTCAATGAAGATACAGATTTCAGCCTAGATGCCGACGCCAGCGATGCCGGTAATGACAGTCTCAGTTTTTCACTCGATGCGACATCGCTTGGTGATGGTTTCGGTATTAATAGTAGCTCTGGCCTGATTAGCTGGTCACCTGGGACCGACCCAGACGCCAGCTACTCATTAACCGTTACTGTAGACGATGGTGACGGCGGCAGCGATACAGAAGATTTTACATTAACCGTTAATAATCTAAGCCCTATATTAAGCATGATTAACGACGCCAGTGCGGCCGAGGGCATAAGCTTTAGTACCGATGCCGACGCCACCGATCCAGGCGGCGACACCTTGAGCTACAGCATCGATGCCACAGCGCTTGGCAATGGTTTTAGCATTAACAGTGTTTCAGGCCTAATTTCGTGGACGCCACCGGCCGATGCCAGCGCGAATTATAATGTAACAGCAAGCGTTAGCGACGGTGATGGCGGTAGCGACAGTGATGCCTTTATTGTAAACGTCAATCGCAGCCCTAACTTCGGCGCTATTGCGACGCCATTCACTATCAACGAAACCGACATCACCTTTAGTGAATCAGCGGCCGCCACGGATGCGGATAGCGACAGCATTAGCTACAGCCTTGATAGCACCGCGACCAGCAATGGTTTCGCCATCGATACCAACGGCTTAATCACCTGGACCATCGGCGATAATCCCAACACCAGTTACGCACTTACCGTGACCGCCGACGACGGCATTAGTACAGCAGCCACCACCGGCATTACCGTTAACGTCACCCCAGAAAACGATCCTCCCAGTTTTTCGAGCTTCCCAAATGCCAGCAATTCACGCTCAGAAGGCGGCAGTTACAGTTTTGACGTTGATGCAACAGACCCCGAAAGCGACACCTTGCGCTATGAACTCACAAGCGCACCAGCCGATATGCTCATTGACGACATAAGCGGTGAAATAACCTGGACCATTGGCGACGCCGCCGATACGACTAACACCATTACCGTGCGCGCCTTCGAACTTGGCAATACCAGCTCGAATGTTGAAGCCTCGTTTGACATCGACGTTAGTGTCGATAACGATCCACCCGCGCTTACCGCTATCGTTGGCTCACCATTTGCTATCACTGAAAACCAAACATTCAGTTACGACATAGACGCCACCGACCCCGATAACATCCAAGCCGAGCTCAGCTACAACCTTGTCGCGAGTAACTTCCCCGACGGCATGACCATTGATAGTGTAAGCGGCGAAATCACTTGGGTAATTGGCGACAATCCTCTAGCCGCCAATACCATTCAAGTTCGTGTTGCCGATACTGGCGGCCTAAGCGACACCGTAAGCTTTACCATTAACGTAACCCTTATTGATGACTCACCCCTTATTACCAGCATTAGCGATGTAACGCTCAACGAAAACGACAATTACAGCGTTACGATTACCGCCACAGACCCTGAAGAAGTGGACTTGAGCTACCGACTAATAAGCGGCCCGACAGGCTTTAGCGTGGACCCGAGCACAGGCGCCATGTTTTGGGATATAGGTGGAAGCCCCGCAAGCATTAATACGCTAACCATTGAAGCCGACGATGGCACGTCTACCGTCAGTACCGATGAATTCGTTATTACGGTGAATAATGTAGCGCCTGAAATCACCGCTATCCCCGACGCTAATTTGAATGAAGGCAGCGACTTTAGCTATAACATCAGTGCTAGTGATCCTGGTGGCGACAGTCTAAGTTACGGCTTAGATAGCGCCTCGCTTGCACTGGGCATGAGCGTCAACAGTAGCGGCCAAATCAATTGGACAACACCTGCCGATCCAAGCGCCAGCTACAGCGTAACAGCAACCGTCACTGACAGTGACGCCGCTTCGATTAACGATACCTTCATTATCAACTTCAATCGCAGCCCTAACTTTGGCGCAATTGCGACGCCATTCACTATCAACGAAACCGACATCACCTTTAGTGAATCAGCGGCCGCCACGGATGCGGATAGCGATAGTATTAGCTACAGCCTCGATGCCACCGCGACCGGTAACGGTTTTGCCATCGATACCAACGGCCTAATCACCTGGACCATCGGCGATAATCCCGATACCAGCTACAGCCTAACGGTGACCGCCGACGACAGCATAAGCCCTGCCACCGCCACCGGCATTACCGTTAACGTCACCCCAGAAAACGATCCCCCCAGCTTTTCAAGCTTCCCAGATGCAAGCAACTCACGCTCAGAAGGCGGCAGTTACAGTTTTGACGTTGATGCAAGCGATCCCGAAAGCGACACCTTGCGCTTTGAACTCACAAGCGCACCAGCCGATATGCTCATTGATGATACGAGCGGTGAAATAAGCTGGACCATTGGCGACGCCGCCGATACGACTAACACCATTACCGTGCGTGCCTTCGAGCTTGGCAATACCAGCTCTAATGTTGAAGCCTCGTTTGACATCGACGTTAATGTCGATAACGATCCACCCACACTAACCGCTATCGTTGGCTCGCCATTTAGCATCACTGAAAACCAAACATTCAGTTACGACATTGATGCCACTGACCCCGACAATAGCCAAGCCGAACTCAGCTACAACCTTGTCGCAAGTAACTTCCCCGATGGCATGACAATAGATAGTGTAAGCGGCGAAATCACCTGGGTAATTGGCGACAACCCCCTAGCCGCCAATATTATTCAAGTGCGTGTTGCCGATAGTGATGCTCTGAGCGATACCGTAAGCTTTACCATTAACGTAACCCTTGTTGATGACTCACCCATCATTACCAACATTAGCGATGTAACGCTCAACGAAAACGACGATTACAGCGTTACGATTGCCGCCACTGACCCAGAAGAAGTGGACTTAAGCTACCGACTAATAAGCGGCCCTACTGGCTTTAGCGTGGACCCGGCTACAGGCGCCATGTTTTGGGATATAGGCGGTAGCCCTGCAAGCATTAATACCGTAACCATTGAAGCCGACGACGGCACATCCACCCCCAGTACCGATGAGTTCGTTATTACGGTGAATAACCTAGCGCCTGAAATCACCGCTATCCCCGACGCTAATTTGAACGAAGGCAGCGACTTTAGCTACAACATAAGCGCCAGCGATCCTGGCGGCGACAGCCTCAGTTATGGCCTAGACAGCGCATCACTCGCATTGGGTATGAGCGTCAACAGTAGTGGCCAAATCAATTGGACGACACCGGCCGATCCAAGCGCCAGCTATAGCGTAACGGCAACCGTCACGGACAGTGATGCCGCTGCAATTAACGATACCTTCATTATCAACTTCAATCGCAGCCCTAACTTTGGCGCAATTGCCACGCCATTCACTATCAACGAAACCGACATCACCTTTAGTGAATCAGCAGCCGCCACGGATGCCGATAGCGACACTATTAGCTACAGCCTTGATGGCACGGCGACCACCAATGGTTTTGCCATCGATACCAATGGCCTAATCACGTGGACAATCGGCGACAATCCCGATGCAGGCTACAGCTTAACAGTGACCGCCGACGACAGCATAAGCCCAGCAACCACCACCGGTATTACCGTTAATGTTAACCCTGAAAATGATGCGCCCAGCTTTTCAAGCTTCCCAGATGCCAGCAACTCACGCTCAGAAGGCGGCAGTTATAGTTTTGACGTTGACGCAACCGATCCCGAAAGCGACACCTTGCGCTATGAACTCACAAGCGCGCCAGCCGATATGCTCATTGACGATACGAGCGGTGAAATAACCTGGACTATTGGTGACGACGAAAACGCTAATAACACCATTACCGTGCGCGCCTTCGAGCTTGGCAATACCAGCTCGAATGTTGAAGCCTCATTTGACATTACCGTTAGTGTTGATAACGATCCGCCCACGCTTATCGCTATTGTCGGCTCGCCGTTTGCTATCACTGAAAACCAAACATTCAGTTACGACATAGACGCCACCGACCCCGATAACATCCAAACTGAACTCAGCTATAACCTTGTCGATGGTAGCTTTCCTGATGGCATGGTGATTGATGCCATCAGCGGTGAAATCACTTGGGAGATTGACGACAATCCCCTAGCGGCCAATATCATTCAAGTTCGTGTTGCCGATACTGGCGGCCTAAGCGATACCCTAAGCTTTACCGTTAACGTCACGCTTATTGATGACTCACCTCTTATTACCAATATTAGCGATGTAACGCTCAACGAAAACGACGATTACAGCGTTACGATTACCGCCACAGACCCTGAAGAAGTAGACTTAAGCTACCGACTAATAAGCGGCCCAACAGGCTTTAGCGTAGACCCAGCTACAGGCGCTATGTTTTGGGATATAGGTGGAAGCCCTGCAAGCAGTAATACCGTAATAATCGAAGCCGACGACGGCACGTCTGCCGTCAGCACCGATGAATTCATTATTACGGTGAATAACGTAGCGCCTGAAATCACCGCTATTCCCGACGCTAACTTGAACGAAGGCAGCGATTTTAGCTACAGCATCAGCGCCAGCGATCCTGGCGGCGACAGCTTAAGTTACGGCCTAGACAGCGCATCACTCGCATTGGGTATGAGCGTCAACAGTGGCGGCCAAATCAATTGGACGACGCCAGCCGATCCAAGCGCCAGCTACAGCGTAACCGCAACCGTCACTGACAGTGATGCCGCTGCGATTAACGATACCTTCGTTATCAACTTCAATCGCAGCCCTAACTTTGGCGCAATTGCTACACCGTTCAATATCGATGAAACCGACATCACCTTTAGTGAATCTGCGGCCGCCACAGATGCCGACGGTGACAGCATTAGCTACAGCCTTGATAGCACTGCGACGGGTAATGGTTTTTCCATCGATACCAACGGTCTTATCACGTGGACTATCGGCGACAACCCCGACACTAGCTACAGCCTAACAGTGACCGCCGACGACAGCATTAGCCCTGCCGTAACAAGCGATATCACCATTAACGTCACGCCCGAAAACGACGCGCCCACATTTGACACGAGCCCTGCGGCCAACAATTCCCTGACTGAAACCGATACCTATAGTTTTGACGTCGACGCCAGTGACCCTGAAGCTGACCCACTAAGCTATGCACTCGACAATGCTCCTGCCGACATGAGCATTGACGAAAGCACCGGTGTTATTACCTGGGTTGTCGGCGACAATCCACCCGCCAGCAGTACCATTACCGTGCGCGCTTATGAAACCGCAACGCCGGCCTCGTTAGTAGAGTTAATCTTTGATATCGACATAACACTTGATAGCGACGCGCCAGAATTAGTCAGCCTAGATGCGAGCTACGACATTAGCGAAAGCGATGAATTCACACTCGATGTCGACGCCACAGATCCTGATAATCTACAAAGCGAGCTCAGTTATTCGCTGGTTGATGGCTTCTTCCCAAGCTTGATGGAAATCGATAGCGTCACCGGCGAACTTACGTGGACACCCAACGATGACCCAGAAGCCGCTTACACTATTCAGGTTCAAGTCAGTGATGGTGATCAAAACGACACGGCCCAATTTACGCTAAACGTTAGCCCAGAAAACGATGCACCAGTAATGAACCCTATTGCGGATCAGCCCGCATTGGAAGACACCCTCTTTAGCTTTACCGCCAGTGGTACTGATGTTGATAACCTCGATAGTGTTTTGCGCTACAGCCTAACAACCGCACCTGACTTAATGGTAATTGACGATGTAAGTGGTGACATTACCTGGACGCCCACTGAAGGCATTAGTACTTCAGGTATAGTCACCGTAGAAGTCAGTGATGGTGTTCTAACGGATAGCACCACCTTTACCGTTAACGTCACCGCCGATAACGATGCGCCAATTATTACCGCTATCAGTAGCCTTGAAGATCGTACCGCCATAGAAGATACGCTCTATAGCTACAGCGTGATTGTGAGCGACTCCGACAACAGTCGCGATGAGCTAGAATTTAGCCTCGAAAACGCTCCCGGCGATATGGTCATTTCACTGGATGGTGAAATCACCTGGACGCCCACCGAAATCGAACATGACTCCGGTACCGTCACCTTAATCGTATCCGATGGCCTAGAAAGCCCAAGCATAACGTTCGATCTAATCGTCACCGAAGTCAACGATGCGCCTACGATAAGTTCATCACCGAGTGAATCAGTTCTAGAGCTGCACCTATACAGCTACGTACCTACCGTAATTGATGATGACGACGCCAATAACGGCACCGACATTACCTTTGAATTAGTCAACGCTCCTGCTGACATGGTCATATCTGAACTTGGGATTGTCACCTGGACGCCGCCCGAAGACACCACAACGTCCGGTTTATTCACCATCATCGCTCGCGATGGCGGCGAAGATGACGCACCTCAGTTCGAGCAAAGCTACACCATTACAGTGGGCATATTTAATTCCGCACCGCTCATCACATCTGTTGCCGGAACAAGCGCTACCGAAGATACACTTTATAGCTATCAAGTTGACGTCGATGATATCGACGATGCCAACAACGGTACCGATATAGAGTTCAGCCTAAGTGACGGCAGCAATGGCAGTGGCGCTGCACCAAGCGACATGGCTATATCAGCTACCGGGCTTATTACCTGGACGCCACTCGAAGGCGTTACCACTTCAGGCTCATTTACGGTAAGCGTTAACGATGGCGGCGAAGACGACGCGCCTACCGTAAGCGAAGACATCCTGATTGCTGTAACACAGGTAAATGATTCTCCCGTACTCGAATTTGCCGGCCCCGCCGCTGTTCGCGAAGGCGAATTATTCGAAAGCCAGCTAGTGGTTAGCGATGATGACCTTGACGATATTAACGACGGGGGTGGCAGCTTGATCTTTAGCCTTGATCAAGCACCAGACACTATGAGCTTAAGCGAAACCGGCTTTGTAAGCTGGACCCCCGCAGAAGACAATACTAGCTCTGACGAAGTCATTATAAGTGTACGTGATGGTGGTGAAGGCGGCAGCGAACCGGCCATCCTAAACTTCACCATTACGGTAAATGCCTTTAACGCCTCACCAGAAATCCGGTCACTGGCGATCACACAAGCGACTGAAGATGCTGCCTACGTTTACGCCGTTGATGTATTCGACATCGACGATGCCAACGACGGTAATGGACTTAGCTTCGAGCTAACATCCGATATAAGTGGCAACACTGGCGACTTACCCAGTGGCATGACGATTTCATCGACGGGCGTCATAGAATGGCTACCCACTGAAGGCGTATTAAACTCAGGCCAACTGGAACTGACCGTGCGTGATGGCGGCGAAGATAGCGCCCTTATGGCACAGCAGAATTTCACAATTTCGGTTACCCGCGTAAACGACGCTCCCAGCATTAGTTCACAAGCACCCGATTTTGCCAGTACCGGCACCGAGTACCAGTACCAAGCCGACGTTATCGATCCAGATGACAACAATAACGGCCAAGACCTAGTCTTTATTTTGAGTAACGAACCCACTGGCATGGAAGTAAGCACACTCGGCCTAGTTACCTGGACACCCGACGCCAGCAGCCCCGCCAGTACAAGCTTTATGTTAAGCGTTAGTGATGGCGGTGAAGATGGCGCACAAGCCTTTACGGAAGAAATCACGATTAACATAAGCTTTGATGTTGACGGAGATGGCATTGTTAACGGGCTCGATAATTGCCCAGGTATCGCTAACACGGGGCAAGAAGACCTGGACATAGACGGTGAAGGCGATGCCTGTGATCTCGACGATGACGGCGATACCCTACCCGACATCTTCGAAACCGAAAATGGCCTCGACCCCACGGATCCGGGCGACGCACAGCTCGATAGTGACGGCGACGGCCAAAGCAACCTAGAAGAGTTTATCGAAGGCGGTGATATTCTCGTCGACGACGTGCTCCCTGTGGTTACGCCCCCACGCAACCTTATCGTGCCGGCTACCGGCCAATTCACTTTTGTCGACTTCGGCCTAGCCCTGGCAACCGATTCCGCCAGTGGTCCGCTCAACGTCACAACAACCACCAGCACTAACCTATTCAGCACCGGCCGACACTTAATCGAATGGTCTGCCGAAGATGCCCTAGGCAATCGTGGCACCGCCATACAAACGCTTGAAGTACTGCCGATCATCTCGATAGCCAGCAGCCATACTTTAGGTGAGGGCGCCAGTACACAAATCGTTCTAGAGCTAAGCGGTACCGCACCGAATAACATGGCCAGCGTCGACTACCGCTTATCCGGCACGGCCAACCTAGCTGACCACAGCTTACGTGCCGGCACCGCCGTATTTACCGGTAATCGCGCCACGCTTAGCATCAGCGCCATCGATGACGGCAGCGGCGAAGGCGACGAAACGCTTATCATTAGCTTATCAAATGCCTTCGATGCTTATGTCGGCGACAGCAATACCCAGACGATTACCATTACCGAAGCGAACATCGCACCCAGTGCCGAGTTCAGCGTTCAACAAGCCGACATGCAAGGCTTAATCGTCTCGCAGACGGGCGGCATCGTGACGATCAATACCGACGTTAGTGACGCCAACGGCGATAGCAATATTGCCTACGACTGGAGCCAGAGCAACGCCGACATCATTCCACTCAGTGGTTTTGACGAAAACGAATTTAGCTTTGATCCAAGTAGCCTAAACACCGGTCTTTATCGCATTGTATTAACGGTGAGTGATTCAAGTGATTCTAGCGAAAGTGACTTACTGATCGAACTAAGCAGCGATGACACCGCTACTGATGCCGATGCCAACGGCATTGAAGACAGCATCGATAGATTTGTTGATAACAGCCTGGTTCAAGTCGATAGTAGTGGTGCTAGCGCCATCGAAACCGAAAGCCAATTGCACATAGAACTCGGTGATACGGCCCGCTTAGCCGGGGCCAATGGCGGCACTCTAAGCAGCGCACAGCTCACCAGTTTTGGTGGCAGCGATGGCGGCGGCGCGACAAATGTTAATTCGCAGAGCCTAGTGAGCGAGATTTTTGACTTCACCGTGCGCGACTTAACGGATGCAGGGCAAAGCATTCGCATCGTCTTGCCGCTCAGTGCCCCATTACCGGCCGGCAGCGAATACCATAAATTCTTAAACGATCGCTGGCAGGCGTTTATCATCGATGACAACAACAGTATCGAGTCGGCTGAGCTCATTAGCAGTAGCTGCCCAAGCCCTAGCAGCAGCGAATATAGCTTAGGTTTAACCGCTGGCGACCAGTGCGTGCGTCTAACCATTGAAGATGGCGGCCCTAACGATACCGACGGTGAAGCCAACTTAGTGGTTAAAGATCCAGGGGCTTTTATTGTCACCCAGGTAATTGAAGCGACTGATAACACAGAAAACAACGACTCAAACACGCAAAATAGCACGGGTTCCTCTAGCGGCGGTGGCGCCTTTGGTTTACCCTCTACGGGATTAATAATTTTGTTCTATCTAATGCTCGCCTTCCGTAGGAGGCACCTGGTTCAAAACTAATGCAGTACTAACAAGTACCTACTTAGCCCAGAACTAGCCAAGCACTAGAGTACGAGGATCATCAATGCTACAGATTAAACAACGTAATGCCGGCAGCCGCGCCGAATGGCTTGTCGATACCAGCTATACCTTTGGTAGCGGTAAAGAGGCCAACTTTCGCATCCAAGCTGTCGAGGCCCATGCCGCGACATTAACCGTTGATGGTGACAACCTCACTCTGGTTAATACCGCCGGTAGCGCAGAAGTTAAAGTTAATGGCGCCACCGTAAAACGTGAAGCCTTCTTAGGCGCCGACGATCAATTTTCAGTCGGTGAGGCCGAATACGTATTACTCGACCCTAAATCGTTGCGCGCCAAGCACAAAGCCCATGTCGACAGCGCCCCGCCACCACCCAGCGGCTGGTCCCTAAAAGCACTTAACACCGCATTAGCCACCAAGCGTTTTGATCTAAAAGAAAAGCAATCAATTGGCCGCTCTAACGACTGCGCCATTTGCCTAAACGTAGTGCATTTATCCCGACGCCACGCGCAAATCACCGTTAAAGAGAACCATCTACAAGTAGATGATTTGAATTCATCTAACGGCACCTTCGTAAATGGCAAACGCATTAAATCGGCACAAGTGAAATCGGGCGACGAACTCACCTTTGACACCTTACGCTTTAGTGTTATCGGCCCGCATTTTGATGCCGAAAAAACACAAATGCGCATGACCCTAACCGATACCGATGGCGACATGACCACCATGCGTCAATCAATTGATCCGGCAACTCTCAACGCGCTGAAAACGAAAAACGCCGCTAAGTCTGGCCCAAACCGCGCAGCCGTTAGCGCGCAACAAGCCGGTAAAGAATACGGCAGTAGCGTTCGCCAAAAACAAGAACAGCCAGTCAAATCCGATAAAAAATCGAATGTTAAAGCTATCAGTGCGGCCTTAATTTTGATTGCGGCCGTTGCTGCTATAGCGTATTACTTTGTAGCCTAAGTTACATGTTGTAGTCTAAGTTACATGTTGTAGTCTAAGTTACATGTTGTAGTCTAAGTTACATGTTGTAGTCTATGTTGCATGTTGTAGTCTATGTTGCATGTTGTAGTCTATGTTGCATGTTGTAGTCTATGTTGCATGTTGTAGTCTAAGTTACATGTTGTAGTCTAAGTTACATGCTGTAGTCTAAGTTGCATGTTGTAGTCTAAGTTGCATGGAGCCCTTGGCGCGGTACTCAAAAATATTTGAGTACCGCGAACGATAATCCGCCGGTAATGCATACGAACTAGTAATTATTGCGTGCTCAGCGTTACTATTACAGGCTTTACTCTAGCGAACATCCTTTATACTCATTAACACGATTCCCTTTCCATAACATAACTGTCCCTAACGCTATGGCTGATAAACAAAAACCTACCCTCATTCGCAATAGCTCAAAAGACTCTGCCATTAATGAGCCCAAAGCCCAAGCGGACTATGACGACGCAACACAACTGGCAGAGCCTAGTTTTCCGCCTATAGAACACGACATAGGCGAAGACGACAGCACTCGTATAATCGATACCGATTATTCAGACAATACAACAGCCATTAATGATACGACTGATAAAACACAACTTCCGGATGCTGGCAGCACAGGGTCGAGCGACACTACGTCAGCCTCGAATAGCGCAAACACTGATACCTCGAATGCAGACACATCAAATACTAACAGCTCGAACACAACCGGCTCCGTCGCCACCGATGCCAATGCCAATGCCGGTAGTTACGGTACCGACAGCACACGATCTAGTGGCTTCCATTCCAATTCAACCATGGCGGGCACACAGGCTGAAAATTCTAAATTAGGCAGCCCAAACCAAACCACGCTATTAAAGAAAAAACGTAAAGCTGACGACGGTAATCTACAAATCGGCAGTATTATTAAAGACCGCTTTGTTATGGAAAAAGTACTCGGTGCTGGCGGCATGGGTGCCGTCTATAAAGCCTTAGATCTTCGCAAGCAAGAAGCTGGCGATCATGAACCCTACATTGCCATTAAACTACTCAAAGGTAATTTTCAGTTCCACAGCGATGCCTTCGTAACCTTGCAACGTGAAGCGAAAAAAACTCAAGTCCTGGCCCACCCAAATATCGTGACCGTGTATGATTTTGATCGCGACGACGATCTTATCTACCTCACCATGGAAGAGCTAAAAGGCCACGCCCTAAATGACCTACTCAAATCAAACGCACCGAGAGTACTCACACAAAAAGAACGTATTTCGATTATCGAACAACTCGCCAACGGCTTAAGTTACGCGCACAGTAAAGGTATTGTTCACTCTGATTTAAAACCGGCCAACATTTTTGTAACCGATAAAAACGAAGTCAAAATTCTTGATTTTGGTATAGCACGCGCCGCTAACGAAGAGCTCTATCAAGACAACTTCGATGCCGGTAAATTAGGCGCACTCACGTTCGCCTACGCAAGTTTAGAAATGATTCAGTTCGACCCACCCCACCCCAGCGACGACATTTACGCACTGGGTATTATTGCTTGCGAGCTATTAGATGGCACCCACCCATTCAAACGCAAAGATGCACGACAAGTTCAACACCTTAAATTAGCCCCAAAAAAACTGTCGATTAAAAACCCCTTTGTTCGTAAAACAATTCTTCATGCGATAAAGTTGAAACGCGCGGACAGAATTCAAGATGCAAAGCAATTTCAAAAACGCCTTCGCTCAGCAAGAGCCACCCCAAAACGTTTGGCGCTTGGCGCAGTCATCCTCACGGCGGCACTTTCAGTCAATGCTTTATATATTCAGACGATCGAGACCGACATTATTCCATTTAAGAGTTTGACTATTGAACAACAAACGCAATTCCATGCCTTGATTAAAGAAGGCAATACCGCGTTAAAGTTTAAAGATATGCAAGGCGCAGTTGTGTATTTTAATGATGCCTACTTGATTCATAAGAGTCATAAAGACATTGTTAAAGCCACAGGAGATGTAATAGGAATATTAGAAGGCGCACTAAAAAATGCAGCAGAAGGCGACAAGCCGTTTATTAAAGGGCAAATTGAGGCCTTGAGCGAGTATGCCGCTTTTGGTGGTAGCCAAGGATCTGAGGGCAATAAGTAGACCTTATAACAGCTCTCGCCTGTAATCCTGAACAATTAAAAAATTTTATCTCGTTCCCACGCTCCGCGTGGTAATGCCGATTACCAAAGTGAAGATAAAACATAGCAGCAGGTGAAAAAGTTTCAGTATTTTTGAATCTTCGGCACCCTATTGTCTGACATTCGAGGAGCGTCCATATATGTTCTTCTTGATTGTTGATCCAAGCTATTGTAAAACCGACCTTGAATCACCCTAGTGTTATAGCCTATACTGCATGTAAATGGATTGGGCATTTCCCGGTCGGCGTCTTAACCTCAGTGGTATCACTGGGGTTTTTCGCTTTTAGGGGTAGGGAAAACCTTGATTCCTACACCCGCATAGCCCTCACCAAGGGCTGCGCGGCCTCCGTCGCAGTAAAACTTCCTCTCCAAGGCTTCGAATGCACGATTTGGCTGCTCCGGCCTTAAAGTCTTTAGCCCTATTTGTCGGGCCACTAGGTCTGCCAACTGCAGGCCCGTAGACATCACTTTCTTATCGGCAAATAGGATTTCAAAGGGCAAGGTGATACCGCGACGGTTATTGCCGTCACGTATACGTCGAAACTCTAGTTCAAGCTCCTTGTCTTCTTTATCTCCGCGGCATTCAACAACAATATGGGTTTTCTTTAGCTCTTCTCCTTTCTCTGTCAGAAAGTCATTGAGTGTCTCCATACACAACCCTAATGCGATGTGATAAGCATTGTCAGTCTCATTTTGCTTTTAATCTTCGCTTATCTATGGTAGCGCTCACCAATATAAAGTTACTAAATTCAATTATTTCACCAAGCTCACCTAAGAACGTCTGATGGTGATCTCTGTTTCTAAATATGTTGAACTGGCCTGTTCGGCGGCGAATTTCATTCTCGTGCAGCATAACCTGATCATGACCAAAGTGATTAAATTTAAACTTTTCTAACGACGGTACGATGACTTCACTGTAATGAGGCATGTGAAATATACAAAAAGCTAAAACGAATATTGGGTATTGCTCATCGATACTCTGGAGGTTGTGGTCGCCACTTTCATCAACATAAACAATGTGTTTGGCAAAGGGGCTTTCCTCGCCTTTTGTCTTAAAGGAAGATTCAGCCAACTTAGCGTCGAAAGTCAGTCCTTTTACCTCTTTATCAAAACGAAATAGCGGTAGTTGTTGTTCTTCCTCGGTTGAGTCTTCGGCGATAGGTTTTTCTGTCATGAGGCCAGGGCTCCTTCCCTTCTGCCATTGTTCCGGCGATAAGGAAAGAGGCAGTAAAGAACTCAGCGCTGAGATTTAGTTCCTTATATTTTTTATCAAACGGTAGCATGGACACATACTTATGAGTTTTAGACAGCCTTGGCCAATTCGTCGGTTAAATGCAATTGAATTGTTTGCGCTTCAGTTAGTTGAGCTTTGAGCTGATCGCACAAATCCACCAGTTCATACAATTTTCCGACAATTCGAATTTGCTCTTTAAATGGAGGGATAAGTATATAACAGTTCTTCGCAGTTCTTCGAGGAAGTTCCTCGAGGACACCCGTTCGTAGAATTTAAATAAAACCAAAATAAATCAGTAGGTTAGAAAATTAATGACGAGTGGGTGTCTTCGCATTTTCTAGCTTTTAATCTCGGTGGCGTGCAAAATCAACGACTCGGACCCTATTGATCGTGACTCAGCACAACAAAAACACTACATTTTTGAAATTATGATTGCGTGTCCCTCATATTTTTTGCGGGCATTTCTCAAGGGAAAATATAACACTCCGCCCTCTCCCCACTCGAGATATGGAATTGGGGTTTTCACATTCCATATAGCCATACTTTTCTAAAATAATTGGGGCTAATAACCCGCCAGTGGCACCAAGTGTAAGGCATACAACAAACCAGCAGATAATGAGTTTGGCGGCGCGAGCAACGACCCATGAAAAAATCTAGGGAAATAACTATTTATAGTAGAGTTACTAGACAGCTCTATAGTAGCCATAGGAAAAAAATACAGAAGCAATTAGAAAAAAATAGTCAGCTGTATCAAAAGTAATACTCTGTACACCGTTCGTTATGGCTTGATATAGAAAAAAAGTAACCCATAACGGGTAAAGTGTACATGGTATGGCGGCAATGACTAAAAATATAAGAATGTATCGAGCTGTTTTTGGAGGCATCAGTAATAGCCACCGCAGGGGGCGAATAGGCACTTGATGAGTTGAGGGTTACGCTCAATGGCGTTCATACCACGACGGTATTCATCTGCAATAGCATTTAAATCTACGTCTATTTTTTCGTAAGCTTTAATCAAAGCCTTGGTCGCACCGTATTTTTCGTCAATGTGGTTAAGTAACATAGCCGCTAACACGCCAACTGCAATAGCGGCGATAAGTGGGGCTGCTGCAACGGAACACAAAATGACTGAACCGCTTGTTGTTTGGCAAGCTCAATCACTTGGTTGCATTTTGAGGTGGTTTGCATTATCAAAACATTTTATTATTATGTCGGAACTTATCAATATATGCCTACCTTTTGATTGATACAATGAAAAGGTAGGTTCTTTTCGTTTTTAACGGTAATTATATTTTTAAATAATTTTTCACGAAAATTGACGCGTTGGCTTTTAGATGGATTTTAAGGAATACCTGGGATTTGTAAGTGAATGCCCCTTACATATATTCCCTTAAAATTATACACATCAAGAAAACAGGTGTAGATTTTCTAATTTTCTATACATGATTATACCGCTACGTAAATGCTATCTGCCCCTACTGATCGTGGATTTTTGGTTTTGTGAGTGCACGTCCCTCATGATTTGTTTCCAATTTCTAAACTCGAGAACGACTTCGCTTTCCGTATGTTGAAATTCACCACAAACCAATTTGAAATCGTTGCCTTTTACATCAACTGAAAGATTGACCAATGGTTTATCCAGCTCGATAGAGTCCTCAAAGATGGGCTTCACAAGGTCCTCACTGCACTCTCCAAGTTTTGGCTCACTATCGAACAGTTGAATAATTACTGATTTATCGTGCCAACCAGAAATACGTCGAACCATATAATATTCACGACCTTCATGTGCGTTAGTTACAATCAGGTTTACTGTATCCACAACAGCCGTATCCGAATTTTTTGAACACGTTATTAAAAAACCAAAAGGTAGCAAAGACATAATTACATAAGAAAACCGAAGAGTACCCATCACATCCAAGTCTCCGACCATTCAGCCCGATATTTAAATGCCTTCGCCACACCAATCTTCGTCATATATTCTGATAATCCGTCATAAATAGTAAATTTACTTTGGCCCAAAGCGATTTTCGGATAGTAATCTTGTTTTTCAAACAGCTAAATATCCTACCCGCTCGTTAAAAAAACAGAAAGTCACTAACGAATTAAAATATTTAATTATTGACAAAAAATTTCAGAAAAAGTTGCGAAATGAAAGACACATTAGCATAAAGGATCAGATAATTTCTAACCACGGATATTCTCAAGCTCGGCGGCGCGTAAATTCAATGAACCTGACCCAATTTATCCGAATTATTTTTGAGTCGTATTCTTAATATAATTCAGGATATTTTTCTCGCTGCTGCTGATCGAACACCTTAAGTAAGGCAGCGGTTTTATCTTTTACATCATTGAATGAAATGTCATGATTGGTGCTTTCTTGCGAGCCAATCCAGGAGAGCACCTCTTCTCTTACGCTGCCGGAATTCTCTATACAGTAGCGAGTATCCTTTACCCAAAATGTGGGACTCATGATTGAGGGAGATGATAGCTCCCAACAGGCAGAGTACCCCCGAGATACCATGAAATGTGATAGCCCGAATCCAACCACAAGCCTTACCGCAATAGCGGTAATGGCGGTAATGGCGGTAATGGCGAATGCCAAGGCAATATTGACACAGGTGTTAATTCACGAATCCTTATCTTGGTCAATAAGACGCAAAAACAAAGCTATAATGAGCGCGACAAAACACGGCAAGCCTATAAAGACAGGGATATCCCAGCTGGATGCAGCAGTGTAGATGCTGTCATTGCTGAGTCTATTAATATTTTCTAAAAAGCGGATTCCTTTAATTAAAGCAATGGCAGCGACAGTTGCGCCGAGCGCGAAAATATAAAACACAATACTTAAACGCTGGCCCACCGTATTTTCAGCATACCTTATCGCCCGTTCCGGAAGTAGGGTACGCCGAAAAGCCTATGCATAAAGCCCACTGGATCTTCATCGGCATAGTTTAAGCCCTTGCGAGCTTCGCTTTTGATTTGATTGATATTACTAACCATTATTGATTCAGCTTATTTCAGTTGCGCTGCTACTTTCTCTGTTAAACCATAGTGATCTCCAATAGCATTAAGGGCATACGTGATACCTGCGCCAACAAACACCATCAACACGATAGGGCCGATTGCAGCCATTGCAGCACCCCCTACCACAGCGACTACAGCTCCCCAGGCTATCGCGCCGCCAGTAATGGCGGATATGACATCCACGCTGACTCCTGCTATAAAATCATGCCAGGTTGCCTGATCATTTAATAGTTGGTCAACAGCATGGAATGCGGCCGAAAATACAACAGTTATGAGGAGCCCTCCTTTAATTGCATTTGCAGCACCTAATTTACCAACACCCATTGATACCACTTTGGGGTTGCTTGCTAGATACCTAGTACTCGTCAGCTGTGCGCGCAAGCCTGCATAGCCTTTAAAGACAACATACGATTTTCCTGCATGCGTATTTATTCGGTATTTTGAGAATACACCACCACCTTTATGCAAGTCATAGGCTAAAGCAGCAAGCACTTTAACATCTGAGAGAACTGGTAAAAATGAACCCAATGTCTTTATATTGCTTTTGCTTTCTCTCCACTTTTGTTTTGTGAATTGGGGGATATTAATAGAATTTTATATGGTGCCATCGATCCAGGCGACGATTGCTTCCTGAGACATTCCGTTGTTTTGTTTCTGTTGCATGGCGAAATTGACAAACTCTTCAGCGCTCATCGCGATAAGTGTATGGTCATTATTCCTGGGTGCCTGAACAAGTTGAATTGGAAATTCTGGTTTCTGCGAGTTACGAGTGTAATTATTCATTAAATGGTTATCCTTTACCTATTTGTTGTCCGTGACTACCTGAAGCGAGTATGGTATCAAAAAATTGAAGATTAAGCAGGGGCTTTCATTCAAAACTAATCCACATAAACAAAAAACCTCTGTCAATTCTGACCACGAATTATCTTAATCTCGGTGGCGCGCAAAATCAATGACTCTGACCCTAATACCGACAGAGGCTAATCTTAATAATAATTCGTTGACGTTGTCGAACAATGGATAACTGGCGGCTATCAACTCGCATTTATCGACGGCACACAAATTTCCGTTTCTCGACGACTTTCAGGAGAATTTTCCGAGGCCTTTGGACTGTAGTAGCGCTGCAGGTCTGAATCAATAAGACAGCTAAATCCGCATAGAATTAGATCAGCCGTTTACAGGCCCAATTTGCGTCCGAAGCAAACAAGCCAAAACGAACGCCACTTACTTTTCGTTTCAAACTACCGTACAGCCATGGCGCACTCTGCGCCTTCGATCGCAATTAGAGCAACGCAAATTAACGAAGTGTAATATTCAAGATTTTTAATTCGTCACCTAAAACAATAACCGAATCTTCATACTTTGGCGGCCCCATGCGTCCTTGTTTACGAGCCGTATTCCCTATCGGTTCTACTGGGCGGCCCATAAAATTTGTTTTTAGTTCACCATCACCATCGATATCGTGAAAAACCGCAACCGCATATTCGCCTGCCGGCAAATCAAAACTATGCTCGAGTTTACGATCTGAATTTTGCGCATCGGCACTAATCACCTTCTCTGCTCGAATCATATCCGCTTGAGTTTTAAGCCAGGTTTTTTCACTATCCCACACGCGAAGATAAACCTTACCCTCTGCGTTCGATAGTGAATTCACTACAACTTTCAACTCCACAGCGTTAACGGCTAGAGGGACTTGAATTGCAAGTAAACCGGCAAGGAAAAGAACAGTACTTATTTTCATATGCTGTCTCGATTAAAATTATCAGATCAAATATTTTAATAAATCAGAATGATAGAATGCCAAACAAATTTATTCCTGAGAATGCATTATTACTCAAAATTAGAATCGGTCAAGCGTTTACGGAAAATTGATTACAAATGTCATCGAATGTAATTAGGCAATCAAACTATATGGTTCTAGAAAACGAAATCAACAAGGACCTACTTATCATAAACCTCGTAATCTACTGATATTAATCGTTATTATTTGGATTCTTACTATGAGCGCAAACGACGGTTGGATTAGTCATAATCGTGTCATGCGGCCTGAATATTTACCAGCATTTTTGGCAGATTTTGTACTTTGAATAGCTTGACCATGTTTTTCGGATATTTGTGGTATCTTGACTGGCTTTCTTTTTCATGTTGTAGAACTAATTTTCTATCAATTTCAGCAAAACGCTCTACAAGCCCTGGCTTCCCATTGAGTAAGATAGCCATATATTCTGGGTTGTTGAGGTTTCGAATAAGCGGTGTGTCGGCCAACATGGCTTTTAAGGTTTTCCCTAAATTTCTCAGTCCACTCTTTTTCCTTTCGCCCTGCTTGAGAGATCTAAACGATTGCTCCAAATTATTGTTAGTGCGTTGTGGTTGAATTTCTATTTCCCCTTCCTGGGTGGATAACGTTATTGGGGCGGAGAACAATTTTTCCCAATATTTATTCATTTGATTAACCATTTTTCGATACGCAATATTTTCCTTAGATAGTCGTTTTATTTCACTTGAGTCTCGGAATGCGGCTACTTGAGATTCAATGACTCGCATATCGGTATCACCGTCATCGTCATCGTTTAGTCCTTTATCATCAAGGGGGTCCGCGATTCTCATTGCACTTCGGAGCTGGTTTAATATACGAACTTTCTTTTTCATTCGTGTAGCGGTGGTTGTTAAGGCTTTATATCCGACAGATTTCTGTAGAAGCATTAATGGCAAATCTGATACGCCTTGAAATTTCAACTCCTTGAAGCTAGGATAAGCTTGCTGTAATCGTAAGTAAAACTCAAGATGTGGTTGGTCGAAGGGGAAGCCGTAGCCTTTACAGTTACTGCTTGCTTCAAGTACCCACGAGATTAGCACATATGCTTTTGTTACTGGTTTTAGTGCTTACACATTATGTGTTTTTATATAATCTTGTAGAGCTGCTATTTGTTGGTCATCTTTATAGATAATATTTTTCAGTTCCCTGGCTGTTTTGCGTAGGGTCGTGCGAGTTCTCAATGTTTTAATGTGTCGACGAATGGTTGTATGTTCATGCTCAAACAGATCTTTACCAATATCTCGTAAAAAATGATAATGGCAAATATAGTGGTGAACCCCAGGGAAGACTTTCTCAATGGCATGAGATATAGAACTTTTCATATCGCTCATGAACGCCAGTGGTTTACCATAGGCCAATTTGATTCTGAACAACATAGTGGAGATGCATGATGAATTTCCTGTCGCCATTTTTTGATTGTCCAACACAATATTACTAATACTATCAATAGCACTAAAAATATGAGGTTCGTTGCCTTCGCACGTGCCATCTAAATGCAAAATATACCCTCCTTTTGACTCCATATAGTCTTTGACTTTGCTCTGGGATTCTCTGTGTGCAATAGCCAAATAAATAATGAATTTCTTTGCAAGGTAACCAACCTGACGTTGTGAAATTTCAATATTCTTATCAAATAACTCCTGTTGAATTAGTTGATTACCTTTGTGGTATACAAAGCTGGCCATACCAATATGAACGATTAAGTTAAACCCATAGCTACTGCGATGTGGTGCCAAAGTCGCGAGCCCCTCTCCCGGATATTTCTTGCGGCATGAATGGCATACTTTCAGGGTTTCGTGAGCTTTGAATTTACCAATATGAAGTGTGGATAAACTTTTCGTTCGTGTTTTGTAGGTCATAAGATCGGCCCCGCAATCACACAATACTTGATGACAATAAAATTTCAGTGTAGGTGTCTGGGGAAATAGCTGGCTATTTGAAACCCTCATTGATAGCACTTCAATTTCCTGCTGGAGGAGCAAGGCGATCTCTATGTCGGTTTTTTTTTGATCTGATAGTAAGAGAATACCTGTTCCACAATATCTTTTTTGATTTCAAGGCCTCGTCGATCCAATCGTTCGTAGATGATATTAGATTGCGTCTGAATTTTGCAGCAACGAACAATCTCGGCCAAAATCTCAATCGTAATCCACTGCGGTGGCGGTGATATGTTCGATGGTTCCGCTGTTTTTATCGATAGTCGAAGGTCATACTGTTTTTGAGATTTCTCGGTGCCGTGATGCAAATAGACGTAGATATTATTTGGCATCGTCCGGCGCGAAATACTTTTTGCATCGACCAAGTCTTTAAGCGTGTTATGTGTTTTTATTTTTAGGATGTCATTGAGTTCTTTATGAGTACAGCCAATATCCGACAGCTCAGTCATATGGAGGATGGTTGATTTTAGTGTGCGGTATTTTGAAAAACCGATGTCCTGATAAAACCAAAGGCCCCTTGTATTGAATCTTGCTGTCACTGCTCGAACCCGATACTGACCGGCATGAGTGTAGCTGGTAATGACACCTATCTTTGTTAGATCTCTTGAAAGACTTCTTGCAGAGCGATCCTTGAAAATTACTTGCAACTCTTTAAGGCTGATGGCCGTACGCTCTTTCAAAAGTGATCTAATTTGGCTGATAATTAAGCTCATAGAGGATACTTGTCATGATTATGATCATGGT
>JBLIMQ010000017.1:0-51320 GCA_047638775.1 Flavobacteriales bacterium
GCAGGGAAATCTGTCCACTTAATATGCTCGGGCTAATGTGCTCAACTGATGTGCTCAACTAATGTGCTCAACTAATGCGCTCAACAAGTACACCCAACTAAGGTACCTTATTAAAAAGGCGCCGCGGAATCAAATGCCATATTTTGCTCCGTGTGAGGGTGTTGAAAGCTCAAAAAACTCGCATGAAGCATTAGGCGTTCAGACCTCTCGTACGAATGGACATTGTTGTATATATCACAGCCTAAAATAGGATGACCAATATGATAGCTATGAATTCGCAGTTGATGCGTTCTACCCGTTATGGGAGAAAACGTAACTCTGGTAGAACTTGACGACTCACATCGGCTTATCACCTCATAAGCGCTTGATGCCGGTTTCCCAGTCTGCGAGCAAATCTTTTGCCTTGGGAAGCTTTCTTTATCTTTCGCAATAGGAGCGGAAATAACACCCGTATCAGAGTCGATGATCCCGTCTAATACAGCTACATATTGCTTATCGACTAATCGTTCCGAAAATTGTCGGCATAAAGCCGCAATTGCCATGTCATTCAAACCGACCAGCATTAGACCTGAGGTACCAAAATCAATCCTATGTGCTAATTTTGCCGAAGGATATTGTTGTACTAGCCGCCAGTGAACTGAGTCTTTATTGAGGGGGTTCTTACCTGAAAGACTTAACAATTGAGTCGGTTTATTAATAACAAGAATGTGTTCATCTTGATAGATAAACTCGATATCCCCCTTGCACGGTGGCGCAATAAAATCATCGACGAGAGTTTTCATTTTCACACGCTCTCGCTTAAGGCTTTTTCGAGCGCCATATAGGATTGTAATTTAAAGTGATTTTTATGCTCTGGCGCACTACGTAAAGCCTTATGACTGTGAGTGATAATTTTCGCCAGATACCGTGCTTTATCACAATCAAACGGCTGCCATAATACCTCACCAGTAAGACTTGGTGAGTGCATCATTCCAGCAGCGTAACCGTAACGAATATGCAAGTGCTCATGGTTACACCCCTTATCACAAATGTAAGCTTCATCGATCAAGTGAAAGCCCTGCTCGCGTAAATAATGCCGCAACTCGAAAGCATGAGAATTTGTACTTAAGACAAAGTCCAAATGGTTATTACCCAGAGTCACTTTGTTACGAACAAGTATTTCATCCATTATCGTCATAATGGTTTCCCCGCCCAAGCCCGCTAGAACCACCACAGGTCTTTGACCAGCCCCTAGAGTAATGCCCTCAGCTCGCGCCATTTCGATATGTAAATTAGCCGAACTATACGACGCGCAGCGAAACTTAAGCTGTTCAATAATGGCGGGCACGCAATCCAACAATTTGACCTTTGCGTTTGGCAAAGCCTGGTGTAGGTGCAAGCCAAGTTGACCGTGATCACAGCAAGCGTCCCAAATTTCATCATACTCATCGTTCACACATAACCAATGGTATAAATGCGTTAAGCGAAGGCTGAGTTTTCGTAGACCGGGTACTTTCAATAAAATCTTCTCGACGGTGAATAAATTAAAATATTTGCATTAAACAATGCTTACAAATGAATACCTACAAATGAATCTGTACAAATAGGCTAAAGTACACCGCTACCTATAATCAATAGTGTGGTTCGTTGTGAGCTAAAGAGTCAAAATCTGATCAGATCAAACCACCAAGGCATTACACCTGCGCCCCCTTAAGTGCGGATAAGGAAAGATACACTAGCGGATTAGTCGCATCAGCTCAAATGGCCTAGATGCTCTCTGCCCTCTTGCAGCCTCGCAAATCAACAAAAATACCTGATTAGGTCATATATTACGCTGCACTTTGATTCATCTAAAGAGTAGTAAAGAAATAAATGGCTATGATTAGGCTTTAGCCACTCGCCATAGCTTTCTCACCATGACAAACCACCGTTTAAGCCAAGCTCTAAATGACTCTCAATTTAGCCTACAAGTCCTACACGACTCAATAGAAATCGACCGGCTTCGAAATGAATGGATTGAACTGTACCGGCAACAAGGTAATCGTAACTTTGCCCACAAGTGGGAATGGTTAAGCTCTTTACTTAAACGTGTTTTTCCAGCCAATGCCTTCGTCTGCGTATTACGAGATAAAGGGCAAGTCGTATTCATTCATGTCTTTAAACTACAAGCCCGCCGTATCGCGGGGAAACCCCTAAACATCCTCGAAGCTATAGCTAATCCACACTACATCTATTTTACCGATAGTTTAATTAAACCCTCTCACTCTAAGCCTGAATTACTCGAAGTGATGCTTAATAAGCTCGAAAGCTGTGGCGTAACCTGGGACATCCTTCATTACGAGAATATATTAGAAGGAAGCTCTCTACATACTCTTTTAGAGCAGCACCGAAGTCTACATAAAAACAACGGTTTTAGTGCCTACTTAGACACACCATCAATAGATTCATTGACTCAAGTTTCAAAAAAAATGCGCCGTGAAATACGACGTTTAAAACGTAAAATCGAAACTGAATTTAGGGACTATAAATTTTTCATCGGCCGTACTGAACATGTTCAAAAAGACATTCAAGATTTTATTCGGCTTGAAGGCTCAGGCTGGAAAGGAAAAGGAGGTAAGTCTTCAAGTTTAAACTGCCAAGGCGAAACGGCTATAAATTTTTTTAGTCATATCCATAAAACCCTTGCGCCGAGCTCAGAATCGATAACGTTCTTTCTTGAATTTTCTGAGATACGCGTATCTTCAGCACTCGTATTGCGCGCAGGTAGAACACTCTATATTCACAAGCTAGGCTACGATGAAAACTTTTCCACCTTTGGTCCTGGAGCCGTTCTCTGTTTTGAAATACTACAATGGGCGGCCGAACATAAAGACATTGATCGAGTAAGCTTTATCACAAAACCTCGATGGCATCTGAGCTCAGCACCGCTCTACGGATTTAATCTTTACAATTCTGAGCTAGAGCCAAACATTATAGAAACGCATAAAAAATCACTTCAACGCCTGTACGACTTACGGAACATAACTGAATCGTAAGTCGCTACAGTACAATCATTTAACATTATTACGAATCCGCAACATCCAACTTCCGATATTCCCGCGGCGTAAGTCCTGATATTTTTTTGAACATACTGTTAAATGTAGCCTTATTTTGAAATCCTACTTCGTACATAATATCAAGCACTGTGCTCTGTGAACGCTCAGGACTAATCAACATAGACTTTGCTTCTTCAACACGATATCTGTTGATATAAGAAAAGAAGCTACAATCAAAATTTAGCTTAATGATGTTACTTAAGGTCCGCGGAGATACCCCTACCTGATCCGCAAGATATTCGCGTGTAAGGGCAGAGTTCATGTAAGCTTTTTGGTTTTTCATCAACTCTTCTAATTTTTCTAGATGACGCTGATTTATTTTAAGCTTGGGTTTGCTCTCTACAGGAACCTCTTCCTTTACGATCGTTTGCGTATATAAGAGCGAATAGAAATATGTAAGACCAACCCCACCCAAAAGAAAACAAAACAAATAATTAGACGTTAATCCTACCTTATTCACAGGTAAGGTTGTGCCATGACTAACATTGAGATTTAACGCGAAAGAGATATACAAACCAACAATCCACAACCCTAAACAACCGTAGCTCAATACCCGCAACCACAACCCACCATATATTGGCGCTAAATTAGCCTTATCTGCGGCTGTACGTAAATAACGGTTAATTTCGATAACACAGATCGCACCAAAATAGACCCTTAGAGCTTCACGAGCGATGCCAACGAATAAGATGGTATAAGACTCTTGGAAGACACTATATTCTTCTTGAATATGCTCTTTAATATCGGTCGGTAATGAATGATATAGAACGACTTGATGTAAAAAGTATAAGACAAAAGGCGATATATAGATTAGATCTTGCCAACGCACCCGAAAACCCGGAGATATTAATGAGCGCACATAAAGCAATAAGGCTGGGCCTTGTAGCCAATATCCAAACTCAAAAGCATAAAATAGGTTTGGAAAATGATCTAAGGCATAGTAGCGAAACTCTTCGCCCAGTAAGATCAGCAGATCAAGAGGTATTGCGGCACTAAACAAAAAGAATAAGCCGGCAAAACTCCGAGATAACACGGACTGAGCGCGACTAATACCAAATAATACGGTTAACAATACACACTGATATACTGTCACCAATAAAATGACATCGTGCATATTGAATAAAACTTTATCCATGGCTGACTCTCAAATTCATTTATTTTTATTTTTTTTAGCTGCACTCCGTGGTTGTTTTTCAATCAACATCTAGAAGGCCATTTTGCAGCAAATATAGCATCTGAGTGTACAATATTTGTAGGCGTACGCCCACCTACTTATTCGTCGAATTGAGACAGCAGGCTTATTTCTTATTAACTAAAAATGCTTTAATTTAGATAATAGCTGTGTCACATGACAGCGCAGTCACAACTCGCGACAACAGTGTAAATCGTCACCAAATCAACCAGAAAAGCCCCATACTGCAGTAACTTCAGGTGAAAGCCCTCAAGTACTGGGTGCCGCACGATGCATTAGACCTAAAAATTGCGTAGAATCCCCTCTCATCTTCATCTAGCGCCAACCAAACATATGAATATTTTAATCACCGGTGCCGCCGGTTTTATTGGTTTCCACCTTATACAGAAACTCATTGCGCGTGGCGATAGTGTTATCGGTATAGACAATCTTAACGACTATTATGACGTTAGCCTAAAAACCGATCGTCTAAAGGTCCTGGCAGAATTTAACACCTTTGCTTTTATACCCATGGACCTAGCCGACAGGAGGGCTATTGAAGGCCTTTTCGAACAGCACAGCTTTGACCGAGTAATTCACTTAGGAGCACAAGCCGGCGTTCGCTATTCAATTGAAAATCCGCACGCGTATGTAGACTCAAACATACTGGGTTTTATGAATATTCTTGAATGTTGCAGACATGCCAAAACGGCTCACCTTTGCTACGCCTCATCAAGCTCCGTTTACGGCGCAAACAAGGCTCAACCATTCTCAGAGCAACATAACGTCGACCACCCAGTATCGCTCTATGCCGCCAGTAAAAAATCTAACGAATTAATGGCCCACACCTATAGCCATTTGTTCGACTTACCAACGACAGGATTACGATTTTTCACCGTCTATGGACCATGGGGACGCCCCGATATGGCCTATTTTAAGTTCGTGAAAAAAATCTTAAACGGCGATACCATCGACGTTTATAACCATGGTGATATGAGCCGTGATTTCACCTATATATACGATATTGTCGAAGGCGTAATTCGTATCAGTGACCGAGTTCCTCAAGGTGATACGAACTGGAATGCAGAATCACCCGACCCCTCATCAAGTTATGCGCCATATAGAATATTTAATATTGGTAATAATGCTCCAGTAAGCTTGCTCGAATTTATCGAAACGATCGAGGGCGCGCTAGGAATAGAAGCCAAGAAAAACTTTATGCCAATGCAGCCTGGTGACGTTGCATCAACCTATGCCGATGTTAGTGCACTCATTAACGCCACCGACTTTCAACCCAAAACCACGTTAAAAGAAGGTATTGGCCAGTTCGTGCAATGGTATAAATCGTATTATCACGTTTAATGTTATTCATAATGTGACGGTTATACATTGGAGCCGTCATATTCGTGCGTTATGCTATCGTAGGAATTAAAATCTCCACCAAAATTTTAATTTTTCACCTATACTCGTTTATGTTATATATTAGTCGCACCCTATTATTGCGCCTGATATTAGAGCTACTAAAAAACAACAATAATTTATGTCGGTTGGTGAGCTATGTTAAGCACACCGACTTGGATTTGGACCATGGCAGGTCCTAGCTAAGGGAGACAATCCAAATGCTTTCTCAAAATCGCCGCAACACATTACTTTCGCCATCTATTCTCGCAGCAGCCATTGGTGCAATTACGCTAAGCACAATTTCTACAGCCCAGGAGGGCAGTAAAAAACCTCGACTAGAAGAAATGATCGTCACCTCCCAAAAGCGGGTCCAAAGCCTGCAAGACGTTCCTATCTCGATCGCCACTGTGAGTGGCGAGAAGCTAGTTGAGGCCGGAATCGGGAACCTCGAAGACATGACAATGTACCTGCCCAACATTCACTTTACCGAAACAGGTATTAGTACGCAGGTCCGTATACGTGGCATAGGCTCTGATAACAGCCAAGGCTTTGAACAAAGTGTTGGCAGTTATGTCGACGGGATTTACTACGGAAGAGCGCAATTATTTCGCGCACCGATGATGGATCTTGAACGCGTAGAAATGTTACGCGGCCCGCAATCAACACTTTTTGGTAAGAACAGCATTGCTGGAGCGCTGAATATTACAACGGCTCGCCCCACTAATGAGCTAGAAGGAAGACTGAACTACTCATACGAACCAGAATATAATACTAATGAAATCAATGGTGTTATTTCAGGCCCTATCACTGAAAAGGTTCGCGCGCGATTTGCAGCAAGAAGCTATCAAGACGATGGTTATTTTACCAATAGCTTTAACGATACCGAACAACCCAGTACCGACGAAACAACCTATCGATTAAGCCTAGATTGGGCGCCAACAGATGATCTGACATTGTTCGTTAAACATGAAAATAATTCGCTAGACACAACTGGCCGACAAATTGAGATCACTCAAGACATACCCATTACTAGCGGCGGCGCAACATACCTAGAAGCACTTACCGCGCTTGGACAACCGCCAATCGAAAGCGAGCGTGACTACGTTCGCCAAGTCGATACTCTTGATTTCAGCAACAATGAAATTAACAACACAACACTGATCGCCGATTACGAGTTTAATGATTACAAGCTAAGCTTTGTCAGCGGCTGGCTAGACTTTAATTATGACGAACTCTGCGACTGTGATGACGTGGCCGCCGAGATTATTGACTTAACCCTTATAGAAGACTATAGCCAGTTCAGTCAAGAAATTCGTATTACCTCACCTGCAAGTGACAGCTTTGAATGGATTGGCGGCCTGTTCTATCAAGATTACGAACAAGACTTCACGGATATTCTCAAGATTAGCCCGACAAATTTCTTAACTGGCGCAATTAGCTCCTCTCTTGCCAATACAGGAGTACTTAGGGACTTTACCCAAACCTCCGATACTTGGGCCCTCTTTGCTCAATCAACCTGGCATATTAATGAACAGTGGCACTTGACTCTCGGCGCGCGCTATACCGAAGAGGAAAAAAATGGGACGAAGTCTATCAATGTTATTGAGGCTTCAAGTAATGAAGTTATCGATAATGCCGACCTAGGGTTTTTGTACTTCTTCGCTTTCGACATCGAAACCGAACAACTTAGCAGCGAGACATTTGAATGGGCCGGCCACAGTGCTGAAGGTTCTCGCAGCGAATCAGCCTTTACCCCTCTCGTTAACGTCGAATACACCATTAATGACGATATGATGGCCTATGCAACATTCACCACTGGCTTTAAAGCCGGCGGTTTTGACCCACGATCAAACAGTGTCGGTAATTTTGCAACTGATCATGCGTCAGTTGATATCGAAGAGATAGAAGAGATAGAAGAAAATCCAAATTTGCGTTTTGAGTTTGAAGAAGAGACAGCCCAAGCCTTTGAGCTTGGATTTAAATCGAGTCTCGCAGACGGCCAGGGCGAACTCAATGTCGCACTGTATCGCACAAACTACAAAGACTTACAAATTAGCCAGTTCGATGGCGCCGTGGGATTTAATGTTGGCAATGCAAAAGAGACTAGCGTTCAAGGTATTGAGGTTGATGGTCGCTGGCTAATTGACGATGGATTAACCGCTCGCTACGGCGTAGCTTTATTAGATTTCAACTACGACGACTTTAAAAATGGTAATTGCTACGCAGGCCAAACACCTGACGGTATAGATATTGATAATGATGGCACTATAGACACTTGTGATTACACTGACAAGCGTGGCGTCTACACTCCTAAATACACTGTTAACTTAGGGTTGGACTACCGTAGAACAGTACTTAAAGACATCGACTTTGTTGGCTTCGTTGATTATCAACGCATTGCCAGCCACCAAGTTCATAGTAACCTAGATCCAAGCGGCGCTATTGATGGGTATAATATGCTATCGATGCGCCTAGGCCTAGACAGCGAACACTGGGCAATTGCGCTACTGGGTAAAAACCTCACTGACGAATATATCCCATCGTTTACAAGTAACGCGCCATTATCGGAGTCACAGTTTGGCACCAATACCCACTACAGTTTCATTCGCAGACCACGAACTATATCGCTTGAAGCTAGCCTTAAGTTTTAACGAACTTACGCCATGAAAATAAAATTTACTCGCCTGCGTTTAGGCGAGTAAATTTTTTAATACTCAATATCTATACCCCCTCAGCTATCTCGGCAAGCACAGTAAAACCCTTAAAATATCACTCGATAGGTTAAGGCCGGCTGAATACCATTCCCAACAGTGTCTTCAGTTAAAACGGGATCATCTGTAGAATTTACACGATCAAAATCAAGTGTTCTTTCTGTTACATTCTGACGATTCGTTGCATTGATAATATCGACCATTAACGCTGACTCCAAACCGAATACGTGCATATCCCACTTAAACCGAAGATCTAAACGACTGTATAGCGGTAACCGCTCTGAATACGCATCACCATATTCCGGCAACACGGCTCCCTCAAAGAATGGATTATCCTGCACGCCCGTAATCGGCGTATTTGCAGCACCGCTGCGTGCAGTCCACCGCCAAGAGATGTTAAATTTAGACGTCGCCTGATAGTTTAATACCCAATTCGCGATAACAGGCGTATCTAAATAATAATCCCTCGTTACACTCGTTCGCTCATTTGTACGATTGCTTTTCCCGTAACTCAATGAAACCCAGCTATACCATTTATCTGTTAAGTTTTTATTGATTAACAGATCAACACCGTAAGCCTTACCCTTGGTATCGTTCGAATACAAATCAGACTCGTCAATATCGCCATTACGCAGTGCCAACGGCAAGTCCTCCAAGGTTTTATAGTAACCTTCTAAGCTTACGTTCCAACTTTCACCTACGGTATGCATTACGCCTAGGGTAAAATGTTCAGCACGTGGAGAATGTAAATTCGGGTTTCCTATTTCCGGCAATATTGTTTCTAAATCTGGAAATCGATTATAACTCCCCGCTTTAGTGTGAATTTTCCAAGTATCATTTAATTGAAGCGAAGCTGCGATTCTAGGGTGATGGAATGTCTCATTAGTATAGTCATTTTTTTGCTGCTGAAATCCCAAGTCCAAATCAATTCGATCAACTGGCGACCAGTGCGAATTAACATAAACACTTTTTTCATTCAGCTTAAGATCGTTTGTTTCTTCTATTCGTTCGCGACGGTTCAAACTACAATCGACATCGAACTCCGTGCAAACAAACAAAACCTCGTTAAGATAATAGTGATAATCATAGTTACGATTTTCACCACCCAGTGTTAACTTAAAGCGTTCGCCCAATGGAATGGTATATTGAGCCTTAATATTTTTTTGAGCCAGATTAATATCTTGGCTATAACCATTCCCCCAAAATACACGCCAATTATTTGATAATTTACCGGCGCCAACTTTTAACTCATGGCCATTGTCAAAAATACTCCGCCATAACAAACTTTCGCCATGTGCGCTATTATGAATGCCGGCCTCACCTTCAAAATCGGGATTACTGCGGACAAAATCGGCTTGGGAGGTGAATTCAGCTTCGGCATCATCCGAGGACCCGTTCGCAGATACGGTAAGTGCATGTTTATTCGATGGCTTCCATTGATATTTAAATTGATAATCCGTATCTTCTGGAATTTGCTTAACGTTAAAGCCTTCCTCTTCATCTGATGCATCCTCATTATTAACAAACACATGCAACAGACTCTTTCTAGCCGAAATATAAAAAGCCGAGTTCTCTGTAAGACCGCTTTCTAGAAAGACTCCCGAACGCAACATCGAAATATCGACAACACCATTAAAAATTTCATTTTTTGGATCACGTAATGTCACATCGAATATGGCACCGGTAGCGCCGCTATACTCTGGCCCAAAACTCGCAGAGTACATTTGAAAGTCGTGAAGAATAAACTCACTAAACACCGACACACCAAAATCGTGAAACACGTCACTGGCCGGTAAAAAATCGACAATATACGAATTATCAGCCGGACTTGAACCTCGAACAGCGGGCTCACCGCCCTCACCGCCCGCGGCTATAACTCCAGGCAACGAAAACACTGCACTTAAAGGGTCACCTAAAGATCCTGCGGTCTCAACAAGCTTTTGTGTATCTTCTGTTATAAAGGCGTAATCTCCTTCTCGAATTTTACCGATAACCGTTAACTCTTCAACATCATCACTGGCATTAATTGAGCCATCAATAGCGCTCTGTTGTGCGTACGAGGCGCCCGTCAACATAACAACGGATAAACTTATTCCCTGTGATATACGTGAATATTTCATCGCTACTCCAAAAATCTGTGGATTAATAATTTTCGGCTAGTGTAGGGTTTTGTGAATTATGAGTTGTATCGAGTTGTTTGTAAGTGTTTCAATTTGTATCTGCTCGAGCAATTTGGATCTCAATTATACGTTAGCTACATGCCCGATTTATGCAGTCTTTTTTGGGTTCCGAGATTAATACGTACCGTAAAGAACCCCGCACTTGAACCAGCCCCTCAACCAACCCTGCAGCACGGATACATTTTGTTACGAGCCCACACCATATTCAGAGTATAATGTCGAAATACTCAAAGCTATTAATGACTAAGTATTGCCTGATATCGGTCTATAATTGTATTGATTCTTAACATTGGATTTTATGTCTCCATGAAGCTCTCAGCCTATTTGTTTTTTGCCCTACTGCTTCTATCTGTCCGTATATTTGCGGCCGATATCGCTAGCGGTGTCCAAAATTCCGGGCCAGGACATGTTATGCCTAACGGCAATAGTGGTTATGTAGAGTTGGGACTTGCTGCGGGGTATTTTGACAGCCCCCTCAAATACGCACCTCAAAAAAACGATGAATTTTTGATCAGCCCTATCGTCAGCGGTGAATATCACCATGGAAAATTATTTTTTGAAGCCTCTCAGGCTTCGCAAGACGGTGTTAGCCTTGGTTATACCGCTTTTGAAAACAACAACATCAGTGTCGACATACTAGCGGCAAGCATTAATAACGCTATAAACGAGCAAGACAAACCCAACAATGATGGCAGTGTGCAGAGTCGACGAGAGCGAAAACTCCTATCAAGAGAAAGCATCTATTCAGGGTCTGGTGTACGCATCACAAGTCATTTAAGTAATGTTATTCTCCAATATCGCTTAGTTACGGATACTTTCGCAGCACACGGCTATACCAGTACACTTCGCGTTGGTCGAGGCTGGCAGGTACGCAACTGGAATTTTCACGCGATATTAAGTGCTCAATATACATCCGCAAAAACAAATGATTACTGGTATGGAATCGACGCTGACGAAACCACAATCAACTTCCCTGAATACCAAGCGAATTCAAGTCTCACGTACACGGGTCTTATTGGTTTTGCTTATCCTATTGATGAACACTGGGTATTTCGAAGTTTCGCAGCCTTTGCCCAACTACCCAATGAAGTTACGGATAGCCCACTCATAGCGAGTGACGACGTCAGCATAATTTTTAGCACGATTAACTACGTATTTTAATTAGGGACAGCAGATAATAATGAAGGCCACAACCCGCCTGTCATTTCTGACTACTTTTGTTAGACCATTCTTCTGCCTAAGTTTTGGCCTAGTCTTTAGTCTAAGTTTGAGCCTAAGCAGTGCTCTAAGCCACGGCGCAGAAAATAGCTTGCATACAAAACCGAATCGTTGTGTAGCATTGCGTCAAGGACAAGTATGCTACCAAAAAATCCGCTTAAGCTGGAGCACTCCCGCTCACAGCTCGTATTGCCTATACGAAAAAGATCAGGAGCAGGCTTTAGCCTGCTGGGACGGTAACAAGCTAAGTCAATATACTTACGCCTTTAAATCACCAGAAAGTATTCAATTCGAAATAATAAGCGGTTCAATAGTCATCGCTTCTTCGGCTGTAAAAGTTTCCTGGGTATACCAATCGCGAAAACGTGAATCATCCAACTGGAGGCTATTTTAATGCAAGCCCATCAAGATCATATTTTAGTCGTAGAAGATGATCCCTCTCTAGCCGTTTGGATCAGCGATTATCTTACTGATCACGGCTATCAAGTAAGTTTAGCGAATCGGGGCGATACCGCGGTCGAGCTCATCGAAGAAGACCGACCCGACTTAGTTGTATTAGATATCATGCTGCCAGAGAAAAGTGGTTTCGATGTCTGCAAGGAGGTTAGAGTTTTTTTTGACAACCCCATTCTAATGCTCACAGCCTTCAATGAAGAATCCGATGAAGTTCTTGGTCTAGAGTTAGGCGCAGATGACTATTTAACCAAGCCGGTAAAACCTCGAGTTTTACTGGCACGAGTAAAAGCCTTACTACGACGCAAGCACGAACAAGCGCAACGAAGCATACGCAGCTTCGGCTCTCTGAGTATTGATTCAAACTCAAAAACCGTTTGCATCGATAGAGAGCCCGTATCGATTTCCTCAAATGAATTTGACGTACTCTGGTTATTAGCCGTCAATGCCGGAAAAGTTATTAGTCGAAACGATTTGGTCGCCCAATTACGAGGTATAGATTACGACGGATTTGATAGGTCCATCGATATTCGCGTATCTCGGTTACGCAAAAAATTAAACGACAACCCCAGCAACCCCACTAAGATTAAAACTATTTGGGGCAAGGGATATCTTTTTGCTGAAGACGCGTGGTAAATCATGCGACGTCTTGCTATATCTCTAATTGTAGAAATTTTGGTCGTGGTTGTTGGCTTAGGCTGGCTACTCAATCAAGTTCACTCTCTCACGAACGACAATAGTAACTCACACTCGTCTAGCGTTGTTATTTATGAACGATTCGTACATGATCTTGCAAACAGTATTGAAGGCAATGCAAAGTTCTCTCTTTCAAACTGGAATGAGACATCCCACCTAAGTGCAAGTTTAATTCACCACGACGATTTTCCACTTCCCCTCGAGCTTGAAAAACAGCTTTCGAATGGCGAGATACTCGCGCTCGAGTCTGACGGCGAAGTTTCACTTCATTATTTGCTAACGTCTAGTAACCAAACGCTCAGTGTAAACCTCCCGCCACTAACAGAAATACAAGAACATTCGAAGCTAAACTTAATACTAACCCTGACATTTTATTTAGGCATCGTCTTATTTATTCTTATTTGGCTATCGCCGCTCATGAAACAACTAATCGATCTACGAAAAACGGCGTTAAGTTTTGGTAAGGGAAAACTCGACTCACGTATAAAAATCACCCGAATGTCCTACATTTCAGAAATTGAACTGGAATTCAATCGCATGGCTGATAGAATTCAATCACTGATACAAGATAACAAGCTTCTAGGGCGCGCCGTATCACACGATTTAAAAACCCCATTAGCACGGCTACGTTTTGGTCTTGACGCCTTAGCGGAGACAAACAACCCTGAATTAAAAGAAAAATATTCAGCGCGCGTAAGTAATGATATTGATGAGATGGAAACACTGATCAATCATCTGCTCGATTATGCCCGCATAGACGAAGGTCGAATTCAATTTGACAATAAAAGCATAGAAGTAAACGGATATTTAACACAGCTATTTTCTCGTCAACGCGATGACGACATCAATGTAAAGCTAATATGCCCTAGCGACTCTCTACATGTTTTTGGTGATAAAAACATGTTGGCTATGTTATTTAATAACATCGTCAACAATGCGACTCGCTTCGCTGTGCAGCACGTCACTATTAACATTCGTAGTTGCGACACTCTATCGTGTATTTGTATCGACATCGAAGATGATGGTAAAGGCATAGACGATGACCACAAAGACCATATATTTAAGCCTTTCTGGAAGACCAAGGATGAAACAGAATACCAAGGGCATGGCATGGGACTCGCCATTGCGGTTCGAATTGTCGAATGGCACAAGGGCACAATTTCGATTGGCGACTCTGACTCTCTAGGCGGGGCGAAATTTTCTGTTACTTTACCGGTAAACGAAAGATCATAGATTCGATCAAAAACGACCCAGCCGCATTGCGCACAGGGCGAATTTACGCTGCGGAATATCGTACATATGGATTTTACCCAAATAAAAGCTTAAACAGCGCTTAACGCTTTATACAGAGCAACCGGGAAAAACTCGATAATTTCAATACACGGGTGTGAGCCCATAACAATTCGATAGCTCCGTTCTATTCGGTAGCGAGTATCGTCGTCGTCATGACTAAAACCAATCGCCAACAGCTCTCTGTAGGTTTCCAAACCACTTTCACGTAATAGCTCACCGATACCTAGAGTATTCGCTTCTAAGGCCTCGGTAATATCGACTGGCAACAAAGCGGTATTAATACGTGAATCAGCTGTAGCGTAGCAATTGCCTGAATGCTCCCCGACAAGACTTACACGACGCTGTAAATATGAATCCCCACATTCCACCTCTATAGACTCAATAGCCTCACTCGCAATTTGACGTGATTGCGAAATGCATTGAACCTGAACGGGTTCCCAGAAATAACTCTCTAGGGTTTTCGTCACCGTCCCATCGGTTGTAAGCAGAACACGAAGTATTGGCGGTAGCGCTAAAAAGTCCAGTGAACGGCCATCATTTAATGAAAGACTGCCAAATGGCAAAAAACCGCTGCTTTCAAATAATTTATTCATATGGCTTCTTCATATAACTTACTCATATAACTTACTCATATAGCTTACTCATATAGCTTACTCATATAACTTACTCATATAACTTACTCATATAACTTACTCATATAGCTTACTCATATAGCTTCTTTATAAAGTTTGTTCTAGTTACTCGTAGATATCGCTAGCAAGTGTCCATCCACAAATGGCTCATCACGAGAAAAGATGAAAACCCCAGATGTGAGTTACTGCATCTTGTAGTGCGAAGATGACTGTTTAAAGCCCTCCGCAGCAGAGCCCTACTTATGGATAGGCACTAGTTATGGATAGGCACTAGCTATGGATAGGCACTAGCTAAGATCGAAATAAAATCATAGCTGAGTTGCACTCCAAAGGCTCAAACAACCAAGTAACAAAAACCCGGTCCCCGCGAACAACGCTAAGTATTTAGCCGAGACAAAAGACCCTAGCGTATTTCCGGCAATAACACCCAGTCCTGTGGCCGTGACAAGCGCTAAAGATACACAGGCAAATAGCATCCAAGGGTTTACCGACTTATCTGTTGCATACAAAAATGTTAGCACTTGCGACTTATCGCCAATTTCGGCAACAAAAGCTGTGATAAAACCAATAAAAGTGCCTTTAGGCTCATACATTTATCCCTGAGTTGAGTTGGTATCTATTTTAGCGGAAAACAACGAGGTATAATCTTGAACTTTCTGAAAATACATCAATAAAGCCGAGGATATACCATTGGAACTAGCGTCCGCCAGTCCAGAACAGTTAAGCGCTTGGGAAGCTGAGCTTTCACAAGAATTCGAAAACTTTAAAGCTTCAGGCTTACAGCTCGATTTAACACGGGGCAAGCCCTCTTCCGAGCAAGTTAGCCTATCCGATTCGCTAGACGGCATTTTAGCTGGCAACTACATTAGTCGTGATGGCATTGATGTTCGTAATTATGGCGGCCTAGACGGTATTAGTGAGGCGCGCGACCTTGGTGCTGACATGCTGGGTATTCCCGCGATCAACATTATGGCCGCAGGAAACAGCAGCCTAACACTGATGCACCAAGCCATGAGTATCGCCCACCTTTATGGCCTCGCTGGCGCCGACAGTGCTTGGAGCAAAGAAGGGGTAGTTAAATTTATCTGTCCGGTTCCCGGCTACGATCGCCACTATTCAGTATGTGAGCATCTAGGCATAGAGATGGTAACGGTTGCCATGAACGCCGACGGCCCCGATATGGATGCCGTAGAAGCGCTAGTGAAAAGTGATTCTAGCATTAAGGGCATCTGGTGCGTACCACGCTTTTCGAACCCTACCGGTGTGGTGTACAGCGATGATGTTGTCAGCCGAATAGCACAACTAGCGACCGTAGCAGGTAAGAACTTCCGAATATTTTGGGATAACGCTTACGCTATCCACGCCTTATCCTCTGATGCACCCGCATTATCGAGTATCTTCGATGCATGTGAAGCGGCTGGCACTCAAGACAGCGTTCTGCAATTTGCCTCTACGTCTAAAATAACCTTTGCCGGTGCAGGCGTTGCGTTTATTGGTGGCAGCACGGCTAACTTGAAGGGACTTCAAAAGTCTTTAGGCTTTATCACTATCGGCCCCGACAAAGTTAACCAATTACGTCACACACGATTTTTTGAAGACGCCGGAAGCCTTACGACTCACATGAGTAAGCATGCCGCTATCATCAAACCACGATTTGAGAGTGTTCTAAAACACCTTGAAGAAGCCTTTGGTGATAACGTGTTAGGCGAATGGGAGTCGGCACAAGGCGGGTATTTCATCTCTTTCGATACGCTTCCAGGACTTGCAAAGACTGTCGTTGCAATGGCGGCTGCGGCTGGCGTCAAACTTACCCCTGCAGGTGCAACCTTCCCTTACGGGAACGATCCAGATGATTCGAATATTCGTATCGCGCCGACTGTTCCATCCGTTGGGGATGTCGACAAGGCAATGAAAGTCTTTATTAACTGCGTGAAGTTAGCTTCGGTTCGACAAGCACTAGCGTAAACCTTAGAGCGCAGAATTTTTTCTGCGCTCTGGGCTCAGTGTCATTAGCTTGTATCATAGGCCTTTAACACTAGGCCCAAGGTTCATTCATCATGGCGGGTCTAGTGCAAATTATTCGTACTAACGTTTTCGTACACTATTCTTTGTATTATGTTCTTTGTATTATGCAGCTCCTATCATGCTCTACATATTGACTTCATGTTCGCTTCATATTTACGTCATATGAGCCTCTCCAGCCCAATCGCGACTTACCTTATGATTATGTCAAAAATTTTCGCACCTCAGCGTTATGCGGCTATACCCCTTACGCTAATAGTTTTCATCCTCAGCACCTTTATTTGCACAAGCTATGCTGAAGACCAAAGATACACCTTCGCGCTTACAGGCGACTTCCCCTATGGCGTAAAACCCGGCACCCACAATAAAGACCTCGACCAATTAGTTGCGCAGATCAATGCCGCTGAACCTCGCTGGTTATTGCATGTGGGTGACATTAAAAATGGCGGCGAGTCCTGCGGAGATCACTTGTTTCGCGATAGAGAGCAACGTTTTTCACGCTTTAACACCATGTTTATTCTAAGCCCCGGGGATAATGAATGGACAGACTGTCATCGTAAATTAGCCGGTAATTTTGATCCACTTGAACGACTAGACGCCTTACGGAAACGTTTCTACTCACCACAAAAAGCCAAAAAACTGCACAAGAACTTGGGACTGGTTACCCAAGCTAACACGCAAAAAAAGTTCCCTGAATTTGTCGAGAATTCCAGCTGGAGCCTTAACGGCGTGCGCTTTGCAACAATACATATTGTTGGCAGTCACAATGGCAGGTATGCCTTTGCAAAATTATCAAAAAAGAAACGCGCCCCCAGGAAACAGGAAATCGCTCATCGCGAAGACGCAGCCTTAGCGTGGCTTAACTATACCTTTGGCCAAGCCGATAAAAATCAAGAAAAAGCCATTATGATCGCGATTCACGCCAACCCTGGTTTAGGCGGCCAACAAGATAAATCAACGACAAAGGCCTATGCGTTTTTTATCAAGGCCCTTCACAAAAAAATCAAAGCCTTTAAAAAACCTGTCGTACTAACTCATGGTGACAGCCATTATTTTCGAATAGATAAACCCAAACTAGGGAGTCATCGTTCGCCCAAAAACTTTACACGTGTAGAAGTTTTTGGAGACAGTAATAACGATTGGTTAGAAGTACATGTCGACCCAAATAGTCACAAAGTATTTAGCTTTGAGATTCATGACAATTAGTTTTCTGCGGGTGAAGGGGAATAGTACATGATAGAGGCTTACGGTAATTTAATACGTTCTTAGACGGTTAAATTATCGCGTTTAATCATTTGCGAATCGTCGCTTAGCCATTTGCGAATCGTCGTTTAGCCATTTGCGAATCGTCGTTTAGCTATTTTTCTTCAACCATCTAAACATTATCGCTTACAAAATTCCGAATTAGACGCGCGACCACATTTGGCTTTTCGGCGTGTAACCAGTGCCCAGTATTCCCAACGACTTTTAACTGGGTATTCGGGAATCGCGCTAAGATTTCAGCGCGGTGCTCCTCAGCAATATAATCAGAATCACCGCCCTTAACAAACAACGCGGCACTCGGCGACGACTCATTTACGTTGGGGCCAATAAGATCTGGGTAAGCGCGCGCGATTGACGGCAAATTCATCCGCCATGCGAAGCTTCCATCTTTTTGCTTACTTAAGTTTTTCAATAGAAAACTACGCACAGCCGCATCGTCTACATAACCTTGTAGCACAGTATCAGCTTCTCGCCGTTGTGTGATTTTGCTTAGATCGACCGCTTGTAGGCCCGCAAAAACCTGAACGTGTCTATTTTGATATTTCACTGGAGCGATATCGAGCACAACAAGGGAGCGAATCTTAGACGGGTACCGCAATGCAAGCTCCATCGCAGCTTTACCGCCAAGCGAGTGCCCAACCAGATGCGCAGAATCAATACCTTGTTCAGTCATCCACTGCGCTAAATCAGCCGCAATAGATTCTAATTCGAATGTATCAGAATGGTAGGAGCGACCGTGGTTTGGAAGATCGACAGAATACACGTGAAATTCATCGGAGAGTAAACGTGCAATGCCGCCAACATTTTCGAGAGAGCCAAATAAACCGTGAATAAGTACTACAGGCTCACCGGAGCCTCTGTGCGTAAAATGTAAGGGCATAGACTTATACCAAGTTGGTAATATTTATAGCAGTTCTATTTATAGCAGTTCTATTTATAGCAGTTCTATTTATAGCAACTCTATTTATAGCAACTTTATTTTATGAAACCTTATTGATTGTAACCTTCTCGATTGCAACCCTGCCGGCGTCCTCTCCTCTACCCAATCTATTCTGTCCTCTAGTGTGTCAGCAGACCAATCACGAATCCCGCCAACTAAGGATGACCCAATAAGATACAGATTTATTCAGATAGGGCTTATTCTGACACAACCTTATTCCGATTCAGATTTAGGCGTGCGAGGCCGCCCAGGAAACAAGGAGACCTTGTCTCCGGCTTTTACGTCTAGCACTTTAACGGGGCCCTCCTTTTCAACCTCATCAATACGGATCAATGAATGCAAAGGGATATACGAGCGCTTTACGCCTGCAAACTCGGCTTTTAACTTTTCTTCGCTAGGGTCCACAACCATTTTGCTTTTTTCATCAAAAATAAACTCTTCGACCTCGATAAAGCCATACATTTCACTTTGGTATATGGCGCGAGCATAAACCTCATAAACGTGATTTTGATTATAAAAAATAACCTTGTAAGTCGGAGAAGTTGCCATAAGAACCTAGTACTGAATAGAAAAGTGTACGCCCAATCGGCAAACCGCGCCCAACAAAGCAATTTCGAGTAAAGAATATTGGGCTGAAACCCCAAAAAACAAGTATTCACGCCCAGTATCACCATAAAACTAGGTTTTCGCGTAGCAGGTAAGTATAATTCGCGCTCGTTTTTTGAGCAGCGCACACGTAACCATGACAGACTCGACAGCAACACCCGAAAAGACCGGTAAAAAACTCTTCATTCAGACTCACGGCTGCCAGATGAATGAGTACGATTCCTCTCGTATGCGCGATTTACTAGGCGAAAGCCACGACATGGTTCGCACCGATGATGCCGAAGAAGCCGACGTCTTATTGGTAAATACCTGCTCAATCCGTGAAAAAGCACAAGAAAAGCTTTTTCACCAATTGGGGCGATGGAAGCACCTAAAGGCAAAAAATCCCGACTTGATCATTGGCGTTGGCGGTTGTGTGGCCAGCCAAGAAGGGGGCGAGATTGCAAAACGCGCACCGTTTGTCGATCTTATTTTTGGTCCGCAAACTTTGCACCGCTTACCTGAAATGATTGAAACAAAGCAGGAAAGTGGCGCCATTGTAGTTGATATTAGTTTTCCCGAAATCGAAAAATTTGACCGCCTACCTGATCCTGAAGTAGACGGCCCAAGTGCCTTTGTATCCATTATGGAAGGCTGCTCGAAATACTGTACCTTCTGCGTTGTACCTTATACACGCGGAGAAGAGGTCAGCCGTCCGCTCGCCGATGTTCTTCGCGAAATAGAACACTTAGCCGCACAAGATGTTCGCGAAGTTAACCTTCTTGGCCAAAACGTGAATGCCTACCGTGGGGAAGGTCTCGATGACACCATAGTTGACCTTGCCGAGCTTATTGCCTTAGTGGCGAAAATTGACGGTATTGACCGAATTCGTTACACCACGTCCCACCCAGTAGAGTTCACAGAATCTTTAATTCAGGCCTATGCCGAAGTTCCCGAACTGGTGAGCCACTTACACTTACCCGTACAAAGTGGTTCTGACCGCATTCTTATGGCTATGAAGCGCGGACATACAGCAATCGAATATAAATCAAAGCTTCGTAAGTTACGGACTATCCGGCCCGAAATCAGCTTATCGTCAGATTTTATTATTGGCTTCCCCGGAGAATCCGACGCCGATTTTGAAGCCACTATGAACCTTATTCAGGATGTGGGCTTCGATCATTCGTTTAGCTTTATATACAGTGCACGCCCCGGAACTCCGGCCGCGGAGCTACCCGACGAAACACCAATGACTGAGAAAAAAGCACGTTTAAAGATCTTACAGGATCGTATCACTCAGCAGTCTCAGGCCATTGGTCGACGCATGGTAGGAAATACGGAACGAGTATTAGTCAACCGCGTCAGTAAAAAAGACCCGGGCGAACTCAGTGGCCGCACGGAAAACAACCGTGTTGTAAACTTTAAATGCGATCAGCCTGAATTAATCGGAAAGTTTGCTGATGTACTTATCGAGCAGGCACTTCCAAACTCGCTACGCGGTATTTTATTGGGCTCTGAACTCGATTGATTTACCCATAACGCGAATTTTAGCGCCACAAACCGCTCGTGAGAGTATGAAAAGTTACACGAAGAACTTTTTCCGCTCTCACGAATAGGTTACGCTACGCCCATATTCCTAAATCAGGCATCCACAGCCCTTTGAACACAGACACTAAGCAATTAACCCTCACGCTTGAGCCGCAAGATGCACGACGTCTCGCGACGCTTTGCGGCCAATTTAATGCCCACATTAAGCAAATTGAACGACGTTTATCCGTGGAGATAAAGCATCGGAGCAACACCTTTCAATTTGCCGGCGAAGCTGTCCAATGTAAGGCCGCTCTAGGCGTTATTAAACAGCTTTTTGCCAGCACCGAACACTCAAACGAACTGTCACCTGATGACGTGCATTTAGTGCTTCAAGAAATAGGCATGGACTCTCAGCTTAGCGAAATTGATTCCGCTATCGCTTCAGCGAGTCATATCAAAACAAAAAAGATTGTTGTTAAGCCGCGCGGCGTTAACCAGCAAGAATACGTATCACAAGTTCGTACCAACGATATTAATTTCGGTGTTGGCCCTGCGGGTACCGGCAAAACGTATTTAGCGGTTGCCTGTGCCGTAGAAGCTCTACTGCAAGACGAAGTAGAGCGCATACTGCTCGTTAGACCTGCTGTTGAAGCCGGTGAGAAACTGGGGTTTTTACCCGGCGATCTGGCCCAAAAAGTCGACCCATACTTGCGCCCACTCTATGATGCCCTCTATGAAATGCTGGGTTTTGAAACCGTCGGTAAACTTATAGAGCGTGGCATTATTGAAATTGCGCCACTCGCCTACATGCGTGGCCGTACATTGAATAACAGCTTTGTCATCTTAGATGAAAGTCAAAATACGACGCGCGAACAGATGAAAATGTTTCTCACACGCTTGGGTTTTGGCTCTACCGCCGTTATAACGGGTGACCCCTCGCAGATCGATTTGCCTCGTGGCCAAAATTCAGGCCTACGTCATGCAATCGAGGTGCTTGAGGATGTTGAAGGCATAGGCTTTACCTTTTTCAATTCGCGCGACATCGTGCGACATGTCATCGTGCAACGCATTGTCGAAGCTTACGAAAAAGCCGAACGTGCTGCACAAAACAACCCAACAAACCACGATCGTTCGTAGACGTGAACACCATTGATATTCAAATAGCATGCGCAGCGGACAACCTTCCTAGCGAGGACTCCATGCGCCTGTGGATTGAAAACGCGCTAAAGAGCCGCGCTAAAGAAACAGAACTAAGCCTTCGTATTGTTGACCGTGCGGAGATACAAGCGCTTAACGCACAATACCGAGGCAAAGATACCGCCACTAACGTATTATCTTTTCCAACTGATCTTCCAGCTGAATTAGAATTACCCTTACTGGGCGATATCATAGTCTGTGCCGAAGTCGTCGAGCGCGAAGCGACTGAGCAAAATAAAAGCCTCAATGATCACTGGGCTCATATGCTCATTCATGGCTGCCTGCATTTGCAAGGCTATGATCATATTGATGACGATGAAGCCGAGATCATGGAAGGACTAGAAACACGTCTTTTAGCTGAGTTAAGCATTGTCGATCCGTATTCCACCACCTCCTATACCCAATAGTCTTTGAGAACCCCCATGAACGAAGAACCTCCGAGTAGCAACTTGAGCAGCGCACCTAAAAAAGGGTGGTTTCAGCACCTGCTTAGCAGCTTTGATAACGAACCTAAGTCTCGGGAAGAATTACTCGACATTATAAAAAGCGCAGCAAATAATAAAGTTGTTGATCAGGAGGCATTAAATATCATAAAAGGTGCGCTCGACGTCGCATCTCGACAAGTCCGTGAAATCATGGTCCCGCGCGCGCAAATGATTTGCATACAAGCGGATGAAAGCCCCGAACAGTTTTTATCGAAAGTCGCCGAATCAGGTCATTCGCGCTTCCCTGTTTTAGGCGATTCCGCTGACGACGTCAAAGGTATTTTACTTGCCAAAGATTTGCTACCGCTTATCATCAATGGCAAAGAAGACTTCAACCTACAATCCATTTTGCGCCCCGCCAATATTATTCCTGAAAGCAAGCGACTTAATGTTCTACTAAAGGAGTTCCGCGAACAGCGTTATCACATGGCTTTAGTCATCGATGAATACGGCGGAATATCTGGACTCCTGACTATTGAAGATATTCTCGAAGAAATTGTCGGTGAAATTGAAGACGAAACCGATGAAGACGATGAAGACTTCATTCGTAAAGTTGCCGAAAACGAATACATTCTAAAAGCGTTAACACCCATCGAAGACTTTAACGTTGAATTTAACACCGGCTACAGTGACGACGACTTCGACACCATTGGTGGAATTGTTATGCAGGGGTTTGGGTATGTACCTAGCCGTAATGAAAAGATCATTATTGGCGATTACTCTTTCCGTGTTCTCTATTCCGACAACCGAAAAATACATCTTTTACGTGTAAGTCGTATCACAAAAAACTCTGCTAAGTAGACCGAGAATACACCATGCCCCACCAAGCGCCAATTAACCTTGGCCTGCGTATTGTCGTAGCAATCAGCGCAGGCTATGTTTGCCACTTCGCCTTTGCACCCTATACGTTTTGGTCGCTGGCCATGCTCTGCCCTGCAGTACTGGCATTTTTATTCGAAAGACAATCACTTAAAATTTCGTTAGCACTGGCTTACAGTTTTGGTATCGGTCTATTCGGCGGCGGTGTCTCATGGGTTTTTGTAAGCATTAACACTTACGGCTTTACCGATACACTGCCGGCCCTAGCCTTAACCAGCGTATTTATTAGCTTTTTGGCGCTGGTATTTAGCCTTCCTTTTTATATTTACCTCCGTTTTATTACACCCAGCACAATGCGTTTGCTACTGGCCTTCCCTGCTATATGGGTACTCGGTGAATGGTTACGGACATGGCTGTTTACTGGCTTTCCCTGGTTGTTTATGGGCTACGCGCACATCAATAGTAGCCTCGCATCCTGGGCTCCCATTGGCGGCGTGTTTACCTTAAGTTTTTTAGGCATATTTACCGCCCTTGCGCTTATTCATAGCGCAAGGATGTTTTATCGTCGGTATCGCCTGCATCACGACAACAGTTTAATTAGCGCCCGTATTAGCTTGGCTTTTTGTGTTGTCATTTGGCTTTGCGCCGCGCCACTAGGCTCTATTGAGTGGACACAAACCAAAGGTGAAAAGGTTAATACCGTTTTACTACAACCCAATATTCCACTCGAAGTAAAATGGAACCCCTACGAGCACCAGAAAATCGCTATCGATTTAGATGAAATGGCGTCACAACACTGGGACGCCGACTTGCAAATCTGGCCTGAGGCCGCCATTCCTGGTGTCTATAGCTATGCACAAGACTTTGTCGATAGTATTAATACCCGCGCCATTGATTCACAGGTTTCTATCCTTACCGGCGCCGCTTATGACACACCCGAACGCGCGATTTACAACAGTATTGTAGGCTTAGGAACAGCAACAGGGATTTACCATAAGCAACGCCTTGTACCTTTTGGCGAATATATGCCATTCGAAAAACAGCTACGCGGTTTGATCGCATTCTTTAATCTACCCAACTCAGTTATTGAAGTTGGTCCACATATTAAAGAACCTATTATGGCCAAAACTCGTAAGGGCCTAGATTATGCTATTGCACCTTACATTTGCTATGAAGTTGTCTATCCCGATTTAGTTGCAGCAAGCGCTGCAAGCGCAAACGTACTCGTCACCATTAGTAATGACGCATGGTTTGGCGATTCTATTGGACCAATACAACATTTTCAAATGGCACAGATGCGAGCACTCGAACATCAAAAAACGATGATTCGAGCTACAAATACTGGCCTTAGCGGTATTATTGATGAACGCGGACACGTACAGTCCAGTATCAAACAGTTTGAGCGTCAAATCCTCGTCACTGACATTGAGCTACGCTACGGCAGCACACCGTTTACGCGCTGGGGTTCCTGGCCCATAATTTTAATGTGCTTTGGTTTTTTTGCTTACGCTATATTTAACTCTCAACGAAAAGCTCGCAGCCAATAAACTTATGAAACGATTTCTAGCCTATTCCTTTTTGTGCGTATTCATTTTTAGTAGCAATGCCTGCTCAGTGAAAATCGCCTACCATTTTCTAGACAATTTATTGGGCTGGCAATTAGGTACCTACGTAAGCTTAGACTCCAAACAAAAACGCTTAGCCAGCTCCGTATTTAAAGATTTTCACAGCTGGCACCGCCGCACACAACTGCCCAGTTATTCACAATATTTCACACAAACAAAGGCATTGATGGCGCAAGGGAACATTACCGCGGAGCAACTACATGCCGAAAGTGACAAGTTACAGGATTTACTGGATGTTTCCGTCGATTACTTAATGCCTGGCGTAGTCGAAATAATTGGTACATTTAACGAAGATCAAGTCGCCGAAATATTGAAAAACCTAAAAGAAAAAGGTGACGACTTTTACGATAAACGTGTTGATACCAGCGCAAAAAAAATTCAAAAGCTGCGTATCAAAGATTTCAATCAACATCTTGAAGGCTTTTTCGGCTCTTACAGCGATGAGCAAGAGCTAGAAATCAAGCTGTGGGCAAAAAATTTGCAACCATACGAAGCTTTGATGTTGAAACAAAAGCGTACCTGGGAGCAGGATATTGCCAAAGCGCTAACCAAACGAAACAACCCGAAGGAACTAACGAGAGAACTAAAAAGTTTAGTCATGTACCGCACGGACGAATGGGATGCAGATTTACAAAAAGTACTCGACGAAAACCAAGTAAAATCTTACGGATTATTAGCCAATCTTGCCAATTCGAGAAGTGAACGCCAAAAAACAAAAAGTAACGAAAAGTTTGATCGTTACATTAAGATATTTGATGACATGACATCGCACCAACCGGCCTCAGAACCCTCGAATTAGTGTCCATCCATAGATGCCTCATCGCGAAAAAAAGATAACCATTGTCAGATTTTCGCTACTAAAGATTGGTGTTTTCTTATTGTAAGCAGGTAGATCTAGCGGTTCGAATATGGCCGTTTGAGTCTCGCGGCAGTAGAGCGCTGTGTACTTACGGATTAATCGACACTAATGAGAGCCTAATAGATACAATTATCTACGGTCGTTGTGGAGAGCTAGTGTTCAGAAGAAAACTGAAGATTGAGACCTTTTACAAATACGATCTATAGAATAAAAAATCCCATATCGAAAGCATCATAAATATTGAGGTGTGACATTAGAGATGGCCAAAAACTAAGAGAGTGCTGAACGCAACATGGCATATTTGAGCGATGTAAAGAAAATCTCGGCGTTATCACGAATACCGTGACGAGCTAGACTTTCGAAATTCTATAGCAACGCGCTCGAGACTCTATAGCAACACGCTCGAAATTCTGCCGCGAGGCTGCATACATTGCGGGACGTATTATACACCGGTACAGACAGCAACTCATAAAAGTTATGAACTTAGCCCAACCCAAGCTTCTAAATCATCACGGTGCCACTGATCAATCAAACCCAAGCCATCACTCACCACATCCCAATAGACATCAATTATATCGCTCGCCATATTGAACATAGTCTGTGCGCTGTCGCGATCACGCTTACCCATAAATATAGTGGACTCGACTGTATTCAAAAACTGCAACAATTGTAGTTCGTTTTGTTTTATTCGATAAAAACCCGGCAGCGCATCCCCGAGTTGCGATTGAAGTTTTTCGGCTTGCTGTTGAATACGATCATTTTGTTCTCGTGAACTACTCAATAAAAACCGTAGCTTGCGCCCATCTACACCATCTAACGATAAGCTCGCTGCGGCATATGTTGCCATACCGCGAATTTTGGCGACCTGCTCAATTTTTTCGGGTAATGCCTTGGTCGAAAAATTTAAGACTTCAATTTGTAAAAGCGTGCGCTCTTTCGAAAAGGCCCTATTGCCAATCAAAGCTCCTTCAACTTTAGCCGTTGGCATAATTAAGGGCACCTCTAGCGGCTTCGCAAGACCATAAACCATCACCAATAATTGCTCGATAAAGTGCGAATGCAATTCAAAGTTATCCTTGAGCTGGTCTTCCTCCCAGTTACTTCGAATAGTCTTCCAGGCCATGCTTAAATTTTCTTTGTCACGCTCACTCAAAAAGCTATTTCGCGCAGCAAAGGCTTCGAGTGTTGCCAAACGTCGCTCTAAACCATGCTGCAGCAACTCAAACTCTTCACGAAACTGTGAATTCCCAGCCAGAAGCCCCATGCTCGTACCGCGATGTCGTTGCACAGCCTTAATAAGTTGATTTACCTGACGTACCAACAACAAGCACTCGTCACGCTCCACGAATAATTTAGAAAACTGAGTGTAATCGCACATCGGCGACGTAGCGGCGGTTGATGATTGCTGCAAAACCAAATCCTAAAAGTATTAATGCGCTTAATCATAATGAGGCATACACGTGGCGCCCCGATATATGAACTATAGAAGAGCTAATTGCAATTATTAAGCCAGTGCGAGCAATCACTGTTTTGAACCCACTCTGCGGGCTACCTTGCGTTTACGGCGGTCTGTTAACTGACCGCTACAACCTATTAAGCACCAAAATAACGCAGACGCACCTCACAATTGATCATAATTTCACTAATAAGCGAGTGACAGCCAGCTTGAACACACAGCATCAGTCGAAAGTAATTATATAAACCGCGCTTTTTCGACAGCGGCGCGTGTTATAACAATAACCTTGCCCTATAATGGTCTCCATTTATTTTGACCACTAGGCGCTGCATCTCCACACTTATGAACGATCAATATTCCCCCGCTGATATCGAGCCAGAAGTCCAAGCTTACTGGGAAAACACCAAAAGCTTTGAGGTAACCGAGGACCACAATAAAGAAAAATTTTATTGCTTGGCCATGTTCCCTTATCCTAGTGGCCGCCTACATATGGGACATGTTCGCAATTACACTATTACCGACGTAATTGCACGCTTTCAGCGTATGCAGGGCAAAAATGTTCTACATCCAATGGGCTGGGACTCATTCGGCTTACCGGCCGAAAATGCTGCGATCAAAAACAAGACCGCTCCTGCCGCCTGGACATACTCCAATACGGACTATATGCGGACCCAACTAAAAGCCTTAGGCTTCGGCTTAGATTGGTCGCGTGAAGTAACAACGTGCAAGTCAGACTATTACAAGTGGGAGCAGTGGTTCTTTACCCGTCTTTACGAAAAAGGCTTAGCCTACAAAAAAGTATCTTCTGTTAACTGGTGTCCCAACGACGAAACTGTTTTGGCGAATGAACAAGTTATTGATGGTTGCTGCTGGCGTTGCGATGCAAGGGTAGTACGAAAAGAGATTCCGCAGTGGTTTATTAAAATCACCGACTATGCCGAAGAGTTATTGTCTGATCTAGACAAGCTTCCGCATTGGCCAGAACAAGTTCTGACTATGCAACGTAATTGGATTGGCAAAAGCCGTGGCGTAAACATGCGCTTCGATCTAGCCAAAAACATTAATAACATCGACGGTTTTGAAGTCTATACCACTCGCCCTGATACGATCATGGGCGTTACCTATGTTTCGTTAGCGGCAGAACACCCGCTGGCACTTGCCTTAGCCGAAGACACTTTAGAGCTCGCCGACTTCATTCAAGAGTGTAAAAAGCAATCCGTTGCCGAAGCCGATATGGCGAGCATGGAAAAACGCGGAATGTCTACAGGCCTTAAAGCCTTGCACCCGATTACCCGCGAAGAAGTCGACGTATGGATCGCTAACTATGTATTAATGGATTATGGTTCCGGCGCGGTTATGGCCGTCCCGGCACATGATCAACGTGACTGGGAATTTGCTAAAAAATATTCTCTGCCCATTAATCAAGTTATCGCACCCACCGACGGCACCACTGTTGATATCAGCGAAGCCGCATTTACCGACAAAGGCATGCTTGTTAATTCGGGCGAATACGACGGATTAGGCTTTAAAGCCGCGTTCGAAGCTATCTCTCAAACGTTGCAAGTAGCCGGTAAAGGCGAGATCAAAACCAATTATCGCTTACGTGATTGGGGTGTATCGCGTCAACGATATTGGGGCGCGCCCATTCCAATGTTTAACCTTCCTGAAGGCGGCGAGATCGCAGTACCCGCTAACCGTCTTCCCGTTCTATTGCCGGAAGACGTAGTTATGGACGGCATTCAGTCGCCCATTAAAGCCGACCCTGAATGGTGTAAAACCGAGCATGAAGGCCGAGCTGTCGAGCATGAAACTGACACCTTCGACACCTTTATGGAGTCGTCATGGTATTACGCACGGTATACCTGCCCCGGCGCCGACCAAATGTTGGACCCAGAGAAAGCGAATTACTGGCTTCCTGTTGACCACTATGTTGGCGGAATTGAGCATGCCATTCTTCATCTGTTATACGCACGCTTCTTCCATAAGCTTATGCGTGATGAAGGCCTGCTAACCAGTGACGAGCCTTTCAAGCGCCTACTATGCCAAGGCATGGTTCTAGCTGATGCTTTTTATACTAAAACTGAAAATGGCGGGAAAGAGTGGGTTGCACTCTCGGACGTCGACATTGTTCGCAATGAAAAAGGCGGTATAGAGTCTGCCACAAACCGCGTTAATGGCGAAGCTGTAGAATATGCCGGCGTTATAAAAATGTCGAAATCTAAGCTCAACACAGTCGACCCTGAAGGCTTAGTGAAAGAGTATGGCGCCGATACTGTTCGCTTATTCTCAATGTTTGCCGCTCCACCCGATCAATCATTAGAGTGGACAGACTCCGGCGTTGAAGGCGCGTTCCGCTTTTTGAAAAAATTGTGGCGTGCTGTAAACATCCATACTGCGGTGGGAAAAACTGTCGCGCTCGACACAACAACATTAACAGATAAACAAAAAGATCTTCGCCGTAAGACACACGAAACAATCAAGAAAGTTACGGATGATTACGATCGCCGGCAAACCTTTAACACCGCTATCGCCGCCGTGATGGAGCTACTGAACGACGTTACACGTCACGCCGACAGAAGCAGTGAACAAGGTCTTGCCGTAGAACGCGAAGCCTTAGAAGCTGCCACGATTATGCTTGCACCCATTGTGCCCCACATCTGTCACAACTTATGGCAAGCATTAGGTAATGACAGCGTACTAATTGATGCTGCTTGGCCGAAAGTCGATGAGGATGCCTTAACGCGTACCAGCATTACTATTGTTGCTCAGGTAAACGGTAAAGTACGCGCAAAAATGGACGTTCCTGCCGATGCCAATAAAGAAGCACTTGAGCACATCGCGCTAGCTAACGATCAGGTTCAAAAATTTATTGACGGGAAAATGATTCGTAAGATTATTGTTGTACCCGGCAAACTTGTTAATATCGTTGCGAACTAGAGCATAAGCCGAATGAAACGACACTTACTTATCGTCAGCCTAATTGCGCTTTCAATTTTCACTAGCGCTTGCGGCTGGCAGTTACGTGGCTTTGAAACAAAAGCGGGTCAAGAAAGTAGTGAAAAACTTCGTCTGCTAAATGTGTATTCTGAAAATCGCAGTAGCGAGTTTTATCAGGCCTTACGAACGATGCTCGGACGTTATCGCGTTAGCGAACAAACGAACGCAGAAATAACGTTGCGCTATGGTAAAGAACATTTCGAACGCAAACCGCTCGCTTACGGCAGTACCGGTATTCCGGTTCAATACCAACTTATGATGACAATCGATTTTGAAGCCCTACGAGGCCCCAAAACGTTAATTGAATCTAAAACCTTAATAGTTCGACGTAATTACGATTTTGACGCCGAGCTTTTAATTGCTAAAGATCGAGAAGAGCAAGCCTTACGCCGAGAAATGCGTGAAGATCTTGCCGCACAAATGCTCCGCCTTATAAACGCCCAGCTATAAATACACCGTATTAAAAACACAGTTATAAATCATGGCAAAACTCAGTCCAGACCAACTTGGCCCCGCACTCAGGAAAAAGCTCGCACAGGTGTATGTCGTACTGGGTGACGAGCCGTTACTGGTGCAAGAAAGTAGCGACCACATTCGTAAAGCTGCACGCGAACAAGGCTATAGCGAACTGGAACGCCACCACGTTGAAACTGGCTTTGATTGGAATCACCTTCTAATAAGCGCAAACTCCTTGTCGCTTTTTAGTGACAAAAAAGTTATCGAACTTCGAATTCGTAACGGCAAGCCCGGCGATCAAGGAAATGCGGCACTCATTGAGTACTGCCAAAGACCGCCTGAAGATACAATTCTATTAATTGTATTTCCAAAACTCGATACTCGAACTCAAAATACTAAATGGTTTAAAAGCGTTGCTGCGGTTGCCGATGTGGTAACAATCTGGCCTGTCAACACACAACAATTACCACGTTGGATAAACCAACGTTTACGCGCGGCCGGTGTAAACGCTAACTCCGAAGCCATCGACATTCTTTGCACCAAGGTAGAAGGGAATCTACTCGCGGCTGTACAAGAAATCGAAAAACTAAAGCTTCTTGTCGACAAAGATCTAATCGACGGCCCTAGTATGGCTGAGGCGGTAACCGATTCCGCTCGCTACAGCATATTCGATCTTATCGACAAAGCTTATAACGGCGATGCCCGTGCCGCCAGCACCTGTCTTCTAGGCTTGCGTGCCGAAGGGAATGTCCCACTAGTATTGCTTTCTGTACTCGCCAATAATATTCGTTCGTTGTGTCGTATTAAAGAAGCCATGACAGGGGGCATTAGTTTTGATTCTGCCGCCAAAACAGAGCGCGTCTGGAAAAACAAAATGTTATTAACAAAACGTGCTGTAGACCGCCTAAAAGTAAATCAAATGTATCGATTATTACGCATGGCCGCCGATGCAGATAAAACCATTAAAGGGGCTAAAAGTGGGGACATTTGGAGTGAGCTGCAAAGTATGATTCTGCTGTTGAGCTCTGGAATCGTACTCGCTTTATAAAATTAAGCGTACGCCAGACTCATCTCTTATTGCTCTTTTCTTATCGTTAACCAACTCAAGTAATACCTCTTCAGATAAAGGCTTGGAGTAATAGAAACCCTGCACTAAATCACAGCCACGCTCGAGCAACCAACGCGATTGCGCCGGACGCTCTACACCTTCGGCGATGACCTGCAAAGACATATTATGAGCGAGATCAATGATAGATTTTGCGATTACCGCGCCGGCGTCATCTGTATCTATGTCATTAATAAAGCTACGATCGATCTTTAGCTTTTGAATAGGGAATTTTTTTAAGTACGCTAACGATGAATACCCCGTACCAAAGTCGTCAATTGATATAGATAGTCCCATATGATTTAAACAGCGCAAGGTATTAATTGTTTCCGCCGCGTTCTCCATTGCCGAACTTTCAGTAATTTCTAATTCCAAATATTTAGGTGCCAAATGGGTCTCGGTAAGTACTGCAATGACCGATTGCTCAAAGTGCTCCTCCCTAAACTGACGAGTTGAAAGATTAACGGCTACTTTCCCTAAATTCAGACCAGACATTAACCACTTCTGGAATGTCACGCAGGCCTTACGCAAAACCCACGCACCAAGCGGCTCGATTAACCCCGTCTCTTCGGCTAAAGGAATAAATTCAACGGGCGAGATCATGCCACGATCTTTGTGCTGCCAGCGCACCAAGGCCTCCAAGCCAACAATCCGACCACTTTCGATATTAACTTGTGGTTGATAGTGTAAAATTAATTCGTCATTTTCGATCGCGTGGCGTAAATCATTTTCAAGCAGCAAATAATTTACGGCTGTATCTGTCATCGCTTTCTGGAAAAACTGCCAACGATTTTTACCCGCCAATTTCGCTTGATACATGGCCATATCGGCATGCTTTAGCAACTGATCAATACTGTCACCATCTCGTGGATATAGACTAATACCAATACTCGCCGTAACGGAAATTTCGCGTTTTTCAAAACATAGCGGCTCGGCTAACGCGCTCAAGAGTTTCTCTGAAATCAGCTCGATATCCTTAGCCTGTGAAATATTGTCTAAAACCAATACAAACTCGTCACCGCCTAAACGCGCAACAGTATCGGTATCGCGTAAAGTTTCCGCTAATTTTTGAGCAACATGCTTTAAAAAAAGATCCCCAGCATCACGGCCGAGACTGTCGTTAACATTTTTAAAGCGATCAAGGTCTAATAGTAATAGCGCGATAGTCGAATGACTTCGCTTTGCGAGTGATAAACTTTTTTGAACTCGGTCGTAGAATAAAGAGCGATTTGCGAGCCCCGTTACTGGATCATGAAAACTTAGATAACTAATCGCAGCTTTTTTGTTTTGATTTTCGAGTTCAGTACTGGGCGCTAAAACCTGCCAAGCCAAACTGACAACAGCACGGCTATTGGTATCATCATTAACACAGTGCTGATTAACACGATAATGGTGTGTTTCACCGCTTTTATGCTGGACGCTCATAGCCCAGTGTAATTCACCCTGAGCCAACACCAACTGGTGCAAGGGTTGTGAAAACCGCTTAAGCACACAGGCAGGGTATAAATCTTTCTCTTCGACTAATGCGGTAATATCGGCCGCCACACCGGCGAGCTCGGTATGATGACCACTAGCAAAAAGTACTTTACCGTTCGAATCTACAGCAGAGAAGAGTACAGGAAGCCCCATCAATACATGACGTACACAGTTTTCGTAAAACGCTCCCGCAGCAAATTTCGGCAGATCAGGAAAATTGCTGTCGTCACTCAATAGTGTTCATCCAAATATTAGGTATACATAAAATTAAACGCCAGGTCTCGCCTGCACTTATGCTCTCTCAAGCTTAAGTCTAGCTCTTAACCGTACTTTACCTACTTAATTTTGAAGGAAATTCACTTTAATACGCGTATTTAAGGTGAATAGCGCTGATGTATACCCGCTAAATAACTTGTTCAGCCCGACTATGCTTCTTCCTCGCACTCTTCCTCGCCTTCATCTTCATCTTCGGCCACGACGGCATACAAGTCATAGTCATCTGCGCCCATGATTTCAACGTCGACAAACTCACCAATTGGGAGGTCTGCGCCGTGCTCAATACGCACCGTGCCATCGATTTCAGGCGCATCGGCATAGCACCGTGCAATCGCTACTTCACCGTCATGCGCATCAACAATAACCTGCATGATGTAACCAATACGTTGCTGCAGTTTTTCCGCTGAAATTTCTTGCTGAACAGCCATAAAACGCTGCCAACGATCTTCTTTTAGATCTTCTGGAACTTGATCTGGCAAAGCATTAGCACCCGCGCCATCAACAGGAGAGTATTTAAAACAGCCCACTCGATCGAGCTGGGCCACGACCAACCAATCGAGTAATATTTGGAAATCTTCTTCTGTTTCTCCGGGAAATCCAACAATAAAGGTACTACGGATGATCAGTTCAGGACATATTTCGCGCCAGCGTTTAATGCGCTCCAAGGTTTTCTCTTGGTGAGCTGGTCGCTTCATCGCCTTTAAAATTCGCGGACTGGCGTGCTGAAACGGTATATCCAGATACGGCAATATTTTCCCTTCGGCCATCAGAGGAATAACTTCATCAACATGAGGATAAGGATAAACATAATGCAGCCGTACCCATACGCCCATAGTCCCTAACGCTTGGCACAGCTCGGTCATACGTGTTCTAACCGGTTGCCCTTGCCAAAACCCCGTACGGTATTTCAAATCAACACCGTAGGCACTGGTATCTTGTGATATGACCAACAACTCACGAGTGCCAGCCTTAACTAAGCGCTCGGCTTCATCGAGCACGTTCCCTACAGGCCGACTGACTAAGTCGCCACGCATTGAGGGAATAATGCAAAAACTACAGCGATGATTACAGCCTTCCGATATTTTTAAGTAGGCATAATGACGAGGCGTCAGCTTCACACCTTGCGGCGGCACTAAATCAATAAGCGGATTATGTTCAACATGATTAGGCACATGCTCATGCACAGCACTCACAACCTGCTCATATTGAGCCGGCCCAGACACCGCTAAAACGTCGGGGTATTTTTCGCGAATAAGGGTTTCGTCACCCATACACCCCGTGACAATTACTTTGCCATTTTCGGCTATGGCTTCACCGATGGCATCAAGTGATTCTTGTTTGGCGCTGTCTATAAATCCGCAGGTATTCACAACAACGACATCGGCATCTTCGTAGCTAGGGACAACATCATATCCATCAATTTTTAATTGCGTAAGAATGCGCTCCGAATCAACCAATGCTTTTGGGCAGCCCAGGGATACAAAGCCGACGGTGGCGGGAGATTTTGTTGTCATATCAAGATGCTCAATTAAATGCTTTATAGTTCAAAGTTGGTTCAAAACTGGCTCAAATTTAAGTTCAAGACTGTTTCAATATTAGTTCAGACTGTTTCAATATTAGTTCAGACTGTTTCAATATTAGTTCAGACTGTTTCAAAGTTAGTTCAGACTGTTTCAAAGTTAGTTCAGACTGTTTCAAAGTTAGTTCAAGGCTATTTCAACGTTAGTTCAAGACTGTTTCAACGTTAGCTCAAGGCTGTTTCAACGTTAGCTCAAGGCTGCTTCAAAATTAGTGCGAATTTGCTTCATATTTGCCTTAGCATCTATCAACCAAGTGCATACTCTAGGATGCTCACTTGCTGCGACTGCGCACGGCTCACCCCCAACATCTTCCAACCTAGGCGCTGATAATAGGCGCTTTTGTCAGAGGTGTATAACTTCAGTTTGCTCACGCCACAATTTAATGCTTGCTCACACGCGTATTCAATGAGTTTCGCGGCAAAACCTTGGCGTCGATAACGGGGCTCAACATAAACATTGGTCAGCCATTCACTAGCCGTTTGGGTTTTAGTGAAGCAGTAATACACAATACTCACCGAGCCAACGACTTGCCCATCAACAAGTGCGACGAAAGTTCGTGGCAGACCAGAGTTCTGGCCATGAGTTCGCAATACTTCACAACGGCGATCTAGGTCATCGTTCGGCTCTAACTCACTATTGAACGCCAATTCACGCCCTTTTAGCCACTCTTGATGATGCCAGGTTGCAATAAGTTCAATGCAATCGAGGTGACCCTTAAGATCTTCGAGCTGTACATCCTCGGTGATATTTACGCGGTGAGTCAATCGAACCTCGAATATCAATAGATTAGGCCCGCAAGATACCCAAGAAAGTGATTCATGTCATCTGTCTAATTGAAATAAGCCGCGCTAAGGCGCACTCAGGCCAAGTTGAGCGCGCCTTTTGTACTCTGAGGGCGTCATCCCGGTGTTTTTTTGAATATCGCATTAAATGTCGATTTACTGGTAAAGCCTGAAGCTCCTTGCACATCGAGAATAGTCATATCCTCCGCACCCTCTGCAGATAGCAGGCGCATCGCCTCGGTAATGCGATATGCATTGATGAATTCAAAAAAATTACGCTCGAAATGCTGATTCAATATTTTCGATAAGGTGCGCTCAGACATACCCAAAAGTTTAGCCAGTGTTTCAATGTTGATGTTTTTGTTCAAATACGGTTTTTCTTCATCCATTAATCGACTGACGGCTTCAACCTGCGACCCCTCAAAACGCTTATCCTCATCACCAGTGCTCGCGCCATAACCCTTTAGCAAGCCCTGAAACAGATGCGCATATCGAATACTGGCAAATACCATTGAATTAACTAAGATATACGACAGGTAATTTCCAGATATGCCCATAATATTCGCGGCATCTTCGCCTAAGCTACTACCTAGCAAATTTGCCAACATGCGCCATAAGGATAAGGCTACAAAAGCAACGATGATCCAACTGAGCCAACCGCGTTCACTTTCTTCTACATTAGCAAAACGTTGCTGCAGCTGTTCGCGATAACGGTAAACCTGATACAGGCTCATTACACCGTATACCATGACGCTAATATGGCTGTAAAATATCGCAGTATTTAGCCCGTGACTCATCTCTGAATGACCAAGACCCACCAATAATTGGACTTTTTGATCAAGTGGAACACCGTAATACACCTGATATAAATAGACGAAAACCAATACTACCGGGACAAAGTGTAGAACGTACCACCAACGATACCGAACGCTTCGATAGAGTAAATGCACGACATAGAGATACAGTAGCGGCCCTTGCATCCAGTTAGCCAGCACACCACTAAAAAGACTATTAGGTAGATGTAGTAGTGCCCACTCACGTAAAGACATATTCCAGGTAAGTAATATATCCAAGGCGTAGAGGCCGTTAATCAACAGGATAAAAACCAGTAGATAGCTACTTTTATCCTGTGTTCTGCGCGTAAACAGCAACAGCATGCCCAACAGCATGCCCAACAGCACATACTGTGACGCGGCCATAAGCAGAACGACATCGTGTAAGTTAAAAATTACGGAATCATGAGCTAGCATAGGCAACACCGTGTTTAACACATAATTCTTCGTGTATATAACTAAACACCAAAAATCAGGTGTTTGCTAGCCATATGATGAGTATTAAGTCAGGTATTACCGATATTAATACGTATAGGCTATAAACCCTTACCTTTACGGGTCTTTTCACGGACGTTTTACCTCAATTCCTCCTATAGACTAGCCGAACTGAATGCGAAATTCGAATCGACTATGTCGCGAGCACTTGAACGATCACCCGAAGCTCCTTCAAGATCGAACAGCCCCTAGCTCGAAGCTGTTTAAGTTCAACACTCTTTAAGCTCAACGTACTTTAAGTTCAACGTGCTTTATCAACGTATTAGCTCAAAACACGTGTTGAAACATGTGGCCGCCAGTAACTGGCCTGTAAACATACGCGCGCTTGAGTCCTAACAATTATAAGCCCAAAAAGCCATCACAACAGGTTGTATTATGACAGTTAACAAATACCACAGGTCGAGCACTAAGCTCCTTAAAATCGCAGCTCTCGCGCTAAGTACTAGCCTAGTTGCCGCATGTGGCGGCGGTAGTGGCGACGGTAGTGGCGCAAAAACTCCGGCGCCAACTCCGGCGCCAACTCCAGCACCAAGCCCCGCTCCGGCGCCAACTCCAGCACCAAGCCCCGCTCCGACGCCGACTCCAACTCCAACTCCAACTCCGACTCCAACTCCGACTCCGACTCCGACTCCGACTCCAACTCCAACTCCAACGCCAACTCCGACTCCGACGCCCAGCGTGACCTGCGCGTACCTCGATACTGTAAGTTCAATTTTGGCTGAAAGCACTACGCGTATTGAAGCTGAAAACTACGATACCTGTGCCACTTCAAGCTCAGATACAAGCCTAAATAACGACGCGGGTGAATACCGTACAGATGATGTCGATATCAATACGGATGCCGCGCGCTCAAATAGCTACTTTGTCGAAAACATCGACACAGCTGAATACTTAGAATTTAGTGTCGACGTAGAAACATCCGGCTTATACAGCGTTGCCTACCATAATTTAGCCAGCCAAGATGGTGCCGCTAGCGCGGCAAACTACGAACTACGCCTAGGGGCACAAAGTATTGCCAATAGTGCCGTTAGCATCGACGCCGCGCCAGGTTCTGATTGGTCCGACAGCGTAGCCGCTGACGTTTACTTAACCGAAGGCCGTCAGGTATTGCGCCTTTACAGTGTTGCTGGCGGAGCCAACCTAGATTACATCGAATTTGATTACAGCGAAGCGGTTAGCCCAACGGTCGAAAATATCGTTAGTGGCATGGGTATTGGCATCAACCTAGGCAATACATTAGATGCTCCCAACGAAGGTGACTGGGCCATTGCCGCCCAACAAGTTTTTATTGCTGACTTCAAATCGGCCGGCTTTAATCATGTTCGTATCCCCGTAACCTGGGCGAACCATATCGCAATGACGGCACCCTACGCCATCACAGACGCCCGCATGGATCGTGTTGAAGTCATCGTAGATTGGGCGCTTGCCGAAGGCCTCTACGTTATTTTAAACGCACACCATGACAACTGGATAAAAGACGATTACGACAATCAAACCAACCAGGATCGCTTTGACGCTATATGGGTTCAAGTTGCTGATCGCTTTCAAGATAAATCGCCCCGTCTAATGTTCGAAATACTGAATGAGCCACAAGGCTTGGAGATGGCGGACATCAACGCTATTAACGATCGTGCACTCACCATTATTCGAAATACTAACCCAAGCCGTGCTGTTGTATTTTCTGGCAATGGCTTCACGCCGATCAATTCATTAGAAGGTGTAGCGATTCCAAGTCTCACTGATGAAAACCTAATCGGTAACTTTCATTCATACGACCCATGGCCTTTCGCCGGGCAATGCTTGCGATCATGGGGAACAGTTCAAGACCACACAGACTTAGAAAACATTTATATTCGGGCAAAAACTTGGTCAGACACCCATGACATTCCTGTCATGGTCAATGAATTTGGCTCAGCTAAATTCGACTTTACGGCACCCGAAAACATTTGCGATACCAATGACCGACTCGACTATATTCAGTCCCATGTCGATTACGCCACAGCGCGCGGGATTGCAGGATCATTCTGGGATGATGGCGGATCGTTTTCCACTTACGATCGCGGCACTCGCACATGGGGACCAGAGAAGGATATCTTGGTCAGTGGGAATCCCTGATTAGGTAGAAGCGCCAGCCAAGCGTTAGTTAGTATGTACAAGAAAGAAAATAGATAAAAGAAGCACAAAAAAGCCCGCATGTATGCGGGCTTTTTTGTGCTTGAGTTTTGCCGATTACGAATGGCTCCTTAGCCATTACGACCACGCCACTAATATCAAGTTACTAATATCAAGTTACTAATATCAAGTCACTAAGACCAAACCATGACCAAACCATTACGACTAAGGAAATACACCTAATCATAGATAGTCATTAAGATTAAAACTAAATCAGGTCAGGCCAGGTCATGCTAATCAAGACTTAGCCATTAGCGCCTGATGAGTCAAACATAACGACCTATTTAACTTCTTCACCCTGCGCTTGCTTATCTGCATGGTACGACGAGCGAACCATGGGCCCACACGCCGCATGCTTAAAGCCTATCTCAGCTGCATAAGCACTGTATTCTTCGAACTCAGAAGGCTCGACATAACGCTGTACCGCTAAGTGATCACGCGAAGGCTGTAAATATTGACCAATGGTCAACATATCAATATCGTGCTCACGCATATTCCGCATGACGTCAAAGATCTCTTCTTTCGTTTCGCCCAGGCCCACCATCAAACCAGATTTGGTTTTTACATCTGGGCGACGCTTTTTATATTCTTGCAGTAACTTTAACGACCATGCGTAGTTCGCACCCGGTCGCGCTTCACGATATAAACGTGGAACGGTTTCAAGGTTATGATTAAAAACATCCGGCGCGTCAGCTTCAAGGATATCCAGTGCGATATCCATCCGCCCACGAAAATCAGGCGTTAATACTTCAATTTGTAAGTTCGGTGAAAGCTCACGCGAATGCTTAATACAATCGGCAAAATGCTGCGCACCGCCATCACGCAGATCATCGCGATCGACCGAGGTAATAACCACATACTTTAAGGTCATGTCCGCAATCGCTTCAGCTAAGCTTCTTGGCTCGCTCTCATCCAAAGGTTTTGGCTTACCATGGCCAACATCGCAAAACGGGCAACGACGCGTACAAATGTCGCCCATGATCATAAAGGTCGCGGTGCCGCCACTAAAGCATTCACTTAAGTTAGGGCAGCTCGCCTCTTCACAGACAGTCGACAGATTGTTTTTACGTAATAGCTTTTTAATACGATCAACTTCAGGAGAAGACGATACACGAATACGTATCCAATCCGGCTTACGCAATATCGCATCGCTGGCAATAACCTTTACCGGAATGCGCTCTAACTTATCGGCATCGCGTAGCTTTTCGCCTTCTTTCAAACGACGGGTACGCTTTACAGGAATACTGCTTTCGGCTTGCTTATTCGCTGGAATAACAACTGAAGCATCCGTTACGGATTCAATTACGGTATCAATTACAGTGGGGCTATCAGACATAGAAGATGCGTGCTTTTGATAAGTGAAATTTTCTAAAAAACGATGCTGGCGTTAACAGAGCGGCAAGTTGGTAAGTACACACATTGCCGCGATCAGCTATAAACACGTTATTCGATAATATGTTCTTTATCGAAACCCAGCTCTAGGGCCAGTATCATAGCGTATTTCCGTTGAAAACTCTCGAATGTCGGCTGTTTTTCATCATCCAGCAGGTCACACACTTGGCGCATTTCCAGGCCAGGGAAGCCACACGGGTTGATCAAATTGAAGGGACTTAAATCCATATTGAAGTTAATCGCCACCCCGTGAAAACTACACCCTCGGCGTACACGCAAACCGAGTGATGCGATTTTAGCGCCGTCGACATAAACACCCGGCGCGTCGGCTTTAGCGGCGGCTTCAATACCGTATTCCGCCAATAGTGTTACTACCGAGTTTTCAATGCGGGTAACGAGCTCGCGAACACCCAAATTTAAACGGCGCAAACTTATTAAGGGGTAGACCACCAACTGGCCGGGGCCGTGGTAGGTTACTTGACCGCCTCTATCCGAGGCCACAATGGGAATATCGCCTGCATCCGCCAAAACATGCTCTGGCTTACCGGCTAAACCTTGCGTGAAAACCGGTGAATGCTCCAGTAGCCAAAGCTGATCTTGCGCGTTATCGTCACGGGTATCGGTAAAGGTTTTCATACGCTGCCACGTATCGAGATACTCACAACAACCCAAATACTGAACGTGAATACTCGGAGACGAAGCGTCTATGGGCTTAGGTTTAGGTTCAGGTTTAGACTCAGGCCCAGGCCCAGAGCCAGATGTAGATGTAGATGTAGATGAAGGCCTAGGTTTAAGGCTCGGGCTCGGCGCAGATGGATCGGAAGTCGGCATCTAAAACCTAAAGAACTAAGCGCGTAGTAGACATCGCTTTAAGCTCCATGTGTAAAGCATGCAGTTGCTCCACACCGGTTGCCGTAATCAATATAGTTAACGACACGAAGGTACCTTTTCCGCTTTCGCGTGAGCGTAAAGAGGCTCTATCAAAACCTGGGGCGTGCTTTTCTACAACCTCAAAGACCGCATCGCGGTAACTGTCGCTGCTTTCACCCATAACTTTAATAGGGTAATCCGCACAGGGGAATTCAATTTTGGGGGGCTCTTGCTGGCTCATGACGTCAACTCGTAAAACACGGTACCGAGCAACTCAGTACCGTTATAGTAAAATAGGATAGAACGTGGTTTTCAAGCAAAGCAGGCTACTTTGTTATAAGTAGCCTGCTAAGGGTTTTGGTATAACATTTAATATAACGTTTAGTATAACAAAACGCCCTTATTCGCCGCCCACCATTAAAACCATGGAATCCCAAAGACGCGAGAACATACCCGCCTCTTCAATAGCGTTCGCCGCCAATAACGGCGCGCGTAGAACCTCTTCCCCATCGAGCGTCAACACTAATTCACCCAGCTCTTGGCCTTTTGTGATCGGCGCCTTAATGATTGTGTCAACGTTACTATTGGCTTCCAGCTTGTCGTGACTGCCGCGTGGAATGGTCGCGAAAATATCGTCACCTACAATAAACTCAATCTGCTCTTGCTCGCCATACCAAACGCGCTTCTGCAGATCTTCGAGAGGCGTATTGGCGTCATACAGCTTATGCGTAGCAAAGTAACGAAATCCATACTTTAGCAAACGTAAAGATTCCGCTGCACGCGCTTCTTTAGAGCGCGTGCCCATTACAACAGCAATTAAACGCATACCGTCATTTTCAGATGACGACACCAAGCAATAACCGGCTTCCTTAGTGTGGCCCGTTTTTAGGCCATCTACCGACTTATCACGAAAGAGTAATTTGTTACGGTTGTACTGTGTATGGCCGTTATGTGTAAACGACTCTTCTGAATAGATACCATAATGCTTAGGATGATCATTAATCACCGCTTTAGCCAAAATCGCTAAATCACGAGCCGTACTAACATGGCCCTCAGCTGGCCAGCCTGTCGCATTTTTAAAGGTAGTGTTGCTCATGCCCAGCAATTGCGCTTGCTGATTCATAATATCGGCAAACCCGGTTTCGGTGCCGGCCAAGTGCTCGGCTAAGGCTATAGATGCATCATTACCCGACTGCACAATTACGCCACGCATAAGATCTTTAACCGTAATTTTCGAACGCGCCTCTAAGAACATGGTAGAGCTGCCACTCGCAGAGCCACCACGACGCCAGGCATTGTCACTCACAAAGACCAAATCAGACTCCTGCAAACGGCCTTCATGGATTTCACCCGAGACAATATAGCTTGTCATCATCTTGGTTAAGCTAGCCGGCGCAAGCTTAAGATCGGGATTGTTTTCTACCAGAACTTTGCCAGTATTAGCATCGATAAGAAAGTACGACTTAGCCGCTAAATCCGGTGGCGACGGGATAATAATTTGCGAGCTATAAACCGGCGACGAAAGAACAACACCACACACAAGCGCAGTAGCGAAACGAATAATTGAACGAGAGAAAAGCATCAGCAAGAAAATACCCTGATTAAGAAGAAAGGTTAGTTCGGCGGCGATTGTACCAAAGAACACGAGAGTGATAGCTATCCACACAGCAAAAAGATAATAAAGTCAGTAATTAAGTTTTGGGTGCACGAAACACAACTTACTCCTTGGACGACCTGTGGTGGGATATGTTCCCGTGGGGCCGCTGTTTTTTATGATCCCTTAGGAAAAATAAAGACTATCTTGATTCTTATGCTTAGAGATGAGTGTTGAGTGATGAGTGATGAGTGTTGAGTGTTGAGTGTTGAGTGTTGGACCGTGAGCGCATAACCTCCAGAGCATTGCTCTTGATTGACCCAATAAATGTCCGATTCATTCCCATACCGCGCTCCTTGTACACTCCTTATTTACGCTTTATTTACGCTTTATTTACACGGCAGCATGTTCATTTATATTGGCCAAGAAGCCGCTATGAAGGAGCTAAGAAGGAACTATGAATAAGCTAAGAAGCTAAGAAGCTAAGAAGCTAAGAAGGAACGATGAACTCTATCACTTATAGATAGAGCATAAATAGATGGGTCACGGATAGGGCTAAAGCCATAGATACGATTTGCATATAAGCACTAGCCTTACCTACCCGAAGCTCGAAGCTCGCTAGTGAACAACAAAGCTACCAATATCCACAACCTCAGCAACATCCTCTAATCTTACGGCCGTGGTTTTTTTGATTTCATTGGCTTTACCAAAGTTGGAATAAATCGATAGGCTTAGCATTGACGGCCCAAATAATTCCACATTACTGTCGGAATACAACTTTGCTTGGATTTTGTATTCGCCAGGCAATGCAAAGCGGTTCAAGTATTCTTCTGGCCCATAGCCGTTGGTATCATCGTAGGGAAGCCATGCTCCGGTCACACTAAGTTTATTATTAAACGAGACCTTTTCACCTGTGGGTTCGATTACCCATAAATCGACATCGGTGGCGCGTGTATTCCACGACAAGCTTATACGTAAATCTAACTCTAGCGCCCGTAAGATGTCTTTAGGCAGCGTATTAGCGTCGGAGTTTAAATCGAATTTAGTCCTAAGATGATTTAGCTCATGGATGGCCGTAATGACTAACTCGAGGCTACTTCCCCCATTACCTTCTCCAAATTTTTCGACTGTTAGCACAAAGTACCCCATGGCCATTTTCGCGGCGTCTTTGTCATGACTTTTTTCGGCTTTGGCCTCCCACGCTTTAGCGAGGTCTCTATAAGAATTTAGCTCGTAGGGTAATAGTGTTTGTACATGACTAAAGACTTCAATGGCTTCGTCAAAACGCGCCATGTGCACTAAGTTGTAGGCAACCATACGTTCAATGTCTGGGTATTCTGGGTACATCTCAAGTAAATTACTTATGATGCGGCTCGCAACATCAGGCTGACCTATTGAGTAAAAAAATTGACTACAGTCCATATAAAAAGATGGGCTACTGCCATAGCTAGCTTTTTCATCCATATACACCTGCCAATAATGTTCCGGCGAAGCGCTAGAGATTCTCTGCAAATACACCGCGTTGGGGTGCCAGCTCTTTATGTTGATCTGAGTAGTCCTTACGGGAGCATCCTTTAGTTCAGAATCATCCAAGGCTACACCCGTTACTCGCTGAAGTGACTCGGCGATGTTTTGATCTGGAAACGAGCCTATATCCTCGGCAGAAATCGCGTCGACAACACCGGCAGATTCACGGCGTACGTCTAAAGCCTGTTCCAGGCTGGCACGAATCCCCGTAAGCACAAGATCCCCCTCGCTAGGCTCCTGCAGGGAACTCCTTGCACGTTTTGCTTTCCCTAAGGGCATTAGCTTAGCCATCGCCTCGGCCATACTCATGGGTTTTTGCCCGTCCCACCAATCAAGCCGCTCTTGCCAGGCCGCTATAAGCTGGCTGCGCAAAGCTTTAGCGCTGGCCTTATCGTTATCAAACTTAGTGGAAATATCGCCCCAGTCCTGAGCATAATTGTCGCGTTTTTGAAAAAACTCCGGCGGCGTAATGCCAAATTCAGCGTACTGCTCAAGCGATTCAAGCACAATAAGCGAGGTATACGGGGTAGCAAAACCGTAATCCAAGCCGAACTCACGAATTTTATTTTTGTTCGAAACTGGATGTTTAAGCAGCGCATCCAGTGTATGGCTGGCCCACATCTGTTTGGGAATATCACTCTCGATTTTTGCTAATCGAGAGAAAGCAATCTTGCCCACCTTCTTATTATTGGCGAGCACTGTGAGCTTAGTTTTGGCAGACGTAAGCACACCAGACACCCGTATTTGCGGTTTATGCCCATCGACAAAACGCAGCGTGACGTGCTCGATACCCGTACTGGGGTGTGCCCTGTAATGTAATCGTGGGTTTGGCTGCCCTAGTTTTTGGCTAAGCAGTTTTATTGGCGTACGACGAAGGTCTATAACCTTGCCGCCGGATACCTCTGTTAAAGCCCGCATGGTATAAATATCTTTTTTACTCGCGGCACTTAAAAAATATATTGAATTCCCTCGCGTTGCGCCGTTCTTAGGGCTTAAATCACTAATGCCTTTTTCTACAACACTCTCACTACTATTCCCAATACTATTGCCGCTACTATTCCCAACACTATTCCCAACACTATTCCCAGCACTATTCCCAACACTATTCCCAATACTATTCCCAGCACTATTCCCAGCACTATTCCCAACACCGTTACCCATACTATTAATACCATCCGAAAAGATCAAAATCTTGGTATTACCTTGTTTGAATATGTGGGCGCTAAGATGTGCATAACTCGTGGCGCCATCGTAGTCGGTATTCTTAAGCCATTCGAGTAATGCGCCCTCTTCGTTATTGCGTAGATCGAAGTCTTTAGACTCTAAAATGGTATTGGCAAAACGTGTGACTTTTACTGTTTGAAAAGTCGACCGAAAGTCTTCAAGTATTTGCGCAAGCGCCTTTTCATTAAGTGAATGCGAAGTGGCCATCGAACTCGAAACATCCCAATAGATAGCAAGTGATTTAAATGATTGATTACGAACTTTACCTTCACCGCTATAGGGAATAGTAAATGAGAAATAATCCAAACCATCTTTTGCCCTACCTACCGTTCTTTCGCTATTTGGCCGGGTACGATAACTAAAATCAATATCATCAAATGCCTTCAGCTGTTTTCGCACTCTGTTAGCGTTAGCACTGGTCTTAGTGCTGGTCTTAGTGCTGGTTTTAGTGTTGGTCTTAGCGCTGGTCTTAGCGCTGGTCTTAGCGCTGATCTTAGTAGTGATCTTACTATTTATGTTAGCTCTGCTATTGGCCGTGGCCGTGTAAACACCAGTACCCGATGATTTAAAGTCCAGCGTTAAGGCCTTCCCTTCGTTAACAGAATTAACGGGTTTTTCATCAATGCCCTGCACGCTAACCGACGTCGTTACCGCAATGGCAGGATCATAGTCCGACAGCGGGAAGTGATACCGTAGGCGCCCTTCTGTTGTAAGCGAAAGCGTTTCGAAATAACTTACCGATACCTGCCGCGTGCCCATTGATAGAACAGGGTATATCTCTGTCTGGAATTGATTACCACGAGTAATTTCCGCAATACCCGGATCGATTTGTCGATCCTCAATTTGGTTAAACGCTTTTCGTGCCTGCTCCTTCGGCACAAATACACCGTCGACCATCACCCCATCGATATCAAGCCCGTAACCAATCACTTTAGAATCCACCGGCAAGGCGAGCGAGAAAGACGCTTCGATAGCCCGCGTACCAGAATTCCGAATGGTGTAACGGACTTCCGTAATCGCGGAGTTACCCTCTACATCAACCTTAAGGTCGATCGCCTCGACCGTAAGGTCGCCGGACTTCTCTAAATCAAATAACTGTAGATGGGTCGCTGTGTTCTTATTTAGGTTGCTATTTAGACTGCTGGGCTTACTGGCTAATAGTGCCTGGGGGAATGCCAGGGTAGCTCCGGCTACAAAAATGCAGATAAACCCTTTAAAGCGGCTATTAATCCGTCGATTTATCCGCCTGTAGAGATTGCTATTGGTCATGTGCTTTTCCTTGGAGGTTTTAACTTGTATAGATTAGACGGATAGTAATAGGAAATCCTTGGGAAGATTTACTTTTTATTTAGTGAGTTGATTGATCTTAAACGCACAGACAGGTGGGATACTAGATTTAAGGCCGGGAATCTATGTTTAACTACGCCTTAATTATGGAAAAACGGTGGCTCATTCGCGGCATGATATAGTGTATTAATACAATCTGTATCCTACTAAACTCCCTCACTGAATAAAACTCCGCCTGTCAGGCTTATAAAAGTACTAAGCTTTTCAGCTACCTGTACGACACTCAAACTAGCGGATATTAATTCAGCATGAGATATTCCGTGCATACTTTCTGCTGTGTTACACCGCTAGTCCGGCTAGGCCCTGGTCGCATTTAACCAAGATTTTGCTTTTCCATTAACCCTGACCGCTACCTCGATAGGGCGGAGCCAACATGTCGTCCGCTAGCGTCTATATCAATAATAAAAAAGCAAAAACTACCAGCAGAAATTTTTCCCCGATTCAACATTAATGTATTGCAGTAGGCGGGTAATAGGTCGAAGGCCAATTACCTCTAGCGCCTTGTTCGCGTCAATAAGTCTTTCTCCATTTCAATGACCTTATTCATCATAGAGCCTTTTTGAGTGTTCGCTACGATCTTAGCCGCCTTAAATTTTTTCTTAATTGCCGCTGACATCTCGGCTTGCTTCTTTTTTGTATCAGTCATCTTTTTCCGACGCCCTTATTTCTTTAATTAATCGTCTACGTTCAATATCGTTGGTAGGCCCAAAATAGGCTGCCGGTTCACCATCAATGGCTATAAGTTCATCATCTATACCATCACAAATATCGCCTTGTTCCTTAAGCTCCTGAACAGCTTTCTTAAATTTTTCCTTCATTTTCACCTTATCGTAATGAGCATCGTCTTTCATTACTTCAACCTCTTAATTAAATGAGTACACTTATCTAAAGAGTTGTAATAAGGTTCATACCCTCTTTTGCTATAAAGCTTAACGTGCGCTTGCGTTACAGGGGTGCACAACCATATTTCAGGTACATTATTCACAAGCGCGTAAACATTAGCTGCGAAAAGGACAATATTCACCATATTCCCTCTTATCATATCATTTTGAGGATTTGCGGCCAGCGCATGAACTTTAAGTATGAGCCGATTTCGATCTAGCATTCCGTATGCTAAGCCTGTCAAAAAATTCCCTTTGTAGATTGCAAGATCTAGACGACGTGCAGCCCCCCTCGAATGATAATTATGATACATCTCTACCCAATCCCATTGAGGGGCGTGTTTGGGATTTTTATATTCTTTTTTCCAGCTTTCCGCCACGTTAACATCTTGAAAAGTTATTTCTCTAAGATTAACCCCTAAGTGCTTGTATTGCTCTTCCACTGTTTCATATAACTCTGCTCTTAACTGATCATGATAACCCTCAGTTTGCCGGTAAGTTAACTTAATGTACTCGCTTTCTTTCATATTATGCTCCCTATGGCTCCGACGCTGGCCCTGCCCTATTAGAGGGTATGCACAAACGCATACCCCTTTCCTTTAAGATTTTACAGCTATGTCAAACTAATAAAATAAATTTATATGTCATTTGTGATTGCCCTCTAGGGTTAGATCGACACGCGAGACTACATTCACCTTTTTGTCGCCGAATAAAGAGGGAACCCTCTTTTAAAACCCAAAATGATATCCATTTTATCGGGAGATAATCAATTCCGTAAACTGTGGCGTTAGCCTTTTGCATTCACCTGTGACGCAAGCCTATTTTTTTCGCACCGCTCTATTTCAAATTCTAGGGCATTGTCGGCGCACTTTAATATCCAGTAGAGCCCGCAATATGTGTCCTTGCCTTGAGCTTTATCGGGCATATCAATAGCTACGTAAAAGTCTTGCAAGGTGCAAAGGACTGACCGAACGTAAGACATAGTGTCAACGGGGTCATCCTGGATAAGTGGGTTGGTGAATGCGGACATAATTTAGCCTCCAAACGGCTCTAGAATCGAAGATATTCCCTATTTGCTCATGCTATCATGCCCCGAATTTGGGGGCAACAGAGAATGCCCCTAAAATTGGGGCATGCAAAAAACAATACATACTAAACAAAGCGCTTTGATAATAGGCGCCATTAAGCAAGTTAGAGAAGATGCAAAACTTACTCAGCGAGAACTATGTAGACGGCTGGGCAAGGAGCATACCTTCATATCCAAATGTGAACTTGGCGAAAGACGTCTTGATATGGCTGAGTTCTATTGGATTTGTAAGGCTTGTGATGCGTCACCAACCAAGCAAGCTGAGTTACTAATGAAAACATTCGAGAAACTAGGCGATGGCTAATCGACTAGTCGCATGAAAAACGACGAAGAACCAAAAGCTAGCAAAGACCCATTTCCGACGGAACAACTATAGCCTATTTACTAATATGGATTTTCTAACGGATTTAGCCTATAGATAGAACTCGCAATGAAGAGAGACATCCACGTTTTAAAACCACATAATATTTAGCCCGGGAATTTAACTTGAGCTGCATATAACCTAGCGTGACATCAGAATTTTTACTATCACAAATTTCGAGAACTCCGAGTTATAGATGGACCATCCAGCCTAAGAAAGAATATTTTAGGATTTACTAAATCGTATTACATTCGTTTCTTTAGCGATGAAACTTTTAATGGAAGAGCGTTTCGAAATTGAGCGTTTCGAAATTGAGCGTTTCGAAATTCTGAGTGTCGCGCTAACGTATCAGATTAAGCTTCCCGCATTCCTGTCCAGCGACATCTCGTTAATATAGAGCCTCTGAACCGCCCTTCATAATGAAGCTTCTCGTCATCTAAATCACAGGTCACTCTCGGTGGGTAGGATGATGGATCTAGCTCGGCATAAAGTTCGGGCTCCGTTTTTGATGAAGACCAAATAGTGTATATTCTTCCGTTGTATGTAACCTTTACATTCTGATAAACGGCAAAGTGAGACAACGCAGTAACGTACACCCACTTTTTTATCATGGGTAATTCGAAGAAACCCTCTGCATTGGTGTTGTGCTTGTATGTTTGTTTTTTTCCGCTTTGCATCGAAACAATCACGTCGATATCGACATAAGGAAGTGGCTTACCATCTTTCAATATTATGCCCTCTAGCGGTGACATAAATACGAAGTGTGTGGTGAAGGGATTAAATCTGGAAAATGACATGCATACGCCTAAAATGGTGATAAATACTGCGCTTTAATCGTAAGCCGTAATATGTAGTTCATTAACCGCCATTGTGTTAAAGCACTCGTCGCGCGACGCCCGCTCAAATTGCCGTTTTATAAGTAGCCCGCTTAGTATCGACGACGCTACTTTCCTCAATATTTTCACCGCAAATAAAGCATTGGCAACCACATGTCTTATCCATATAGATCTATTTTTGCGTTAACTGGAATTGCGCTGACTAGAATAATGAAAACGCGTCGGGGCGGCTATTCCATCTATTTATCGCTGGCGCGGTTATTTTTCTTCTTAGATACAGTAACTGAAAAGGGGAAGCTCAGCATGTAATTTCCCACACTACCCTCGTATAAACCCTACCGTTCTTGCCATTTTTTGATCATAGAATTAACAACACCTTATAACGGTAATGTGGGAATGCAAATTTCTGTGGCGAAATA
>JBLIMQ010000018.1:0-50872 GCA_047638775.1 Flavobacteriales bacterium
TCCGTAATGATCTTCGATTTCCACAACACTAATCCCCGTTAGTAATATTCTGATATTAACGGTATTTTACCCTGAATTCACACAGATCTACGAAGAACCATATTGGTAAAATAAATTGCCCCATTACACTCTATTATTAGTGGGGTAGGCTAGCACCTTAGCACCTTAGCACCTTAGCACCTTAGCACCTTCGTGATTACAGACTTTAACGAAGGCGAAATTCGTCTTTCTATTTGAGCGCCCATTGATGATCGATTTTAAAAATTCATCCATATTTAAGTTAAAACCCATTGATAGTGAAAAGGCGAGAGAGGACTTTAATAAGTTTTTAATCGAGGGAGAATCTATTTTTGCGACCTTTAAAGTTGTGAGGGACCAAGTTGTATTTACGAATAAACGCATTATTGCCGCAGATGTACAGGGCATTACAGGTTCAAAGGTTGATTATACATCGTTGCCATACAGTAAAATTCAGGCGTTTTCTGTGGAGACATCGGGAACATTTGATTTGGATTGTGAAATCGAAGTGTATTTAAGTGAGTTGGGTCGCGTGCGATTTGAGATTCGAGGCTCTTTCGACCTTCTCTCGTTTAATAAGTACATCAGCAAGTATGTGCTCGATTAGTCTTTTTTTATGGCTATGGCTATTTGATAGCACCTTTGTGACGAGCCCTTAGGTGGCTATCCCCAACAGAGTGCCGCGACCGTTGTTGTCCCTGATTCTGTTTTCCTAATTCTACTATTCCTAATTCTGTTGCTCTAATTCTGTTGCTCTAATACTGTTGTGCCTAACGCTGTAGGTTTATAGTAACGCCCAGATTGTTGGGCGTTTCATTTCCTTTCTTCGATATACCGTGGGCTATTCAATTGCGCGAAAGCCCATCGATTATTCTTTTCGATCAATACGCCGCAGTGTAAAGTGATGCTTTTGGTTAAGCCTAATTAACCTAATTAACCTAATTAACCTAATTAACATAGTGAATAGGTAAGGTATGGCGCAGTATTTACGATATTTGACTAACCCGGTATATCTTTTAATTGCGATCAACGTTTTTATTTTCGTTTTAAGCGATTTATTGAAGCTGGAAGCGGTACGGCATTACGCGGCACTCTATTTTCCCGAGAACGACAAGTTTGTTGCTTGGCAGTACTTTTCGAGTCTTTTTGTTCATGGCGGTTTTACGCATTTACTGTTTAATATGTATGGTCTTTGGGCGTTTGGCTCGCCTTTGTTGCAACGCTGGGGCACGGCACGGTTTATTGCCTTCTATTTTGTAGCGGGTCTAGGCGCAAGCGTAATTTATACCCTAGCGAATTATTATCAGTTTCAGGTGATTTTTTCAGAAGTAAGTGCGCTGGGCTTTAGCGATAGCGTTATACATGATTTTTTAATATCTGGGAGGGGGCCGCACTCCTTGCTCGAAGCGTTGGGGCGTGAACGGCTGCACGAGTTCCGTTCGATATATGACGTGCGTGTCATTGGCGCTTCAGGGGCCATCTACGGCGTATTGGTTGGCTTTGCCTTTATGTTCCCGCAGGCTAAATTGGCGATGATTTTCTTCCCAGTTCCTATAAAAGCCATGTTCTTTGTTCCGCTAATTATTTTGGTGGATCTGTTCTTTGGTTTGACGCGTTACTCCGTGGGAAATGTTGCGCACTTTGCCCATATAGGCGGGGCTTTTACGGGCTTAGTCATCATGTTGTGGTGGCGCTACTCGGTGCTGTCGTCGCGATCACGCTAAATAGCCTACTTGGATAGGGCGTCCGTACTTATTTGACGTGGATTACATCGGGCCGCTTGCGGTCTAGGTGTAATTCATTCCCAAATTCCCAAATTCCCAAATTCCCAAATTCCCAAATTCCCGCATTTCCCTATTTCAATATCCTATGGCCTCATACCTCATACCTCATACCTCATATATAGCTACGATCAGCGCCTTCGATATCAATACCTATATATGACAATTGCAGCCGACATGACAATCGCGCTTTACTATGACAACAAGCAGCGTGTCTTGCGGGTCGTTAATAGCGTGAATTTTCGGTTATTTGCGCATATAAAAGAAGCGTCGAGGCGCGTTATTTGAGCCGAAAGCGCCTCTATTGGGTGGTATTTCGTCGTTAATTTCATGTGTATGAGCGCCTCAGGTCTTTTTGATGGCGACTCTATAAATTCTCCCGTATTGAGATATGCTTGTTATGAAATCGTCATTTACCTGCTTGTCTTAGATTAATTCGGCTATTTACGACTTTTAGGTGCACTTTTCGGCAAGTTTTTTGAAGTTACGCTGTTAACCAGAGGTAAGCACGCTTATAATGCGCGCCGTTTATGCGCCTATTCTTTGATCAATTCGATTTGACTTGATTATCTAGGTGCGACTAATCCACCACTTCGTGTTTGGCTTGCCAAGATCTAGCCCAGCACCCCGAGGCCCTCAGTGATAGAAAATCTTCGAAATATTGCAATCATCGCCCACGTTGACCATGGTAAAACAACGCTTGTCGATAAGTTACTACGACAATCAGGCACCTTAGACCGTAAAAGTGTCGGTACCGAGCGCATCATGGACTCCAACGATCAGGAGAAAGAGCGCGGCATTACGATTTTGGCAAAAAACACCGCTATTACCTGGAACGACTATCGTATCAACATTATTGATACTCCTGGTCACGCCGATTTCGGTGGTGAGGTAGAGCGTGTTCTATCGATGGTTGACTCGGTTTTACTCTTGGTTGACGCCGTTGATGGCCCGATGCCACAAACGCGTTTTGTAACCAGTAAAGCATTTGCTAGTGGATTAAAGCCAATTCTTGTTGTGAACAAAGTAGACCGTCCGGGCGCACGTCCTGACTGGGTTGTTGACCAAGTGTTTGATTTGTTTGATCGCCTAGGTGCGACCGATGAGCAATTGGATTTCCCAATTATTTTTGCTTCTGCACTTAACGGTATTGCGGGCGATAGACCCGATAACCTTGCAGAAGATATGACTCCGCTACTCCAAATGATTGTGGACCATGTTGAGCCGCCTAAAGTTGAAGCCGACAAACCTTTCCGTATGCAAATATCGGCACTGGATTACAACAGTTATACCGGTGTTATCGGTGTTGGTCGTATTCAGCAGGGTACTGTTTCGCCAAACCAGCAAGTGATTGTTGTCGACTACGAAGGTAAAGAGCGTAAAGCAAAAATTCTGCAAGTTATGGGCTATAGCGGTCTAGAGCGTGTTGATACGCAGCTCGCGGAAGCCGGCGATATTGTTTGTGTTACGGGTATCGATAAACTCGGTATCTCGGATACCTTATGTGATCCATTGGCTGTTGAAGCCATGCCGCCATTGAGTGTTGATGAGCCAACTGTAACCATGACATTCCAAGTAAACGATTCTCCGTTTGCCGGTTTGGAAGGTAAGTATGTTACATCGCGAAATATTGGTGACCGTCTAGATCAAGAACTTATTCATAACGTTGCTTTACGTGTAGAGCAAGGTGAAACGGCTGATAAATTTATCGTATCGGGTCGTGGTGAATTGCACTTATCCGTATTGATCGAAAGCATGCGTCGTGAAGGCTTTGAAATGGGCGTTTCACGTCCTGAAGTAATTCAGAAAGAAGTCGATGGCGTGATCCATGAGCCATTTGAGCAGCTTGTTGTCGATGTTGAAGAGCAGCATCAAGGCGCCATAATGGAAGAGCTTGGCTTACGCAAAGCCGATATGACCAATATGGAGCTTGATGGTAAAGGTCGAATTAAGTTCGAGTTTATTATTCCATCACGTGGCTTGATTGGTTTCCGTAATCAGTTTTTAACCATGACTTCAGGTTCAGGTATCTTAACCAGTGTGTTTGATCACTTTGGCCCAGTTAAAGCGGGTGAAGTTATTTCACGTCACAACGGTGTATTGGTGTCGATGGTTAAAGGTAAGACTTTGGCTTACGCGTTATTCACCTTGCAGGATCGCGGACGTTTGTTCTTAGGCCATGGCGCTGAAGTATATGAAGGACAAATCGTTGGTTTGCATTCTCGCAATAATGATTTAGCGGTTAACCCAACAAAAGCTAAGCAGTTAAACAATATTCGTGCAGCGGGTACTGATGAAAATTTAGTGTTGTCACCACCTATCGTTCATACTCTAGAGCAGGCTTTAGAGTTTATTGAGGACGATGAGTTAGTTGAAGTGACGCCAGTGAGTATTCGTTTACGTAAAAAGGTTTTGAAAGAAAACGAGCGTAAGCGCACCAAGAAGTAAGCGCCTTTCTTAGTCGTAAAATGATTCATGCTCAAGGTGTTCTCACTTTGAGTATGAATCTTATTCAATTGTAATCTTTTATCCCTTTTATCCCTTTTATCCCTTTTATCCCTTTTATCCCTTTCTTCTTTTGCTTATCTCTATTCCTGTCTTTTTCAATTCTTTGATGTTTTTAGCTTAAGCTAAAAGATCGCTGTTTCGACTGTCGTCGTCTTCGATAGAATCTTGCCAGTGTTTAACCCAGCGCAGAATCTCTTCAGTAGGTTTGGGTCGACAAAAAAGATACCCCTGATAAGAATCAATATTTAGATGTGATATTACCAGTAAATCTTCGGCATTCGATACGCCTTCAGCAACGACGCTCAGCTCTAGCGCTGCTGTAACCTTACAAATCGATTCGACAATAACCCGCAGTACGCGATCGTTGTGTAGGCCTTCAATCATTAACGCGTCGAGTTTTATTTCATTAAAGGGAAGGCTTTTTATTTGACGAAGGTTGGTAAAACCCGCGCCATAATCATCAAGTGACAAGCGAAAGCCATGAATTCGTAATCGATTCAAATTTTTAAGTTGCTGCTCTTCTGTCAGTGCTTGGTTTTCGGTAATTTCGAGTGTTATGATATTTTTGTCAATATTGTGGTTATCGAGGTAATCTGAAACTAAATCGGGAAAATTATCGTTGAACAGCTGTTGTGGGCTAACGTTGAAGCTAAAGCGTATGTCGTTACCTACACATGCCTGAATACTAGGAATTACCTTTCCGGCGGCATCAAACAGCGCTTCCATTAACGGTTCGAATAAATTAAAGCGCTCGACTACCGGCATAAACTGGGCCGGCTGTAATATACCGTCGGCGCCCATATCTAATCGGGTTAAGCATTCGAACCCTAAAATACTGTTATCTTTGCTTGAAATGAGCGGTTGAAAGTAGATTCTAAGTTGGCCATGCCTAATAGCGTTCTGCACATCACGGCGTTTGGGGAGTTCTTCGTTGGTGAATACATCTTTGTGGCTATTACGAATGCGTCGAACCATAAAGGCGATTAGACTCGATTCGAAGGGCTTCTCCATAGAGCCAAGTACACGTAGGTGGTAGCTGCTAACAAGTTCTAGGGTGAAGTTAATAATACGATTGTTGAGCGCTGAGATGATGATTACGCCACCGCGATAGCGTATATCGCTGAGCTGGTGCATAAGCTCTAGGCCGTCCATACCTTCCATGTGCAGATCTACAAAAATGGCATCGAAACGTGCGGGGTCGGCTTTCACCAACCGCAGGGCATCTTCTCCGCAGTGACACGACTCTGCATAATCAACACCAAAGTGTTGAAGGTACTCATCGAGTAGCTGACAAATTGCCAGCGAATCGTCGACTATTAACGCGCGAATCGCGTTGTCCATGATGTAATCCTTTCTATCTGTCCATAATATATAGGTGTCAATGTACACATTGTCTAGTTTTGAGTAGCAATTTCAAGGATGAGTCCAAATAAATAGAGCTTTATTTTTATTCATTAATAAGTAGGCTTGCAGGGCTATTTTCTGAGTTATTTCCTGGCCAGTTTATTGCCCTATTTCTGATATCGCTAATACTTCTATTTCGGCGCGGCTGTCGACAAACCATTGTGTCATGCACGGGTCGTTTAGAACGGTATTCATGTAATCATGAGCGCATTGGCTGAGCGGTGGCTCATAGGTATTGAAGCGACATACCATCGGCGCGTACATGGCATCCGCAATGCTGAATTGACCAAATAGCCACGGGCCGTCACTGGCGTAACGTGTACGACAATCCTGCCAAATGGCATCTATGCGTTCAAGTTCTGCGGCCATAACGTCGCTAACGGCCACGCGGCGGTTTAAGGCTCGACAATTCATCGGCATGGCTACACGTAACGCCGTAAAGCTTGAGTGCATCTCGGCGCTAACACTACGTGCATGCGCCCGCGCCGATGCCGAGCTGGGTAGCAGTGATGGGTGGTCTTCGGCTAGCGTTTCCAGTATGGCGAGCGAATCCCAAATGCTTTGGGTGTTGTGGATAAGAACAGGGACTTTACCCGTTGACGAATATTTGAGTAACTCTTCTTTAAAGCCTGGCTTAAGTAGCGGTACAACAACTTCTTCAAAGTCTAAGTCCAGCTTCTTCATGGCTAGCCATGGACGTAGTGACCATGATGAGTAATTCTTGTTACCTAGTATGAGTTTCATATTCGATGTTCCGCCCTAGTGATTTACTATCGAAAGTTTAAAGTACGATTTTCTCTGCATGAGTATAAAACGTTACGATGTTTTTGTGGGTAACTGTTGTGACATAGCTATGTGACATAACGGTCTGCCACCGTGAGGCCGTGTACTCAGAACGAAAACTTTCGGCGAATTTAAGTGGGTCGGTTAGCGTCAAGGGCGTACTACGATTTTATTGGCCCCCTAGTTCTGGCCCAATTTAGTTTATTGCTCGGCTAGGCTGACTAATTCTGTTAAGTCGAAATCGGATTTACGTCAACGAGTGCGTTAGCTGTGAAATGGCGTGAGTTGGGCTTGTTAGCGGTGTAGATTGAATGCCCTAGGAGATGAAAGGTAGTTGTACTGCACTATCCCGCGTTCACGTGCCCCCCCCTCCACAAAGCGTAAGCCTGTTAGGGCTTACGTTTGGGGGGCACACTGGGGGCTTAGCATGCACTTAATAAGGGTGTGGGGCGAGTTACACTTTGGGTATTGTGGAGCTCGCCCAGCTTTCTTGAGCTATTGATTCGTACCAGTTGGCGAGTGCAGGGTTTATATTGCGCCAGTTGTAGTCGTCGAGGCGGAAATCTAGATAACCTAGCGCTGCGACGAATGTTATGGTGCCAATGTGAATGTTATCGGCATCGCCGAGATCGCTTAATTCAAAACCGTTTAAGCCTTGCTCGATGGCTGTGCGCCAGCGCCCCAGCCAGTATTCCGACTTTTCTGTATCACGGCGCAATTCCATAACACTGGCAACGGCCGCTTCAAGTATTCCATTCGCGCGTATATGGGTAAGTTGGCGTGTGTAATAGCCGGGCATATCTTTATTGTAAAGCGACGCTTTACCTTGGCTGATAGCTTTGTCGTCTAGGTATTCACAGATCAGGCTACTATCAAATAAATTGATATCATCATCGCTTAGCGCGGGAATTTTCCCCAGTGGATTTTGCTGACGTAAGTCGTCACTCTCAAAGGTGGTTGCCGTGATGTCGCATTGGTCCTCTAAGCCGCTACATTTGAGAAACATGCTAACTTTGCGGGCAAAGGGTGAGGTGCTGCTCCAAAATAATTCCATTAAATTACGTTCTTTTGTCGTAAGGTTTAGGGTGTGAACCTAAAGCGAAGTATGTCTGGCTTTAGGTTCTTGTCCTTAAATAGCGCTTCAAACTAAGGTGTTAAATTAGCACTTTTTAAGTTAATAGTTTTTTAGTAAAGATCTTTTAAGTAGAGAACTTTTAAATTAGGAAGTACTAAGAAGTACTATAAAAGTCTAGGGGACTTAATGTTCTTGATCGCCAAAATTTAGTACTCCACTAGTGTATTCGCCGTCAAAACTAAGTGCGAGGTTAGCGACTTGCAGCATGGCGGATTTTATCGAACCCTTGTCGAGGCTAGAAAGTGGGTGGATGTAGGCGGCATATAAAACACCGTCACTTACTGCATAGCGTGCGTCTAGCGCGCGATGGAAATTTGAATCCATAATTTGATAAATTTGTGCTTCATTTAGATCTTCGTAAGCAATAACCGGAGTGATGATGCGCATGCGATTATGTGTTACATCAGAAATTAACATCATATCAACGCCGTTATAACGAAATTCCACTACGCCCTTTTCGCCACGTGACTCTTGAGCATGTTTTTTAACCGTTTTTTCCATGGCTTTCTGATTCATGGCATGTGCTCCCATGCTGGTTAAGCAAAGTATCGTTAGAATTATTCGCGTGAGCTTGGCTGTGATGATCGATTTCATAGTGTCTTCTTCCTTGTTTGATTTAAAACGTGTCGTATTAGTATGGGAAAGCTTACATCGTTTTAGATGTTTGAACGGTTTTTTTTAAGAGTATTATACTTTTCAAATAACTATATTAGTAAAATTTTTACGCTATTGAATTCTAAGAGCGAGCCATAGTAGTTGCGCTACTCACGGTTTTTCTGTCTTCTCTGTCTTCTCTGTCTTCTCTGTCTTCTCTGTGTTTTTTGAGTACTTTTTTATAGTATTTTTATAGCTGTTTGTGATCAAAATTATTCGCAATTGTTATTTTTTGTTTGTGAGCGCAAAGCTTTCACGGCCGAATACGTCGAGACGCAATAAGGCACAAAATAGGTAAGTGCCATTTGCAGTAATCGGTCGGTTGTAACGTCACCAGCAATAACCGCCGAGCCGTGATTGATCAATGCCAATAGACTACCCACCACCAAGGATACCTTAAGTGCCGTAAGCGCGACCTGTGGCGATATAGCTAAAGAAATAAACGAATTGGGTGAAGATTGGGGCATTGATACAAAGCCAAGCAGGGGGATACCCATAACAGTGCCAGCCTTGGCGGGGATTTTCAAGGTTAATGAAAGCCATGCTGGTATTAATCGCTACTATTAAAGCTTTTTAAACGTCCCATAATGTGCCTGCAAGTGAAGCTGCCCGTCATGATCTTCGACGAAAATACTACTGGCAAGGCTTTGTCCTCTATCGCGAAAGCTATGGTTGTTAGTACGATTGCCGGAATGATTGCCGGAATGATTGCCGGTAGGGATTAATTCAAACCAGCGTGTTTTATCTTTGGAGCTGCGATGAAGCTTACCGTTTATGAGTTTGAGTTCGATCGAGGCTGGCGACTGCCCAGCAAAACGAACTACGGCCGATTGGTAGTGGCCAATATATTGGCTCAGTGCTTTAGTGCTGGGTTTTTTCTGAATAGGCTGGCTAGAGTTGGGTTTGGGTTTGAGTTTGGGGTTGGGTTTGTGCGTGGAGTTGGCCGAAGACGCAATAGCCGTCAGCTCGAGTGATTCGACTAGCCAGTCGTCAAGTTGTTCTTGAATGGTGTTTTTTATATCGTGACGGTACGCATTAATACTAAAGAAATACCCGCGCCGACTATCGTGGCTATATCCTATTTGGCTTAAGTAGCCATCAGCATCGCCCCCATGCTGGAACACCACGTGTTCTTTATGTTCGACGCTGCGAATACCTAGGCCGTAACCCAAGGTTAGACCCTGTTGCGCCGCTAGGCTTGTGTGTGGTGTCTCCATCCGTTTTAAGGTGTCGGCTGCAAAGATTTGTTTGCCGTCGAGTGTGCCGTGGTTCAGTAGCATTCGTAACAGTTGTGACATGTCGTGTGCGCTTGAATTGAGTGAGCCGTAAGCGCGAAATAATGTATGCCAGTAGGGCAGCTCTGTGCGCAGGTCGCTATCGTATCCACGAACGCGGGTTTTTTCGATTACATCCGACCAATGCAATTGTGAGCTGTTCATGCCCATGGCTTGTAATATATTTTCTAAAAACCATGTGTCATAGTTTTGTTGCGTTATTTTTTCGATGGCTGCGCTGATATAGCCCGCACCCGCATTGGTGTAGTTATAGTGCTCGCCGGGTCGAGTAAATATCTGCCGGGTGCCGGGGTCTAGTGCAAAGGCGTCTGGAATTGTGAGTGCTACAGGGTGAGAAAACTCTTTACGGCTTAAGTCGCGTAGTCCTGATGTATGCTCTAGCATCATAGCCATTGTCGCGGGCGTATCTTTGTAAGGGTTATCCAGCGGAATTTCGGGAAGCAGTTGGCTAACGGGTGTGTTGAGCTGCGCTTTGTTTTGTTCTACTAAATGCAAGTAAGCTAGGGCTGTAAATGTTTTAGTGATGGAGCCTATGCGCACAATGCTGTCGCCGTTAACTGCTTGAATGTTGGTATTACCATACTGCCCAAAGCCGCCAATAAAAACAGCTTTGTCGTCTTCAATCAAGGCGACGCTTAGTGCACCAATACCGGAGTTTTTATGTGTGGCCGCGAGCTGCTTTAAAATGGTCTTATGGTTTTTTTGAGCGTCATTAAATGTATTAACATCGATCGCTTGATGGGCTTGATGGGCTTCTTGGGCTGCGGCTTGAGTCGCCCAGCACAGACAAAATAGCAGCGCTAAACCCGGCAATAGATTTCGGTGCAGCATTCTAATGTTCACCCTGGTAAATAGAGTGGCGTAGCTTGGATAAATTTGCGTCGTTGTTTAGGCGAACATTACCAAAGCGTTGGCTTATGCCAAGCGATTTTAATAGCGCTTGGTAATCTGGAATGGCGTGACTGCGCGCGTACTTCTTAAAAAGGTCACTAAATATAGTGGTTTGGGTGAGAGCATCTAAACGATTTGATAATTGTTGTGCGCTTAATGAATGATTGACGCAGCAACGACGCAATTCGGCAAGCGCCTTATCGACTGACATCTTACTATCGTGCTGTCTCAGTGCCACATCGGCTTCTAGCCAATAAAGTGCACCACTCCAGTAGATGCGCATAAAGTTCCGGCTTTTTCTCATGCCATCACTGATCGTGGCTAGGTCTTGGTGCTTTAAATTCGTTTGTTTGCGGCCCCGTTCAAAGCCGTCGTAAAGTTTTTGCCACATGCGGCGTTCATCGAACATTCCCGATCGGGCTTGTAAAATATTTTGATAGTAGCTGGCAAGCCCTTCAGAAAACCAGCGTGAGCCACCACCGTCATAAGGAATGAGTAAGTGACTGAATTCATGATAGATCGTCCAGTCTTCTTTTAGCTCATCTAAAGTGGCATTTATGTCAACGACCAGCTTCACTTCCGGCGGTGATTTGCGGCTAACTTCACCCCATGGCACGGGGCCACGGTCGTAGCGGCTGGCTTCAAAGCGGGTAACAAAGTGATCCATAGGCCATTCACCATAAACGGTTTTAAGCGCGGCACTGGTGTGTTCAACCCATTGGTAGAGTCGGGTTCTTTGTCTGTCATTTATGCCGAGTTCAAAGCGTAAGCTAATTTTCTGGTCAGCGTTTTTGATGCTCAGCGGTGTATTGCTCGCATGTGAACTCAGTGCCAGCCCTCCGATAAAAATGAGGGTCAGGAAGTACTTACTGATCAGGCGATTACGCAACATGGTCGGGCTCGGGTATTGAGTATAAGTTCCGAGCTTAGCAAATTTTGAAAATGATGGTGTGTATATGATTGTAAAAACGCGACGGGATTTTTGATAAGGGCGGATAGTTAACAGTTTGGCGGCGATTTGGGCCATCATTGTTAAGAGTTAAATCTCTAGTAGAGCCTTTATTGATAGGGGCGCTAGCAAGTGTTCATCTATTCATCCATCCATCCATCTATCTATCAACAGCTTCATAAATGGTTCGTCGTGAGGGGGGAGATGAAACGTGTCAGGTTTTCGCTGCTAAGTCTAGTCGCGTGAAGATGATTGCTTAACCCCCCTTAGCGGTGGAGTTTCTTTTGGCGGTGCACTTTTTACGGAGCTAGTCTCATTACGTCCACGTTTATGCTGCTCAGCCTCATCATGCCCCGTATTTTCAGTTAGTCGTCATAACTATTTAATTCATGAATTTGCGAATTTAAGCTCCATAGGTCGTAAAGTAGGCCAAAGCCAAAAAATCCTAAAGTGAAAAAGTACAAAATTCCACTTATCCATTTCCCCATATACATACGGTGTATGCCGAGTATCCCAGTGAACGCAAGTAACACCCATGCTATTGAATAGTTACAGTGGCCTTGCTGGTAGTAAACGTCGGCATCACGGTCCATTGACGGTATAAGGAATAAATCTATTACCCAGCCGATTAAAAAGAAACCGAAGGTAAAGAAATAGAGGGTTCCGCTAATGGGCTTTCCGAAGTAAAAGCGGTGAGCACCCATAAATCCAAAAATCCAGGCAACGTAACCAAGGGCGACGGAGTGGGTGTTATTTGTTGTCATAATATCCTCATAAATCGTGTTTTGTGGCGCGCGTTGACGCATTTTATTTGGCTTGTTGGCTTGTTGGCTTGTTATTAGTGGCCGTTATGCCTTTTACCTAGCCTCAGTTTTGCTGTGAAATACTGGCGCCACCTGAGCGGTGAATTTTGGTGTCTGGCTTGCCGCGATATTGTATTCGGGAGCCACCACTGGCTCTAGCATCTAAATATTTGCCAACGTTCAACTCGGCACGCGAGGCGCCCGAGGCTTCTATGGACGCGCTTTGAATACGGTATTCGGGCATGTCAAAATTGCTGGCTCCGCTTAGATGAAGTTGTAAGTCTTTGCCCTGCCCTTGCCGATGAAGCTCTATATCGGACGAGCCAGATAATCGACCGTGTAGTGTATTGCTGTTCAGGTTCTCTAAATCTACGCGGCTGCTGCCCGATAGTTTTAGTTCGGTACTCTGGTTGGTCAGCGTCTTAAATTTAGCTTTTGATGAGCCGCTTAAATCAAGCTGCAAATTGTCACTGTTAATGCTCTGTGCAGTTAGTTTTGACGATCCGCTAAGGTGAATATTAAAGTGGTCGTGGCGCATATTTTCTTGAGTTAAGTTGGGTAAATCGATTGTCGAGTTACCGCTTATATCAATAGCGTCAAGTGACGAAGTTGTGAGTTCAGCTCGAATTTCATGATTATCGTTAGTGCTCCAGATAAATATTCCTCGCGTGTGTTTTTTTGGACCGATATGTAAGGTGTCACCAGAATTCTTGACAATAACCTTGTCGATAAAATCACTGTCGGTACATACGTGGACGCTATTTTGTGTGCTTTCTTGTGTGCTTTCTTGTGTGCTTAGTTGGAGCTTTACGTGCGTATCGCCAAAGACCTTTAATGCGTCAAATTTACTAATAGGGAAGTCTTTACACTGCTCGTCGGCGACTACGTTTAGGCATGCGCTGCTTAGTGCGATTAGGCCTACTGCACTAAGTGTCTTTAATGTCTTGCTGTTAGGTGTATTCAAGTGCTTTATGGTTGGCATCTTCAAGGTTGTGCTCTCCGTGGTGAGATAATTAGATATATCTACTTCTTTGCGAACCTCGTGCCAAAACGAAAAATTTGTTTTAAGTTATTGATTTTAAAACAGTAAATTATATTTTGTGATTATTCCGCTGTATCAATTTTTGTTATTATGGTTAATATGACTAGCAAGTAGGTTTTATTGACCAACTCTAGGCGGTTGTGTTTTTCTATGTTGTTCAAATAAAGGTAGGCGCCAACGTCGCAATGCTAGTACCAGAGTGTTGCCATATTTCTGGCTCATATCATGGCTTTGATCGTTTTGAGTTAGTACGCCAAACTCAAGGCTTAGCGCTTCCAGTTTGGCCTGTAATTCGCTATTGCCCTCGTAACTAAGCAAACCATTGAGTACCAAGAGTTTTTCGTGCTCCTCGCTAAAGCGTGATGCAAAAAATTCACCCACGACTTTGTCGAGAAAAAAGGTTTGTATTGGGCCGTTAGGGTTCCAGCGGAAGTTAGCGGATATTTTTAATTTTATGCGATTGCCGGGTTTTAATTCAATTAAGTCAAGTCGTTCTAATATCAGCAGTTTTTGAATACATTCAGCTTCGCTCAGCTCGTAATAGCGTTGCAGGTCGTGCATAGTGAAGCCGTTAATAACGCTAACGGCGACTATTAATAAAACAAGGTCGCTGGCTATTTCGCGCTCCTGTCTAGGGCTAAGGCATTCGAGTGTTAGGCGTTTTTTTTGCGCGGCTTGATTGAGATCGTTAAAATCCCAATCGGCAATCTTGCACAGGGCTTCTAAGCGTTCAAGGCTAATGGATTCCCCTTTGGCGAGGCTGCGCTTTATCGTGGCCTCGCTTAAATTGAGTTGCTGTGCAATAGCGGCGTAGCTCAACCCACACGCTTTAAAGCGTTGTTTGAGTGCGTGGATTAAGTCGTGTGATTGTGCCATGGTAGTGCTTCTTCTGGTGCGAGTTAATAATGGATTAACTTTCACATCAAAATAACAAAAAGTATCGAATATTAATACCTAAAGGACAGATATCTACGTTTTTGATAGATAAAGTTGAGCTTTTTGGCTCTTCTTGAGACTCTGTCGGCAAATGAGATTATCAGGAGTAATTATGAAAAAGCTAAGTCAATTTACGGGAGCGTGGCCGTTTTTCGCTGCTGTGTTCCTGAATGCCTTTGTGGATCTAGGCCACAAAATCACCATTCAAAATACGGTATTCAAGCTGTATGACGGTGAAGTACAGGTTATCGCGACCGCGATTCTCAATGGTTTAATCCTGTTGCCATTTATCTTGCTGTTAAGTCCTGCAGGCTTCATATCAGATCGCTTTGCGCGTGTACGCGTTATGCGTATCAGTGCGTGGGCGGCATTGGGTTTGTGTGTCTTAATTTGTTGTAGCTACTATCAGGGCTGGTATCACGCCGCATTTGCGGCGACATTTTTACTCGCGGTACAGTCGGCAATCTATTCGCCGGCTAAGTATGCCTATATTAAAGAACTTTTTGGCAAGGCCCGTTTGGGGCAAGCGAACGGTGTTGTCTCGGCCTTATCTATTGTGGCGATTTTAGCCGGCATATTTGCCTTTTCAATTGTATTTGAGCTGCTCTATGTCGAGGGTTTGAATTCTGAGGCGGCTATTTTAAAAACGATTGCACCGATTGGTATTCTGCTGGTTTTGAGTGCCGGGCTAGAGGTGCTTATGATGTATCGCTTGCCGCAGCACAGCGAATTTAACGTTGGCGCGCAGGCTATAATCGCGGAGGGCGGCCTTACAAATGACGGGCTTGGAAGTGATGGCCCTGGAAATGATGGCCTTGGAAATGAAAGTGTAATCGAAGAAGGCGCGGCCGAAGACCGCACTGTAGAAGAAAGTTCAATTCAATATAGTTCAGCTGAAACAAGTTCAGCTGAAACAAGCTCGGCTGAAGCAAGTTCAGCTGAAAAAATCAGTGATACAAGCAATGCTGAAAGCCCCAAAGCATTTGCTTGGGGGCGCTTTCTAAGTGGTCGATCCTTTGCGGACGATTTACAGCCTTTAAAAAATCATCGACCTATTCGTTTGGCGGTCATTGGCTTATCTACCTTCTGGGCCATTGGTCAAGTCATGTTGGCGGCATTTCCGGCCTTTTTTAAGGCGCAAACCGGCATCGATAATGCGATTGCCGTGCAGGGAATACTGGCATGCTCGGGTATTGGTATTGCCTTTGGTTCAGGTATTGCGGGTCGAATGTCAAAAGATCATATCGAGCTTGGCTTGCTGCCTGTAGGTGCTTTTGGTTTGGCGTTGGGCTTGTTGTTTTTGCCGACGCTTACTTCGCCTATCGCCTCGGCGCTCGACTTTTTATGGATTGGTTTTATGGGCGGGATATTTATTGTACCTCTTAATGCGCTCATTCAGTTTCAGGCGCGCGAAGGTGAAGTGGGTAAAACGCTCGCCGCGAATAACTGGCTGCAAAACGTCACCATGCTGTCGTTCTTATTGCTAACCGTAAGTTTCTCGTTGCTAGATTTATCCAGTAAGACCTTATTGCATATCATCGCTATTGTGGCGGTCATTGGCTGTGGGTATACGGTATATCAATTACCACAGAGTTTTGTTCGTATTTTGTTGGCGTTTATTTTACGTCGTCACTATCGCGTTCAGGTGCAGGGCATGAAAAATCTACCTGCACAGGGTGGTGCGCTACTTTTGGGTAACCATGTCAGCTGGATTGACTGGGCTATTATTCAATTAGCATCACCTAGACCTGTACGTTTTGTCATGATCCGCAGCATCTATGAGCGTTGGTATTTGAAATGGATTTTTGATTTGTTCGGTTGTATTCCAATCGAGCAAGGCCCACGTAGCCGTGAGTCGTTTAAAAAAATTCGAGAATTATTAGAGGCCGGTGAGCTGGTGTGTTTGTTCCCCGAGGGTACCTTGAGCCGCACGGGGCACTTGGTTGAATTTCGCAAAGGGTTTGAGCGTGCCTGCGAAGGTTTAAGTGTGGAGGTTCCGATTATTCCCTTCTATTTACACGGCTTGTGGGGGAGTCAGTTCTCTAAGTCAACAAGCATGTTACGGCGTGACAGGCGTTTCGGTTCGAATCGTAATTTGGTCGTCGCTTTTGGTGAGCCTATACCGAATAGTACTCCCGCGGACATATTAAAGCGTAAGTTGTTTGATTTGTCGGTGAGTTCATGGGAAGAACACTGTAAGGAGTTTTCGAATATCGGTGCGCAGTGGGTGCAGTCGGCTAAGTCGCAAGGTCGTCGCTTTTGCATGGCCGATAGTACCGGCACCACTATGACGGGGGTCCAAGCGCTAACGGCATCCTGTGTTTTATCGCATAGCTTACGTGCAAAAATTAACAGTAAAAATGTAGGCGTAATATTACCCTCTAGTGTGGGTGGGGCATTGGCAAATATGGCCTTGCTGCAGGCTGGTAAAACAATTGTTAACTTAAATTATACGGCGGGCAATTCCGCGTTGAGTTCAGCGCTTGCACGGGCAGAAATCGATACAGTAGTTACTTCAAAGCAATTTTTATTAAAGCTAAAACGAAAGCGTATCGAGTTGGATACCGTGCTGGAGGGGGTGAAGGTTATAGAGCTCGAAGCTTTAAAGCCGTCGATCAGTTTGGCCTCAAAGGTCTATGCGTATTTGGCGTGTCGTTTATTGCCCACAGGTTTGTTGTCTTGGTTAATGACGTCAGGGCTAGACTCTGATGATACGGCCGCCATTCTGTTTTCAAGTGGTAGTGAGGGTGAACCAAAGGGCGTCTGTTTAAGTCATAAAAATATACTGGCTAATGTGAAGCAAACAATGACGGTATTAAACCCCGAAGACAGTGATGTCATGATGGGCAACTTGCCGTTCTTTCACGCTTTTGGATTAACTGCGACGCAGTTTTTGCCGTTGCTCGAATCTTTACCCGTGGTTTATCACCCAGACCCAACAGACAGCGTTTCGTGTGCAAAACTGATTGCGCGTTATCAGGCGACGATTATGTTTGGGACCTCAACGTTTTTGCGGCTCTATGTCCGTAATAAAAACGTACATCCATTGATGCTGCAAAGCATGCGTTTAGTCATAAGCGGGGCCGAAAAGCTAAATGAGCAGGTTCGTATCGGGTTCAAGCAGAAGTTTAACTTAGAAATTTTTGAAGGCTACGGCGCGACAGAAGCTACGCCTGTAGTAAGTGTTAACTTACCAGACAAGCTAGGCTTACAAGACTTCAAAGTGCAGTTAGGGTCACGTAGGGGGAGTGTAGGTTTACCGCTGCCCGGTAGTAGTATAAAAATTGTTGACCCGCAGAGCTATAGTGAGTTGCCAACGGGTGAGGCGGGCATGGTGCTCATCGGCGGTGTGCAAGTTATGCAGGGCTATTTAAAGGACAAAGAAAAAACGGACAGCGTTATAACAATTATCGATGGTCGCCGTTGGTATGTAACGGGTGATAAGGGGCATCTAGATGAAGATGGCTTCCTTACGATTGTCGATCGTTATTCTCGTTTTGCCAAAATAGGTGGCGAAATGCTAAGCCTAGGGCGGATAGAGCGGGCGATTCAAAACTTAGTCATTGCGGGGAAAGTGGCGCAGGTAAGTGACGCTGATGAAGACTTAGAGCTGGCCTTGGTTGCACTGCCAGACGATAAGCGCGGAGAGCGTTTGATTTTGTTGTCTGAAGAGCCGATAGAGGTCTATATTACAACCGAAGGTTTTCAGTCTCAGGGCCTGAGTAATTTAGCGATTCCGTCTAGAGTGTTTGTGGTTGATGCTCTGCCTAAGTTGGCATCTGGCAAGATGAACTTTTCAGCGCTGAAGGCCCTCGCAGTAACATTGGTCAGTGAGTGAATGACGTAATGTATATATGGTAACAATGCTCACTGTTAGGGCGATATTGAAACGGTTAAGGTGTAGCTATGAGTTTTTTTAATAGATTTCTACCATTAATAAGTACGGCTGCGGCCGTATGCATATTGACAGGTTGTGGTTCATCTGGGGATGACGACTTAGATTTATCGGCTAGTGCTGACGACTTAAGTAATGCCAAGGCCTACCTGCCTGAAGGCTCGTATGCCGATGTGCTCAAATCGTGTATTTCAGCGCAGAGTAGTGGTGATGCCTGTAATTTCGAAACCCTACCCTTAATAGGCATGGATACAGAAAACCCGGGTGTCGATGATATTATGCGTCGCTTAGTCGTATCTCACGATTGGATGGGGCAGCGCTTTGAAGAGGTACTGCTGACAATGCCCGATGAGTTTCTCGGCTTGTTTCGAGGCGTAAGCGCGATTGTTATTGATGATGATATCCGCCCTGCGTATTACACCGTTTCAACGGCCGCGATTTATCTTGATGCCAACTTTTTTTGGTTGAGCGAAGCAGAAGCTACGAGTGTCAACCCAAAAGAAGATCCGCGTTCAAGTTTTAACGATCCGCTCGCCTTCAGGGCACTTTCGCGTTATGTGAAAGATAATGAGCGCGCGTATCGTTACTTAGCTCCGGATAATTATCAGGCGCGGAGTTTAGATGACATTCGCCTGTTGGTGGCCTCGCTACTGTTGCATGAACTTGCACATGCCAACGACTTTTTTCCTCCTGCACGGCTAAATACGCTGTCATTGCAAGACCAGCCTTGGTCCGCGGCATCGGCACAGCGGGGGTGGTGGGTCTCAACTCGACTTACGGATATTAACGCGCTTAGCTCCGACCTTATGTCGGGTATTGCTGCGGTAATGTATCTTGGTGAAACGCCGAGCGATGCGCAATTGGCACTGACGGCATCAGATATTGGTGCGGCGTACGAGCCTGACGGTGCGGCTGATGATTATGGCTATAGCTCTCTTCGTGAAGATGCCGCCATGCTATTTGAAGAGGCGACGATGAAATATTTTTTTGACCTTGATCGTGATCAGGCATTTACCGCCGCACCAGGGCCAAATAATTCCTGTAGTGAGTACCTTGTTAAGTGGGGTGTTCGTAATCGCTTTGCGGACGCACATGTCACTGCGCGCGTAGAATTTGTGCTGAGTGAAATGTTACCCAATGTTGATTTTTCAAATTTCTTCGCGAGTGTTCCAGTGCCTAAAGCATTTGTGCGAGAGAACGACTGGTGCGAAAGTTTAGCTGATTTTGCCGCTGGCAGTGAGCTACAGACTAAATCACTAAAGGATAAGCCTTACGACAATGCCTCGGCAATCGAGCTCGAAATAGCTCCTTACCGATAATTAACTGTTATTCGCTTATAAAGTCAACGGTCTCACTACAGCTGACAATTGTCAGCTGTAGTGAGACCGTTAAGTAGTTACTATGAGATTGATCGATAAACCACTATAATTAGCCGCTTCTAAAATGATGCTCAGTTACCATGATAAAACTAGATAACATACATAAATACTACGGCGAAAAAGAACGCCGACTTCACGTTTTGAACGGTATTGACTTACATATTCAGGAAGGCGAAATGGCGGCCATTATGGGCTCGTCGGGTTCTGGTAAATCGACCCTATTGAATCTACTCGGGATTCTTGATCACCACGATGAAGGTGAATATCGACTAGATGGCCAACTTATCAATAATCTCACTGAAAAGCGTGCGGCTTATTTTCGTAATCGTTTCATTGGTTTTGTGTTCCAGTCCTTTAATTTATTGCCGTTTAAAAATGCAGTAGAAAACGTTGCTTTGCCGCTTTATTACCAAAAAGTTGGTCGTAAAGAGCGTAACAAGCGTGCTGCAGAATATTTAGAGATGGTGGGGCTATCTGATCGCGCCACACACATGCCAAATCAGTTATCTGGCGGACAAAAACAGCGAGTAGCTATTGCACGAGCGTTGGTTGGCAATCCCCGTGTAATTTTGGCGGATGAACCAACAGGTGCTCTTGATAGTCAAACCACCAATGAAATTATGGACGTATTTAGAGACGTACATGCCACTGGAAAAACTATCGTAATTGTTACTCACGAAAAAGATATTGCGGATACGTGCGAACGATTGATCGTATTAAAAGATGGTCATATTGAGTCGTCAAATTTTCAAACCGCTCGTGTAGAGATAGAAGCTTAAATTATGGGGCTTCTCGATACTTTACAAGAAATTCTCTACAGTCTTCGTCAAAATAAACTAAGAACGTTTTTAACGGGCTTTGGGGTATTTTGGGGGATTTTTATGCTCATTTTATTACTTGGCGCTGGTAAAGGAATGCAAAATGGCATTGAGCAAGGGTTTTCCTCGGATGCAACAAATAGCGTATGGATCTGGGGGAGCCGAACTGCTGTACCTTATAAAGGGATGGCAACTGGAAGAAATATTCAGTTTAATCAAAATGATTTGGACGCTATCAAGAATGAAATACCGGGTATTTTGTATATTTCCGCAGAGAACCCAGTGGTATCTACCAGCCAGGCCAATAATCTAGTTCGGAGTAAGAATAAAGCTGAAAGTTACGGTGTGTTTGGTGTTGCTGATAACTATTTCAAAATCAAAAAATTTCAAGAAGTTAATTTTGGTCGAAAATTGAACGGCCTTGACGAAGATGGTGTTCGCAAAGTTGCGACCATTGGGTCTGCTGTTGCGAAAAGTCTGTTTCCTTTTCAGAATCCTGTTGGGCAAGCAATAGAGGTCAATAAAATTTCTTTTAAAGTGGTAGGCGTTTTTCACGATAGCGGGCAGAACGGCCGTCAGTCTGAGCGTGTATATATTCCTATGAGCACTTACCAGCAAACCTTTGGTAGAGGTAATAACACTCTAAATGTATTGACCTATCAGCCTCGTGATGGGGTTGACCCATACAAAACTGAAGAGCAGGTCGTAGCTTTATTGAAAAAACGCCACGTAGTGTCGCCAGACGATAAAAGCGCTATTCGGGCCAATAATATTTTACGTCAAGTCGAAAATGTAAATGCCCTATTTATTGCAATTAACAGCTTTATTTGGTTTGTTGGTATTGGGACTTTAACGGCTGGTATTGTTGGTATCAGCAATATAATGATGATTACAGTTAAAGAGCGCACTGTAGAAATTGGTGTGCGTAAAGCGTTAGGTGCGACCCCACTTAAAATAGTCTTTAGTTTATTGTTTGAATCAGTTTTGGTAACTGCCATTGCTGGGTATATAGGGCTTGTATTTGCCGTTGGATTGCTTGAAGTGGTTAACGTAGGTTTAAGTTCTGCTCAAGCCAATATGGCGTACTTCAAACAGCCTGAGGTGGATTTTGATATTGCGGTATTATCTATCGTTATTTTAGTAAGCGTTGGCGCCTTTGCTGGATTTGCCCCGGCTTGGCGCGCTGCACGAATTTCTCCAGTTGAGGCTATGCAAAGCGAATGATAGATATAGATCGTTGGCAAGAAATATTATTTACCTTAAAGCAGCATAAGCTGCGCACCGCCTTAACGGCTTTTGGTGTGTTTTGGGGTATTTTTATGTTGGTTATATTACTCGGTGCTGGGCGCAGTTTAGCCGAGGGTGCTCAAAAAGGTTTTGCTGGGCGCTCTAATGCTATCTTTGTCTGGAATGGTGGCGCGACCCAAATTCCCTATAAAGGCTTGCCTACCGGTCGGCGTATAAATATTACTGATCAAGACCGTGAGGCGCTTGGTCGGATGCCCGATATTGGCTACATAACCTCTGTGAATAACTTGGGTGGGTGGCAAGTTGATCAATATGTTGTTCGCAAAGGCAAAACCGGCACATTTGATACTCGCGGAGTTGAAGCCGAGCAATTTAAAATTGGTTCGTATAATATTGTTAGAGGCAGACTCTTAAATGATAATGACTTTAATGAGCGTCGTAAAGTTGTTGTTATAGGGGATAAAGTTGCTGAGCTTCTATTTGAAGCCGATGAAGAAACTATTGGTGAAAGCGTTACTGTTGGCGGTGTGAATTTTATCGTTATTGGTGTTTTTAATCAGGCTGATGGAGATCCGTCTTCGGGTACGCGGGTCTATATGCCTAATTCGACTTTGCGTACTACTTTTAATCAAACCGGCTGGATAGGGCATTTTGAATTGACGCCGCTCGCTCACATCAATGCTGTCGAATTCGAACAGGATGTCCTGGCGCTTCTACGGGAACGACATAAAGTTCACCCTAAAGATATTGGTACTTTTGGTTCATATAACATGCAAAAACAATATGACAAGGTCCAAGGCCTATTTTTTGGTATTCAGTTTATTAGTTGGTTTGTGGCGATTGTTACGATCATTGCTGGGGTGGTCGGTGTTGGCAATATTATGCTTATTGTTGTTAAGGAGCGTACGCGCGAAATTGGATTACATAAAGCTCTGGGTGCGACATCATGGAATGTTATTGCCACAATATTACAGGAGACACTTGTTTTGACTTTTGTCTCAGGTTACTTCGGATTAGTGGCGGGTGTTTTTTTACTTGAAGGGGTAACATCTGTGCTTGGCTCTGTCGGCGGAGCAGAAATGTTTGCTAACGCCGAAATTGATTTTAAGACGGCTATTATTGCTTTAACAGCGTTAGTTATTGCCGGAGTATTTGCAGCCATAATGCCTGCAGCTAAGGCTGCCAGAGTAGACCCTATAATTGCTCTCCAAGATGAATAAGACACATTTTTTGCATTGCTGCAGGATTTCTTACTATAACTTTACCTAATTAAGACGAATAAGATGAAAAAAATATTTTTAATTGTTGTTGCTGCACTCATAGCATTTTTGTTTATAGGCACAGCTGTTTTTTTGTACAAGAAATCCCAAGAAAAGCCGGTGGTATATCAGACTACTAAAGGTTTTATCTCTGATGTTGTTAAAAAGACCGTTGCCACAGGTAGTATTAGTCCGCGTAAAGAAATTGAAATTAAACCTCAAGTCTCAGGTGTGATTGATAAGCTGTTTATCGAAGCAGGAGACATTGTCAGTAAGGGAGATCTTCTTGCGCGCATTGAATTAATTCCAGATATGGAACATTTAAGTAATGCTGAGTCTCGAGTGGAAACTGCCAAAATTAATTTAAGAAATGCTAAATTGGAACACGATCGTCAAAAAAGTTTGTTTGAAAGTCAGCTTATTGGTGAACTTGAATTTAACAAATTCTTGCTTAACTACGAACTACAGCAAGAAGCTGTTCGTTCTGCTGAAAATACGGTTGAGCTAATAAAAGACGGGGCATCAAAGCAGAGTGGTCGTGTGGCCAACTTAGTAAAGTCAACAATTGACGGTATGGTCTTAGTTGTGCCGGTACGTGAAGGTACGTTCGTAACTGAAACGAATACCTTTAACCAGGGGTCTACCATTGCCAACATTGCCAATATGCGCGACTTGGTTTTTGAGGGCCTGCTGGATGAGTCTGAAATTGGTAAAGTTAGCGAAGGTATGGATTTAACGCTAAATATTGGAGCTATTCCAGGTAGAAGTTTTAAGGCGAAATTAGAATATGTTTCCCCTAAAGGCACGAGTGACCAAGGCACAATTAAATTTGAAATTAAGGCCGCAATGACAGTGCAAGACGATATATTCTTGCGTGCAGGTTACAGCGCCAATGCCGATATCGTATTAGATAAGCGCGATCAGGTTCTGGTAATTAACGAAGGTAACTTGATTGTCGAAGATGGAAAATCGTACATCGAAGTAGAAATTAGCGACCAAGAATTTGAACGTAGAGAAGTGACCACTGGGCTTTCAGATGGTATAAACATCGAAATACTTTCTGGTGTTGATAAAAATACTAAATTTAAAAAGCTAGCGAAGTAATGGAGTGCCGCTCGCAATGCGGCGCCTGCTGCATTGCACCGTCAATAACTCAGGCAATTCCTGGCATGCCGGATGGTAAAAAAGCCGGTGAGTATTGCATTAATTTGGATATAAACACTTTAGCGTGTCGAATATGGGGCTCGGAAGAGTACCCAGATTTGTGTCGTAAGTTTTTACCATGTGAATTATTTTGCGGTACGAATCAATCCCAGGCCTTGAGTATTATCGCGCGTGTAGAGATCGAGACTCAGCCCTAGGTTTAGTTTATGCTCTTGTGTTCGCTCAAGAGCCAGTTCCTGCTTCGTACTGTCAGTACTCGCTTGCGTGAAGCCTCCGTCCAAGCGTTAAAGGTTTAGTCGCTACTATTCAAAGCAAGGCACCTAAGGCGATTCGTTGTTTAATGGCAATCCTTGTTTAATGAGGCTCTTTGTTTAATACGACTTCTTATTTTAGTGAGATTCCTTATTTAGTGAGACTGTCTGCGTGATAGGTGTAGCCAATGATATATTGGCTGCTATGGATTCTTCCAATATGAGCTCTCGTAAGTCACGACGGATCTTTATGATATGTTCAACTTTTTTGGTATGAAATATAAACCCCCAAGTAATGGCGTGATCGCCCGTATCAAGTACCTTTACCTCTAAATCAGCATTGCCTTCAACACCGGTACCCTCATTAATCGCACGATCATAGGCGGCTCTAAAAAACAGCTTTACTGAGTCGGCTGTGCTGGCATAACCAATGTTAAAGTGTAAGCACTCACGTAATCCTTTGCCCGTCGCAAACTTCGATAAATTATGGATTGTGCGGTCTCGTATTGCGGCGTTACGCAACATGATGCGGTGGTTGTTACGCAAGTTAATTATTTCGGTATGGAAAAGCTTGGTACGATAAATCCGTGCGATTACGTGATCGAACTCGATAATATCGCCCTCTTCGAACATATCACTATTGAGTATAATCAAACCACTAATAATGTCGGGAGCCCAGGAAGCCTGAGTAAGCGCTAAAAAGACACCAAAGAACCCAAGTACACCTCCGGCTTCGAGCAGAGACTCAAAACCGAGTTGACGCACAATACTAATGAGTGCGACCAAGGTTATGGTGATGGCAGCCAAAATGCTAAATAACCGGCTTTGGTAGGTCTCGACGTACAGTATTTTGTCGCCAATATGTCGGGCTTTGCCATATTGTTTGTGAATGAAGAACTGTAAAAGAAAATTACCCAGGTTGCTTAAATAGATAATGACCAGAATACTTAAGGCGCTTAATGCGTGATTGGTACTTTCATCGGCCGGCCGGTAGATGTGTTCATAGGCAAAGACGATAAGAATAAGGAAGTTTAGTCCACGTAGTAAGCGCACGCGAAATGCGAGTGCTTTATCGTTGGCGCTGGCTGGGGCAAATCGTTTGAGTACGGGGCGAGCAAAAATAATCAAGAGCGCATTGGTGCTCAAAATCAGATAATCTAATGGGCTGAGTGTGATACCAAAGCTTAATATATTCGTCCATTGCATACTGATTCCTTTAGAGCGTCTATTATTTAAAGTGTTTTCGCTCGTTAACTATTAAAGCAAAGGTAGAGGTAATTTGAAAGCTCAAGCAAAATCGACTTCAGCCGCGATAACTGACTTGAAAGGGCGTTTACCGGCGTTTAGCCTGGAGCATGTTTTTGAGCACAGCAAGCACCCAGAACTTGATGCCTATTGGCAACTTTATGGTTTTAATAGCGTGCTATCAAGAGAGGCTTCAAGTGACGCCCAGTATTATTTTGGCGCACAAACACTGGCCGACTACGCGATTGCCAGCCATTACTGGTCAAACCCATCCAGTCGCGGAACAGTACTCGTCGTGCACGGGCTATTTGATCACGTCGGACTGTATTTGCCCTTGGTTAAGCGCTTATTAGATGAAAATTACTCTGTATTCGCTATCGATCTTCCCGAGCATGGCTTAAGCTCGGGAGAATATGGTGATTTGAGCCATTTTCAGTCCTATTATGCCGTTATCGACGATTTTGCGCGGGAAGTTATGCCCGTGATCGGCGGGCCTTGGTTTAGCGTTGGCCAGAGTACTGGTGCTTCAGTGCTTATGGGGCATATTTTACTGAGTGTTGAGCCGAGCTTTGAGCGGAGTGTTTTTTTTGCGCCGCTTGTTAGGCCAAAAGCGTACTGGTCTGTGCGCTTGCTGCATCTGTTTTTGAGTCCCTTCTTAAAACGCATTAAGCGAAGCTTTACGGTTAACTCTCACGATCAGAGCTTTTGTGACTTTTTAAAATACGAAGACCCACTGCAACAAAGGTACATATCGGTTGCATGGGTTGGCGCAATGCTTGAATGGGTCGAAGCTTTCTCATCCTTCCCTGTGAGTGATCATTCTGTATTTATTGTGCAAGGACGAAACGATAGCACCGTAGACTCTCATTACAATATCGATGCGATTACTCAAAAATTCCCTAACATTCGGTTATGTGATGTGCTCGACTCTATGCACCATATAACGCGTGAATCACAAGGTCGTCAAAAACAAGCCTTTGATTTAGCCGTTGAATTTCTCGAAGGGACTTAGCGCCGCCTATCTATCTATCTATCTATCTATCTATCTATCTATCTATCTATCTATCTATCTATCTATTTACCTATCTATATGGCGAGATTTACCCCGTCTATCTATGCGCTAGGTTTACACCACCGACCTATCCATCGAGATCTACACCACCCATCTATCTACAGAGATCTACACCACCCATCTATCCACAGAGATTTACACCACCCATCTATCCACAGAGATTTACACCACCCATCTATCCACAGAGATCTACACCACTCATCTATCTACAGAGATCTACACCACTCATCTATCCACAGAGATCTACACCACCCATCTATCCACAGAGATCTACACCACTCATCTATCCACAGAGATCTACACCACTCATCTATCCACAGAGATTTACACCACCTTTGCCCTTCATACCGACAAGCGCGTCGTCTGTCTAAACTAGCCGAACGTTGTGTGTGACATGTCCTACGTGGGCTTAATCGTTTAGCTTGCCTAGCGCACTCAATGCGATATTTGCGAGTAGCTCTAAACGCAGGCGCACATAACTCCTACCTTTCCTTTAAAAGACTTACTTTTAGTTGTAAGCCCCACACTATTCGCTTTATGAGAACGAAAAAGTGGTACGTCGATAAAGTCGTCACAAAACCCCGATAATTGGCGCTTATTCGTCGTTATTCTTCCCACTTAGAGTCTGCTGAACAAATCGTGACGCTTCTTGGTTAGACCTTCTTTAAATTTACGGTAGGTGGTACTCCTTTCTATTCTGTGCGAACTGTTAAGTAACAGAAATACTTCGCTGCTAGGAAGGTAGGTGTATGGCCAACCAATATCAAACTAAAGAAATAATAATAATCTCGAGCTCTAGCTCTAGCTCTAGCTCTAGCTCTAGCTAAGTGGCACGAGAATCATTTGTTCGCAGTCAAAGTGAAGACAATACGGAGTATTCAATGGCTATTTTCGATGGTGATCTTTCGTTCAAGATACGATCACATGGTATTCGATTAGATTTTGCACCAATACAAACCCTTAAAACTTTTACCGTTGCTGTGGCTACCGCCATGGCTATGAGTAGTGCACACGCTCAAATAGGTGATTTGTTATGGGAAGATAATTTTGACACCCTTAATTCTGAGACCTGGACAGTCGATATCGGCGATGGCTGTTCAGAAGGACTTTGTGGTTGGGGCAATCTAGAGCTTCAATCCTATGGTGAAAGCAACGTATATATTGCCCCCGCACCCGGTGAAGAGGGCAACAATGCGCTCGTACTAGAAGCGCGTGACGAAGTTGCCGGTGCATCACAATTTACCTCGGGTAAAGTGAAAAGCGCTAATAATATTGCCCTGCAGTACGGCATGATCGAATACCGAGTAATGATGCCTTCGGTTGATCAAGGTTTATGGCCTGCCGTATGGATGCTTGGTACAAGTACGGCTACTTGGCCGCGTAAGGGTGAAATAGACATGATGGAAATGGGTCATTCGGCGTCACAGCGCGCTGATGCCGGTTTCCCTGAAGCCTCCATGGACAGCTATGTCGGCGCGAATGTGATTCGTTATGCCGACGACGCTTGTACTACTGGCAACCCAAGTTGTGCGGCTAGTGCTGCGTGGCAAACAGATAATGCCTACTTAGCGGACACTCCACTGAGTAATCGCTTTGTGACCTACCGGACTTACTGGACGGATACCGAAATTCGCTTTACCGTTTTCGATCAAGGAATCGAGTACGATCTTTTTGACGCGCCAGTTCAAATTCCAAGTGATGATCCCGATGCCGACGCGTTACGTGCACCGTATTATTTCTTAATGAACCTAGCCGTTGGAGGCAACTTCACCGACGCGGCCGTGCCGAATCAAATAACCGCGCCACGCCCGGCTAAAATGTTTGTTGATTACCTTCGCGTATATCAATACAACGGCTTAGGCGAGATTATAGAAGGTGGTGCGCCACCCGAAACAGGCGTATTCGGAATATTTACCGACACAACACCTACAACTAACGAATTAGTTGCGGGTGTAAGTTCGGATATCTTCGTATGGGACCTAACAACATCTGCCGGGTCTACCGCGCCGAATGAAGGCGAGAACGTTATAGCCTGGAATGCAAAAGCCAATAATTGGTTCGGTGGTGGCGTTCAATCACGCCAGCCCTTGGATTTAAGTAATTTTAGTGAAGGAACATTGAATTTCAAAATTAAAATACCTGCGAATGTGGGATTTCAAATTGGCGTAACGGATACCTTTACCAATCAGAATTGGTTAGATTTCCCAGCAGGGGAATCGGTATACGGCATGGTTCGCGATGGCGAATGGACTGACGTGAGTATTCCGGTTTCTGATTTGCGTGGAGCGTCAATTGCAATGCAATCACTTGAATATCCCTTTGCGATTTTAAGTTTTGGTCAATTAAGTCCGGTAGATTTTGATTTCGCATTGGATGACATTTATTACGATAGTGGACTCGAGCCACCCGTAGACAGTGATGGCGATGGCATCATCGATGCGAATGATCTGTGTCCTGCGACACCTGCTGGCGTTGAAATTGATGAAACAGGTTGTGAAATTATCGACCTAAGTAAAACCGAAATACTTGAAGAAAACGGCCAACTTGTAGGCGGTCCAGATTCACTTAAACCTGGGTTTAAAATCTATGTAAATAGCCTAGAAGTGGGAAGCGAGTGCTCCGACCGATGCATGGAACGATTTGAACGTATTATTGTAGAGGATGGAAAGGCATCTACAGCGGAAGGCTTAGGGTTAATTACCTTGGCCGATGGCCGTGAACAAGCTTCATATAACGGTCGCGCATTATACTTTGCATTGAAAGATAGTGATCCAAGTGATGAGCGCGGTGTAATCGGTCCATTTATAGCCGCTACAATTACAGCGATTAATGCACTCGATACAGACAGCGATGGCATCAGTGATATCGACGACTTATGTCCAGGCAGTCCACGTTTTTTCGATGTGAATAGTGACGGTTGTCCTTTAGACCCTGATCGTGAAGTGGAAGTTGCGGTAGTGGATGGTCTCTTAGTTGGCGGGATTGATTCAGCCAAGCCTGGTTTTACTTTGTACCGTAAAAACGAGACAGACTGTACTGTAGCAACACGAGCAGATTGTGAACGATTTACCGCGTTATTATCAAATGACGGCGGTGCTACCGGTGCTAGCGAGTTAGACCTAATCGAGATTAGTGCGCGCACGTTACAAGTACGTCATCAAACAAAAGCGTTGTATTTTTCTAAAGTCGATAATGCACCAGGTGATCTTAATGGTCTAAATGATGACTTCGCATTGGCAGAAATTATCGAAGGACCTGGGAATGGTTGGTCACTTGTGTGGAGTGACGAATTCGATGGCGATGCCATTGATACCGCAAAATGGGGTTGGGAAGAAAACTGTTGGGGCGGCGGTAATAGTGAGCAGCAATGCTACACCTCGCGCGAGGATAATTCGTTTGTAGATAATGGCTTTTTAAATATTATCGCGCAACGCGAAGATTTTACCGGCCCGAATACACCAGACGGTAGTAACGGCGATAACGCAACACTGCCATATACTTCTGCACGTTTACGAACAAAAGATTTGCAAGAGTGGACTTTTGGACGATTTGAAATTAGAGCGAAATTACCTGAAGGCCAAGGTACGTGGCCAGCCATTTGGATGCTCCCCACAGATTCTCCATACGGTACTTGGGCTTCTAGTGGTGAAATCGATATTGTCGAAGCTGTTAATTTAAAAGTCGATGGTGAAAGTGAAGTTCATGGCACCTTGCATTATGGTCGCAATTGGCCGGATAACGTAAGTTCTGGTGATAGCTACACCTTACCAGACGGCACTAACCCTGCAGACGGTTTCCACACTTATGCCGTCGAATGGGAAGAAGGTGAAATTCGTTGGTATGTCGATGGCGTGCATTTCTCTACACAGCGTTCTGACGGTTGGTACTCGCAGTACACGATTGATGGTGATCTTGTCGATGCGCCTGAAGGTGCTCCTTACGACGCCGAACAATCTTTCCATATGCTATTGAACTTAGCTGTTGGCGGCGATTGGGCTGCTAACACAAACCAAGGTGGTATCGATGAAGCCGCATTCCCACAATCCTTACAAGTGGATTATGTGCGTGTATTTGAATGTAGTATCGATCCTGCAACTGGCAAAGGTTGCGCCACAGTTGATGCAAGCGTAGCACTTAACCCCGGTAATAATCGCCCAGATTTAGGTCCTGGTGATTCAAGTTTTGCCGAGCCACCACTGTATATAATGTTCGATGATAGTTTCGATAGCGGTATCGTTGTGGGAAGCTATGATCCAGACAGTGCTATGAGTATAACGACCACCGGTGAAGATGGTCGTGGCGAAGTACTGCAGCTTGTTAAAGGCACTAATTTAGGCAACATGTTTTTTAATGTGCCTTCTGGAAATGTCGATTTAAGCGCGTGGTTGGATCAAGGTGAACTGGCGTTTGATATCAAAGTTAACAGCATGGACGAAGGAGCTCAGTTGTATGCCAAGCTCGATTCGGGTTGGCCAAATGTAAGTGACGTTAACGTTACCTTGCCAGAACTTGGAACTTGGGGTGAATTCCGTATCCCGATTGCGACACTTCTAGCGAATGGTAATTCGTTTGGTTCCGGTATTGCCGACATTACATCCATCGCAAATATTTTTGTGGCCGAACCAACAGCACCAATGGATGTGATGTTCGACAATATTCGTTTTGAATTAGGTGAGCCTAATCCAGAGCCCACACCCACACCCACACCTACACCTACGCCTAATCCAGATGGTGAATTAGTTGTTTATGGTGATTCTACCAACGGCGATTGGCAGTTGTGGGATTGTTGTGGCGGCGCGTCGATTAGTGAAGTAAGCGATATAGACCCTGCACGCGGAACTGTGGCTGAGTTTAGTTTTAATAGCGCGGCGACAGTGTCGGGCTTTAATCTGGATACAGGAATTGACACCTCAAGTTACGCCGGCGGTACCTTAGAATTTGATTTCTTTTTAGACGCCGAACCACTTGACCCAACGGCTGAGTTTCGATTGAAGCTCGAAGGCGCCGATGGCAGCTTTTTTGTCGAAGTGTTATTAAATGATAGCCTCGAAGGTCTTGCACCAACACTGGGGCAGTGGCAGCACTTTAGTTTTGATCTAGACACCTTAAACGCGCAAGGCAGCTGGAATTTAGATACCTTACGTATCATTATGATTTTCCCAGATTGGGGTCGTGGTGATGGTGCTGTCTTCCGTATCGATAACTTAGGGTTACGTCCTTTAGTAGTACCCGGTGTTGATATCTATACCGATGCACTGCAAGGTGATTGGACTTTATGGGATTGTTGTGGTGGATCAACCATAATAGAACTAGATGATGCGGACGCCGCACGTGGCACAGTCGTGCAATTTAATAATAACGCTGCGGCAACCGTATCGGGTTTTCTCTTAGATACATCGATCGATATTTCTGAATTTGCAGATGGAACTCTAGAGTTTGATTTCTTTTTGGAAGCCGAGCCGCTAGATCCAACGGCCGAATTTCGCTTAAAACTCGAAGGGCCAGACGGTAGCTTTTTCAGCGAAGTTGTTCTTTCGCAAAGCCGCGAGGCGATGGTACCTTTATTGGGCCAATGGCAGCATTTCACTTTTGACATCGACGCTCTAAATAGCGCTGGTAGCTGGGACCCAAGTGCTTTGAGAATCGTGATGATTTTCCCAGATTGGGGTCGCGGTGACGGTGCAATTTACCGTATAGATGCATTAAGAATTGCGGCGGGATCGTCAATTGATCCTGAACCGAATCCCGAACCTAGCCCAGAGCCGACACCTGACTCGCCTTTCATTTCGACTATGTCCAATGGTGATGTACTGTTGCAGACCGTTGTTGATTTCGAATCGGGCACCTCGCTCATGTTTATGCGCATTAATGGTGTTCAATCCGAACCAACGACTACAGTCACTAACAATGGTAATGGAACGTACACACATAGCGTTATCCTAACGGGAGCTGAACTAGATAATGGTGATCTAATTGATGTGCGTTTCTTTATTGCGCCAATCGCAGGTGATCCAAGCTTTATTCCAGGCCCTACCGATGCCGTTTGGAGTGATGTATTTGTTTACGATGACTCCAACTTGCCCGAGCCATTGCCGAGCCCGACACCAACGCCTTCGCCATCTCCTAACCCGAGTCCGAGTCCTTCGCCATCACCCACACCTACACCTACACCTACACCTACACCCGGTGAATTACCTGACCCAGTTCCAACACCACCGCCAGCAAGTTCACCGCCATTTGTAGATGCGAACGATCCAAACAGCTTTAATTTACTTGCCTACGGTGCGGGTAATATATCCGATGCGATTAATCCCGCAGGTTACGGTTGCGTCGTTGATTTTGGTACCTGGGTTTACAATGCGGGTATTGTTGAGTCAGGTGTTAATAGCTGTGATCCTATTGGTACGCCAACGTCGCGCGAACCCCAGGTTATAGGTGCGGCCGCACTAGTGCCAACACCCACACATAAATGGTGGGGTTCTATTCCGTTTCATGGCGAGATGGCCATTGGTAATCCGGCTGATGCCGCGTACATTACACCCGATCCTATATCGGCGCGCATATCCAATATGGGTGTTCGTGTAACAGGGATTCCAGCCGGCTTAGCGCCAACAACCAACGGCTTTATGTATCAAGTCCCCGATCCCTTTAGCGAAGTCTTCGAAGGTATTGCCGTAGGTAATACCCTGTTTTCAAATCTTGATGCGTACCTAAAAGATTACAGCGACGGCAGTGTGACAGTGCAGTGGCAAGACGGTGTTTATCCTGTGATGGAAGCCACCTTTGTGCATGGCTCACCTTATGTGTATTTTCAGGCGTATCAAGGTGACTTGGTGGTTCGTACCAAAGCCACCGATGGCGGCGAGAAAGGCACCTATTATTCGAATGCCAACAGCTTAGGCGTTTGGACAAACGTGGCTGGACTTCGTAACAACTTTTTAGTGACCGGTGAAGGCGAAACGGCTTATTCCAATATCACGGGTAACGAAATTGTTGTGAGTAACACCGCCAAAGCATTCACCTTAACTTTGCTGCCTGGCAATGCTGAGTTGCCCAATGATACTGATGTCGCGTTTTTTGAAACATTTGCACGCGCAGTCGTAGCCGATGTAACAATCGATTACAGCGTAAACCAGACGAACAACGCTGTTACCGTGACGCATCAATATAGCGATGCCAGCGGTGAACCAGTAGAAACACTTGCTGGTATGCACCCCATGCATTGGAAAAATTCTAGCCAAGCGACAACGGCGTATCAGGTTCGCAGTGCGCGCGGTACAGTTAAGTTTAGCCAAACCGATTCCTTCGCTTACGACCTTTCGTTTGTGGGAGTACTCCCGTATATGCCAAGCGAAGCTGCCAGCTTAGATCAAGGCTATTTAGAAAGCCTAGTGCAAGAGTTTATGGCAGACGACCCCGCAACGTGGAACACCAACACCGATACGTATTGGTCAGGTAAAAACTACAGTAAAGTTGCCGAGCTGGCTGCAATTGCACGTTCAATTGGCTTAACCGATGAAGCTGATCAGTTGGTTGACTGGTTGAAAGCGGAGTTGTCTGATTGGTTCCGTGCGGATACAAATGGCAGTCTCGATACCGTTAAGTATTTTGTATACGATCAAAAATGGCACACGTTGTTAGGCCTAGAAGAATCGTTTGGTTCACATCAACAGTTAAACGATCATCACTTCCATTACGGGTACTTTGTTCGCGCAGCGGCCGAAATTTGTCGTGTGGATGTAAGCTGGTGTAGTGAAGATCAATACGGGCCAATGGTTGAGTTATTGATTCGTGACTACGCTGGCGATAAAGATGACCCTATGTTCCCATCTTTACGTAACTTCGACCCAGCTAATGGTTTCTCGTGGGCTTCTGGTAACGCCAACTTCGTATTGGGTAATAACAACGAATCCACATCCGAAGCGGCTAACTCTTATGGTTCAATTGTGCTCTACGGCTTAATTACGGGTAACGAAGCGCTTGTCGAAAAAGGCATGTACTTACATGCATCGACAACAACAGCATATTGGGAATACTGGAACAATATTGATCGCTTCTTGGGTACCGATGCTGAGCGCGACAACTTCCCTGCTTCGTACGACGAGATTACCACATCAATTATTTGGGGGCAGGGCGCTGTTTTTTCGACATGGTTTAGTGGTGCTAATGCGCATATCCTAGGTATTCAAGGTTTGCCAACTAACCCGCTTAATTTACACATAGGCCAATATGCGGACTACATGATCGAATATGTTGCAGTAGGTTTAGCGGAATCTTCAAACGGAAAACCATCTGGTTTGGTGGATGATCAGTGGCGCGATATTTGGTGGAATTTATGGTCAATGACTGACGCCGATGCTGCAATTGCCGATTACGAAGCCGTGGGCTCCAGTTACGATGTAGAAGCTGGTGAAACGAAAGCGCATACCTATCAATGGCTGCAAACCTTTAAAGCTTTAGGGCATATTAATGCCGGCACTGGCAAGCTTAACGCCAATGTACCTACGGCTGTAGCCTTCACTAAAGACGGTACGACACGTTATGTTGCATATAATTATGGCAGCGAAGCGCTAGACGTAAGTTTTAGTGATGGACACAGTTTTAGCGCAGAACCTAATGGCTTTACCATAAGTACTAATGAACCGGAATAAGTCAGAGGAGTAATACTCAAGTGAGATTTTTCGCTGTAAATCAGCGGAAAATCCACTGGTGTAAGCTAGTGGTGTAAGCTAGTGGTGTAAGGCACTGGTGAGTATCACTGGAATATGCCACATACCTAAAATCCCGTACCTAAAGTTGCTTAGGTGCGGGATTTTTAGTTTGGATTGTAGATTGTAGATTGTAGGTTGTAGGTTATTTGTATATACACAGAGATCACCGAGCAAAGGGTTTTTAATTAAATCCGCGAACTGGTATTCTTAGATAACCCGATACCATATAAATATTTAATAATAAATTTGTATCGATACTCAAAAGAGAAAAGCAGATGTATAGCGATGAATGAGTCAGTTTTTAATATCCATGACGTAGTGCTAATGTTTTGTATTTTTGAATGTGTTCTATTTGTTATTTTTCATATAACGGTATTTAGCTTTCGGAAAGTAAAAAATAGCATTCTTAATATCTTTTTACTCAGTATTGCCGTTTCCTCTTTCGGTAATATATTTCTATGGAATTACGATATTCATCTATCCCCAGGTTTATCTATTGGCTTTGCTATAATGTCGATGGGGAGTCAAGCTCTGCGTGCCCCTCTGTTGTATCTATATGTTCAATCCCTCACACAAGAGCACTTTACCCTTAAGCCGTTTCACCTATTGCATTTAATGCCTGCTGTGGCGTGCTGTGTTCTGGTGCTTTCGTCCTCAATTACCTTAGAAATTCTGCGTTCCGATACAGAAAACCTCGCGCTTATCTCGGTGGTAGAAGGTATCTGGGATATCGTAAAGTTTGTTTCTTTGAGCTATGGCGCCGCGACAATCGCCGTAGTTTGGCGCAACCACGATTTACTCAAGCAAACACATTCTGAGTTTTCAATAAAAAAATTCGGTTGGTTGAGAATATTGGTCGGAGGTTTTTTTCTTAATTGGACTTGGTCGATAGTTATTCAGTTTGTCGGTCGCTATATCGGCGGCTCTTCTGCCGATATAGTCGGCGCTGCGCACAACTATATGTTGTTTGTTATTATTAATGCGCTCATCACGTACAGTTTGTACTATTTTTTCATGCAGAGAAAATCCGGTGTCGGCGAGAACGATACGGGTCAAAATACACCAATACTGTGCCCTAGGGTGATAGCAAAAGTTGCCGCTACGGTAGAGAAGAAAAATTACCACCTCGAACCGAATATAACGCTTGAAGAATTATCACTGCGTATTGATCTACCTATTCGCACGGTTTCTACGGTTATCAATAAGCATTACGGCAAAAACTTTTTTGACTTCATTAACGGATATCGTATCGATACCGCGAAATCCTTACTGATAGATCCGAGTAAAGCACACTTGAGCATACTCGAGATACTGTCTAAATCCGGTTTCAACAGTACGTCATCATTTCACCGATATTTTAAGCGCATGGTTGGGCTAACACCAACTGAGTTTCGAAATGAGAATCGCTCACCCAGCACCCTATTAGGGTAATCTCCATAGTGGCGTAATAGTGGCGTAACAGCCATCAAACGCGCCTTTATTTCCTCTTTGATTGTAGTTCATTCTGTAGCAATTCAGCTATTGCAACAATTGCCTGTACGCGGGAAATGGCCACGCTTTGTATGAGGCGCGGTGTGTAGAGTTGAGGGTGGAGCCAATTATTACGGCCAATAACTGGAACCATACAGCGCAGACAATGAACATTTAGAGTGGAATAAGTCGTATTTTCGTATTTTTCTGTCCCACTTTGGTTTCAGGACGTGTTTCGCTACTAGTTTTATTTCAGTTTACATAAAAACCCAAAATACTAACAATTATAAGCTATTTCAATGGCTTAGCTTTAGTCGCCGCAATGTCCTACCCACCTGGGACCATTCCCAGTCTCCGCTTCATCTATTATGGATATGAGCGCAAGATAAAATAGTCTACTACGTCCATATCTAAGATATTTTCTATATTTTTCAGGGGCTTACGGGCGTGCCAGTTTGTCATGATCGTAAACTTGCATTCCCTTATCGTGTTAATTCAATCCGTGATACGACTTAATTGTGTGCAATCACGATAGTGAGGTGCGTGCATGATCCCTCGTTGTTAAACCGCTCGTCATTACTATCGTTGGCGCGTAAAAACGGCAGCTTGGGCTCATAGCAAGACTATTAGAAATCTTATTAATACACATAATAATTAGAGAATAATAATGAAATTAAATGCGCAGAATGGCCGAACGAGGCCACCCAAAAAAACAAGTCGATCTCGGAATAAATTTCCCTTATTGCATCGCCCCGTAATGGCGACCGCAGCATTCTTAGCGTGGAGCTCAATGAGCTTTGCTGCTAGCACGGTACCTGGGACTATTGAAGCTGAAGATTATGATGTTGGTGGCCAGGGAGTCGCTTACAACGACCATGATTCAAATAATATCGGTGGACAATATCGCCAGGATGGCGTTGATATTGAGCAGTCCGCATCCGGAGGTTACAACGTAGGTTGGGTTGGTGACGGAGAGTGGTTGGACTACACCATCACTGTTCCAAGCACAGGTACTTACACTCTAGGCGCGCGTGTTGCTTCCCAAGACAGCGGCGGCGCAATTCGCTTTGAGGTCAGCGGTGCGGGAGAGGCACGTACTGGCGACGTTAGTTTTGGTGGAACTGGAGGTTGGCAAAACTGGACCAATACCGGCACCGCAGATATTGAGTTAAATGCAGGCGAAAATGAACTTCGCATGGTGGTTGTTTGGGGCGCTTTTAATATCGACTCCATTACTGTCACTGGCTCCGACGTAGTCTCAGGGCAATCCCCTTATTCAGGAAGCCCAGTAACGATTCCTGGAGTAATCGAAGTAGAAAATTACGATCTTGGTGGCGAAGGTGTTGCTTACCATGATGCTGATTCAGAAAATATAGGCGGACAACACCGTAGCGACGGTGTTGATGTAGAAGGCTCATCAAACGGCGGCCATAATATTGGTTGGACGGGAGATGGCGAATGGCTTGAATATACGATTAATGTAGCTTCAGCTGGTGATTACGAGCTTAGTGCTCTGGTAGCCTCTGGCGCTGATGGTGGTGGTTTCCATATAGAGATCGATGGAGGATCAGCGACTAGTGCTGTTAATTTTGGGTCTACTGGCGGATGGCAATCATGGACCACGAGTGAAGCGACAACACTCTCGCTAGACGCAGGTGAGCATGTATTGCGCTTGGCCATAGAGTGGGGCGCGTTTAATGTAGATTCGCTTAACGTAGTTGCAGCAGACGGTTCGTGTACTATTAACTGTAATGGAGAGCAAAGCGGCTTCTTAGGATACGCAGCACCAGTACCTGGAATTCTGCAAGCGGAAGATTATGACTTTGGTGGCGAAGGCGTTTCGTATCACGATATATCATCGGGTAATACCGGTAATTACTATCGTTCAGACGATGTCGATATTGAAGCCGGTGGATCGAATACTCAACATGTCGGTTGGACCGAAGATGGTGAGTGGCTTGAGTACACCATCGATGTTGAAACCACGGCTAGTTATGAGATTACGGCACAGGTAGCAACGTCAGACAATGGCGGTAGCTTACATTTTGAAGTAGATGGCGCAAGCAGCCCAGTTACCTCTGTAAGTTTCGGCACTACAGGTGGTTGGCAGTCGTGGAATACCACAACGCCGGCAACGCTAGTCCTTGGCGAAGGTGAACACATATTGCGCGTTGTTGTTGATGGCGGGTTCTTTAATATTGACTCCATCACTCTTACGGAAATGATTTCAGCGCCTGATACCGATGGTGATGGCTACGTAGACTCAATTGACGCGTTCATCTTTGATCCTAGCGAGTGGCTAGATACGGATCTCGATGGTATTGGTAACAATGCCGATACAAATGATGATGGCGATGCATGTCTTGATAGCGAAGACGCTTACCCGTTAGATCCAACACGAGGTTGTGGCGAAGTTCGTAACTTGGTATGGAGCGACGAGTTCGACAGTATCAACTTGAATGATTGGACCCATGACGTAGGTGGTGAAGGATGGGGTAACTCAGAGCTTCAGTACTATACAGACGGCAACAACGCGTCAACTAGGTTCGATACCCAAGCGAACAGTAACGTTCTTGTTATGGAAGCGCGCAGTGGTAACCCCGCTAACTACTCTTGCTGGTATGGAACCTGTGATTATACTTCTTCGAAGCTGATCACCGCCGGTAAGCAAGAGTTTATGCACGGGCGCATAGAGGCGCGGCTAAAAGTCCCACAAACACAGGGAGTTTGGCCTGCATTCTGGATGTTAGGTAACAATATCGAAAGTGTTAATTGGCCAACTTCTGGCGAAATAGACATTATGGAGCATGTCGGTTTCGAGCCACAACTAAGCCACGGAGCGCTACACGGCCCAGGGTATTCAGGTAATACGCCCATCTTCGGTACAAATTCCATAGGCGAAAATATAGATTTGAATTTCCATGTCTATGCCGTCGAGTGGGATACGAACGGTGTCACCTGGTATGTGGATGATGTTGAGTTTTACAGTGTTACCCGTCAGGAAGTAGAGGTCCACGGTAACTGGGTATTTGATCACGAATTTTACCTTCTCCTTAACGTCGCAGTAGGTGGCGGATGGCCAGGAAGCCCAGATGGCTCAAGTACTTTTCCTCAGCAAATGCTGGTGGATTACGTGCGGGTTTACCAAGACTCGGACAACAATCAAGTATCTGATTCTGATGGTGATGGATTTGCCGACAATATCGATGTATTTCCAAATGACGCCTCAGAATGGCTCGACAGTGATTTGGATACCATGGGTGACAATGAAGATGCGTTTCCATTTGACGCAAGCGAAACCATTGATACTGACTTAGATGGTATAGGTAACAACGCCGATACCGACGATGATAACGATGGCTGTCTTGATAGCGCTGATTTATCACCACTAGATGCCAGCACATGTGATCTGCCACTATTAGGCCCGAACCCAGTGCCTGTTTTTGAGCTTGGTGAAGGACTAACTAATGGTTTTACGTGGCAGTTTTGGATATGGGATATCGAATTGCGTAGCGTGACAAACCCAGACGGTTCAGTGTATACGGTGGGTGGTCCAGCTATGTTAAATATGGGTGCAGGACACTCTATACCGTTTGAAAAGGCGGATAGAACCGATACCGATATCGATGCATCTGGCGCAGAGTCATTTCAGTTAACCTATTCAAGTGATAAGCCGTTTGAAGTACTGATCTTATGGGGTGTTACGCCATCAGGTTGGGTTGCAGAAGGCTATCCTTGGTGGACGGCTGAAACCTATGTTGATGGTGGTTTTTTACAAGTATTTGTACCGGCGTCACCTGAGACGACAACGTTCTCAATTGATTTTGCAGATATAGACAACCCTGTGAATAATTACTTCGTAAATGAAGAGGGGCTGCCTGCAGCTGTTGTTGATACTCGCAAAGTACAGATGATGCTGTTCAAAAGTTCTGATGAGCTAGTCAATCCTATTATTAGTGGTGTGCAGTTTGGCGACGGCGATTCAGAGCCTGTAGTTGATACTGATGGTGATGGTGTAGCGGATGCTGATGATGCATTTCCAACTGATCCAACAGAGTGGCTAGATACCGATTCTGACGGCACTGGCGATAATTCTGACGCTGATATAGATGGTGATGGCGTATTGAACGCTGATGATTTTTACCCTCTGGACGCAACGCGATGGGAAGAAGTTATCAGTCTCACCGATTCTGATGGTGATGGTTTTGTTGACAATGTTGACGTCTTTCCGAATGACCCAACTGAATGGCTAGATAGTGATTTGGATGGCATGGGCGACAATGCGGATGCCTTTCCACTGGACGGCACCGAAACTATCGACACTGACTTAGACGGCATAGGCAACAACGCTGATACTGACGATGATAACGATGGTTGTCTTGATGCGGCGGATAGCTTTCCCTTAGATCCTGCTCAATGCGCCCCACCAGTGATAGGTGATGCTGTTGAAATTTTTGACTCTACCGCTGGGTTAGTGAATGGCTTTACCTGGAGATTTTGGACATGGACCCCCACACATAACGTAACGGATCCTGATGGTTCAGTATATGCAGGTTCTGGTCCAGCTAGAATAAATATGGCACCAGGAACCTCTATACCGTTTGAGCAAGACGATACAACCATGAGCGAAGTGGATGTTTCTGATACACAGGCATTCCGATTAAGCTACTCAAGTGAAGAACCATTTGAAGTGCTTATCTTATGGGGCGGACCTGTAGCGGGTTGGATCGAATCTGGTTATCCGTATTGGACGGCTGATACGTATATGGATGGTGGTTTCTTATTGGTACAAGTTCCGGCGTCTGTTGAAAAGACAGATTTCACTATGGATTTTGCTGATATGCCTACCCCAGTGAATGACTACTTTGTCGATGTATTAGAAATGCCAGCGGCGACAACAGATCTTACAGAAGTACAGATGCTGTTATTTAAAAACTCAGGTGCAGAAGAGCTCGTTAGCGTTGTTATTTATGATATGGCGTTTGGCGAGAGCGGACCTCCCCCTATCGATACGGATGGCGATGGTGTTTTTGACGCTGTAGATGACTTCCCGCTTGACGCGACAGAATGGCTGGATACCGATGGAGATGGAACGGGTAACAACGCCGACAATGATGATGATAACGATGGCTGCTTGGATGCCGTTGATGATTCCCCTCGAGATTCAACAAGAGGCTGCGAGGTTGTTGGTGAGTTTGAATCCTACCCTGGTTACACAGGCTTATACCCCAACTTCACTATGACTCTTGATGATCGTTTTGAGTTCTTGGACACGAATTTTTGGGAAACAGGCGATGGCGGTTTTAACGAAAACGACTGTCGCTTCCAGCCTCAAGGTGTTCAATTTATAAATGGTAAAATGCAGTTGGTTGTTGCGGAGGAATTCGTTCCTGCAAGTAATTCTGTGTCAAACGGCAATCAATTGGTCGTCGATAAAGATTATTCTTGCGGCGAATTACGGTCGAAAGAACCAGTCTTATACGGTCGTCTTGAAGCCCGTGTTCGTACACCAAACGTTGACCAAGCATCCGGCTATATCTCGTCATTGTTTACCTATTTGAACGACGCAGATGACGGTTTTCGCTGGCGTGAAATTGATGTTGAAATGGAAGGCGCTCGCCCGACAAAGTTTCAACGCAATTTGATTTTTGGCGAAGGAACTTGGATCTGGAGTGAGACCCGTGCCTGGGGTGCTTACGAAGAAGTGATGGAAATTGGCAGCACCAGTGATTGGCGTGTATACGCAATCGAATGGACTGAAAACCAGATACTCTGGTACGTAGATGGGGAATTGGAAAGTACCTTAACTATGGCCGAAGTTAATCAGCTTGGTGCGACGATTCCAGAACTAGCCTCCAAAATCATGATGAACTTTTGGATTCCGAACGATCAGATCCAAAATGCTTTTGGTGGGAATAAAGCCGATAACGTTTATCCTATGGTTGCTGAATACGACTGGTTCCGTTACTACGAATGGACTCCCGGTACTACAGGACCAGTTGAAGGTCCAGATACTGATGGTGATGGTTTCGCCGATGCAATCGATGCTTTTCCTTCGGATGCAACTGAGTGGCTTGATACTGATTCAGACGGAACCGGCGACAACTCAGATTCTGATATAGACGGTGATGGTGTTTTGAACGCCGATGATTATTACCCTCTAGATTCAGCTCGCTGGGAAGAGCCTGAAGTCGGAACAGATACTTTTGGTGTGTACACTGAAAGCTCTACAACCTCTTCTTTAGGTTTGTCAGATAACTACGTGTGGTCAATTGGTAATATCGTTGATGGAACAGCGGCGCCGGCAGAAGGCAGTGAAGTTATTTCTTGGAACTATACTGCACCGGGAACGTGGTTTGGTGGCGGTGTTGAAGCTGCAAGTCCTGTTGATCTCAGTGCTTACAACAATGGAAATATGACATTTCAGATCAAAATACCGGCTGATGTTGCGTTTCGAATTGGCGTAATTGACGATGTTAACGGAGCGCGTGACGAAAACTGGGTTACTTTCCCAGCGAATAGTAACGCTTATGGCTTGGTCCGAAATGGTGAGTGGGGAACAGCAACAATACCTGTTAGCGAACTACTTGGTGCGAATGTTGATAGCAGTCAATTGCTTTATCCTTTTGCGATTCTTAGTGTTGACGGAAGTAACCCAACGTCAAACTTTGAACTCGCAATTGATGACATTGTGTACCGTGATGGCGGTGGTGATGTCGTAATCACTCCACCACCACCACCCACCACTAACGATCGCACATTAGTGTGGAGTGATGAGTTCGACAATATTAACTTTTCCAATTGGAGCCATGACGTAGGTGGCCACGGATGGGGTAATGAAGAGCTTCAGTACTATACCAATGGCGATAACGCTTGGACGGCGTTCGATTCACAAGCCAACAGTAATGTTCTGGTTATGGAAGCACGTCAAGGAAACCCTGCGAACCACAGCTGTTGGTATGGTAACTGCTCTCATACTTCTTCGAAACTGGTCTCGTCGGGTAAGCAAGAGTTTATGTATGGACGAATAGAAGCACGGATGAAGATCCCTCAAACACAAGGACTTTGGCCTGCTTTTTGGATGTTAGGCAACGATATTGGTAGTGTTGGTTGGCCAACTTCTGGTGAGATAGACATTATGGAACATGTCGGTTTCGAACCAGAGTTAAGTCATGCCGCATTGCATGGGCCAGGATATTCAGGCAATACGCCCATCTTTGGTACCCATGGAATAGGTGAGCCTATCAATAACAACTTCCATGTCTACGCCGTTGAGTGGGATTCAAATGGCATGACTTGGTACGTGGATGATGTTCAGTTCTATAGTGTTAGCCGGCAAGATGTAGAGCGCTTTGGTAACTGGGTCTTCGATCACGAATTCTACATTCTACTTAACGTTGCAGTTGGTGGTACTTGGCCTGGCGCCCCAGACGGTAGCAGCAGCTTTCCACAACAAATGTTGGTAGATTACATTCGTGTTTATCAGTAAAACTTAGAGAGATTTACATTTTTTAAAGTATGACTACTGCGGCAAAGGACTGCCTCAGTAGTTTTTATATCAAAAATTTTTTATATCGAGTGTGTTTAAGATAATAGATTCGATAGTCCATAAAAGTTATTTTATTCGTTAATATAGATCCAAATAATATTGGCTGAATTAAAAAATTTTCGTTATAAATGTAGCGTCAAATAAAAATAAAAATAAAAATAAAAATAAAAATAAAATAGAAGCAGTAAACCGCATGCATGAAGGTATCTATTGTGCTGAATGACTCAATATTCGATATACATGATGTCGTTCTCATATTCCCAATTATAGAGTGTTTGGTTTTTGTACTGTATCGTTTTACGGTATTTAAAAATCATCAGCTTAACAATATTCTACTTAACATATTTCTGTTAATCGTTGCAGTATCCTCTGTTGGGGTTCTTGTTATATGGAATCACGATATAAAATATTCACTTGCAATGTCGTACGGCGTGGAATATTTTGTTATTTTAAGTTTGAGTTTACGGGGTCCTATTTTGTTTCTGTATGTTCAGTCATTTATCTCGTTAGACTTTCGGCTTAAAGTTATTGATTTACATCATGTTTTACCGGCAGGCATAGGCTGTCTTGTTATTTTTGGGTATTCATTGGGGTTAAATGACCTGAAATTCATGAGCGAAGATCCGGCTGTGAGTGTGCAAGCACACCAAGTCTGGTATTTTGTAAAAGGTGTTTCTTTTATTTATGCGGCTGCAGCCATTGTGCTTGTTTGGCGTCAACGCGGGTCATCGATAAAAAATTCCATCAATTTTTTCCTTTCGAGATCTACATGGCTTACGCTATTGGTCGGTGGGTTTCTGGTGAATTGGGCTTGGGCCGTGGTAACTCAATTAGTCAGTGATTTTATAGGCGACCCATTTACAGATATAGTTGGAACGGGTCATAACTATATGTTTTTCATTCAAATTAATGTTCTTGTTCTGTGTAGTCTGTACGGTTTTGGTAGGAAGATTAGAGTTGAAGATGGGCAAGATACTAAGGGCGTAAATATTGATATTGTTGAGCCGGAAATGGTTTCAAGGATATTGTTCGAAATAAAAAAACAAAAATGTTATCTTGAACCGAATATAACCATAGAGGAAGTTTCATTACGTGTAAATCTACCGACTCGTACCGTATCTAGAGCCATTCATCAACACTTTGGGAAAACGTTTCTAGATTGTATAAATGGTTATCGTATAAACTCGGCAAAAAAAATTCTGCTTGATTCTGAAAAAGATAATCTTACAATTCTTGATGTTTTGTACATGTCAGGATTTAATAGTACTTCGTCTTTTCATCGATACTTTAAGCGAATAGAAGGCATGACGCCAGCGGAATACCGCCGTGTAAACTACATTGAAACCGAGTCGTAAATACGCGAACTAATGTCTTCAGTGCAGTGCTCTATTTGAAGGTCGCGGCATTGATGATTGATGATTGATGAAGTGTAATAAGTGTAATAAGTGTGAACACTATGGAATTGGATTATTTTCGATTCCCCCTCCGTGATGTTATTCACCGACTAAGCTATTACAATATTCTTACGAAAGTAGTGCTGCGCGAGGATGAAAAATATAGAGTCTATAGGTCATGAGATAACTTTTAGGCGGATACATAGATCTAAATGATATTGGCTGTTTTAGGTGATATACGTTATATCAGTCGCTTCAAAAATAAACATAAATGAATATACAAATAATAAAAGTAGGAAGCCACATGCCAGAAGGTGTTTGTTGTGGTAAATGACTCAATCTTTGATATACATGATGTCGTTCTCACATTTCCAATAATAGAGTGTTTGGTTTTTGTGCTTTATCGTTTTACGGCATTTAAACATCATCAGCTCAACAGTACGCTACTTAACGTATTTCTGTTAATCGTTGCAATCTCCTCTATTGGGGTGCTTGTTATGTGGAACGAAGACCTACAACATTCGTTGTCAATGACGTATTTTTTGGAATATTTTGTGGTTTTTAGTTTAGCCCTGCAAGGACCTATCCTACTGCTGTATGTTCAATCGTTTTCCTCTGCGAACTTTCGTCTTAAGGCTATTCATTTTTTTCATGTTTTACCCGCTACTATCAGCTGTATTATTGTTACCGCTTATTCATTAGACCTCGAAGATTTAAAGTTTCTGAATAGGGATCCGAATACACTCTCTCATGTGCAGCAGGTTTGGTTCTTTGTTAAAGGCAGCGATTTTATTTATGCCGTTGTGGCTATTGTCATTGCTTGGCGCAATCGTCACTCAATCGTACACGGTAGTCCTCAGTTTTTTTTGACAAAATCGATATGGATCACGCTGCTTCTTAGTGGTGTTTTTCTAAATTGGGCCTGGGACTTGGTTATTCGATTGTTCAGTACATTTGTGGGAGGGGCCGTTACAGATGCGGTTGGCGCAGGCCATAACTATATGTTTTTTATACAAATTAATGTACTTTTTCTTTGTAGTTTATTCGGCCTAGGTAGGAAAATTAGAATTGAAGACCGGCAAGACGATAATGTAGACACTATTGATAGTGTTGAACCCGAAATCATGTCGATAATATTGTTCGAAATAGAAAATAAACAATGTTACCTTGAACCACATATAACCTTAGAAGAAGTTTCAATGCGTATTAATATTCCGGCACGCACTGTATCTAGAGCCGTTCATCAACACTTCGGTAAAAGCTTTTTAGATTGTATAAATGGCTATCGTATACGTTCGGCAAAGATAATAATGCTCGACCCAGAAAAAACGGATTTTACAATACTCGACATTTTGTATATGTCGGGATTTAATAGTGCCTCGTCTTTTCACCGATACTTTAAACGTTTAGAGGGCATAACGCCCGCTGAATTTCGCCGTCTAAACTAAACCGTAAACAACCTTTATCAGTTATCGCTCTGTTTGAATAATCGTAGTTCGGGTGATTAATTCGGTGAGAATAGTACGATCTATAGGCTGTGATTGTAAATCATATAGACAATTGAAAGTCGACATACCACTTTTCCATAAAAAGTCACGTGCGAAGGCCTAGGTTGCATTAAACCTGTAGAAACCGTTTTAATGTCGATTGCTTTGGTGCGAGTAGCTTTGATACTATAAACAGCTATAGAGCTATAGAGCTATAGAGCTATAGAGCTATAGAGCTATAGAGCTATAGAGCTATAGAGCTATAGAGCTATAGAGCTATAGAGCTATTGATACGCTAAGTTGTGTAATTTTGGGTATATTTGAGATTCTACTCATATACTTCGTTATCACTACTATATAGCGGCAGCAACGCTACACTAAATATGACAAATATAGAGTCTGACCATTAGACCATTAGACCATTAGACCATTAGACCATTAGACCATTAGACGCATTTGCGGCTAGACGTAGGCCCAAATGATGTTGGTTGTATTAGTAAGCATACGCTATAACGGTCATGCTAATAATACACTCAAATGAATATACACATAATTAAAGTAAGAAACCCCACGTAGGAAGATAGTTGTTGTGGTACATGACTCAATCTTTGATATACATGATGTCGTACTGTTATTCCCAATAATAGAATGTTTGGTTTTTGTATTTTATCGCATTAGTGTAATGAAAAGTCATCAGCTCAGTAGCATATTACTTAACGTATTACTTTTAATTGTTGTGATATCGGCCCTCGGGCTTCTTGCTGTATGGAACGAGGTCCTAACATATTCGTTAACAACCTCTTACTTTATTGTATATTTCGCAATTTTTAGTTTTAGCTTACGTGGACCCATTTTACTTCTTTATATTCAATCGTTCGCCTCGCCTAAATTTCGGCTTAAGATAATCGATTCTCTCCACCTACTGCCTGTGGCTATAAGCTGTTTTATTGTCGCGGCATATTCATTAGATCTTAATGATTTGAAGTATTTGAATGAAGATCCAATTGCGCAATTACACGTACAGCAAGTCTGGTACTTTGTTAAAGGCGTCGCTTTCATCTATGTGATTGTCGCCGTTGTACTCGCGTGGCGTAAGCGTCGTTCTATTGAACAGGAAGAGCCACTATTTTCCGTGAAACAATCCACATGGATAACGCTATTTCTTGGTGGGGTTGTCTTGAATTACGGGTGGGCCTTAATGATCCAGTTAGTGAGTGGGCTTATAGGTGGTCCTATTACAGACGTCGTTGGTGCCGGCTATAACTATATGTTCTTTATTCAAGTAAATTTATTTTTCGTCTTTGGTCTTTACGGCTTTGGAAGACAGATGAGAGTTGAAGATGGCCATTATTTAGAAGCAATAGATGTTGAAACTGATATAGTGTTAGTTGAGCCGGAAATTGTTTCAAAAATTGTGTTCGAAATAGAAATGCAACAGTGTTATCTCGAGCCACATATAACCATAGAAGAGCTTTCAGAGCGTATCAATATACCGACACGCACTTTGTCTAGAGCTATTAATCAACACTTCGATAGAACATTTCTAGATTGCATAAATAGCTTCCGTATCAAGTCGGCCAAAAAAATAATGCTAGACCCTGAAAAGTCAGAACTTACAATTCTCGATATCTTATATATGTCGGGTTTCAATAGCGCCTCTTCGTTTCATCGATACTTTAAACGCTTAGAAGACATGACTCCTGCTGAGTACCGCCGCTTGAACTACCCTAGACGGAAGAGGAACGATTAGTCGCTAATAATTAATGGCTCGAATGCTTTAATAATCGTTGTTGTGAAAAGGAGATATTATGACTGCTGTTGTAAACTATGAGGTAAGTAATAATAGAAAAAAATCCTATGGAACTTATGCCAGGAGGTTTAAGTGATATAAATACCTTAATGACAAAATTATATGTCGGTTTTTCACTCTTTACGCTGGGGAGTTTGTTTTTGCCTTAAGTACAGCAGTAGCTGAATTCCGGTTTTCAGTGCCTTGGCGTGTTTAAGGTAATCAAGTACATGGGGCGGGCTATTTTCGCTCCAAACTATACTTTAAGCTCCAGTCTTGTAGCGAGCTTCATTGTGCAATCATAGGTTCCCAAAGGGCACATGGCGCTAGTCGCGTTAATGATACTCGCAAGCTCGGGTATGGATTTTAACCCTGTGTTCTGTAGATCCTAATAATATCGTAGTTTACTAGGATGTAAGCTAGCACGGCACGTACTCACAGGTCTTGTTAATTAACAGATTATATCAGGAGAATAACTTTTTAATGTACAGGGAGTATCTTAGTGTTGTAGGGATATTGTTGACGTTTTTGGCGTATATTCCCTATATACGTTCCATTGTGAAAAATAAGATTAAGCCTCATGTTTTTTCTTGGCTTATATGGGGGGTAACCACGCTTATTGTGTTCCTTGCGCAATTATCCGATAGTGGTGGAGTTGGTGCATGGGTTATTGGAGTTTCGGGATGCCTTGTTTCTGCAATCGCGTTTCTAGCCTATGTCAAAAAATCAGATTCAAGTATAACTAAACTAGATTGGATTTTCCTATCTGTAGCAATCATAGCGCTATGTGCATGGCATTTTAGCTCAAGTGCTCTTGTAGCTGTGGTGATACTTACGGCTATGAATGTTGTCGGCTTCGCGCCAACAATTCGAAAGTCATACGGCTAACCGTTCTCGGAAAATTTAACATTTTTTATGATTCTGGTACCTCGTAATTTAATTTCAATAGCGGCCTTGGAGCACTATTCTGTTACGACAGTGTTTTTCCCTGCAGTAACCGCAGTGGCATGTTTGGTACTTATTGGATTAGTTGCATATAGACGAAGGGTCTTAAAATCACCTATCTGAGCAGGTCTAGCTTGACCAAGCTTATCTTGATTGGGATTGGGTTACCCAGAATTAGTTTAGCCAGAACTAGCCTAGCTAGGATCAGTTTAGTCAGAATTAGTCTAATCATATCTGCTTAGCAAGTATTCGTGATTGAAAACGAAGGAGGTATTCACCATACGAGATCGAAATGACTCCGGCAATAAATGTAGTTAAAAAGAAAAATATTTCGCATAAAGTGCATACTTATTCTCATGATGAGTCAAGTCAGTCTTATGGCCTTGAAGCTGCACAGAAGATGGGGGTTCCCGCAGAGCAGGTTTTTAAAACCTTGGTGGTTTCGCTTGATAGTAAAGAGTTGATTGTTGCTGTGATTCCTGTTTCTGCAATGTTGAGTCTGAAGCGTATTGCTAAGGCTGCTGGTGCAAAGAGGGCCGTCATGGCGGATAAGTCTGAGGTGGAGCGTTCGACAGGCTATGTTTTAGGTGGTGTAAGTCCGCTTGGCCAAAAAAAGCGTCTCAAAACTATTATTGACGAATCTGCCAATAATTACCCTAGTATTTATATTAGCGCTGGTCGTCGAGGCTTGGAAATTGAATTGAATATTAACGATCTACTGACATTAAGTAAGGGATCATTATTTGAGCTTACTCAAAAAACTTATTGAGTGAGCTATCGCAATCAATAAACTCTGTACTGTTAACACAATCAGTTATCAGTTATCAGTTATCAGTTATCAGTTATCAGTTATCAGTACAGTACAGTCGTGCCTGAATTCAACTCGCTAGTGCAATCGGTGGTTCAATTCCAAACAGTACTTGATTCGGAGTGTCAAAGTCCAAACATTTTCTCGGTCGGTCATTTAGTTTGTCCATAATTTTTTGCACATCAGCAT
>JBLIMQ010000019.1:0-50852 GCA_047638775.1 Flavobacteriales bacterium
CCGCGCGCTTTAGTACTGCCTGTTTAATATCTATTGCTTTAGCGTTTTCTGGGGTATCCACTTGTGCCGTGCAGACCTCGTCGTAAATACAGATGGCATGATTTGTTGCATGACTAAGTTAAATTGGTCTAAGTTAAATTGGTCTAAGTTAAATTGGTCTAAGTTAAATTGATCTAAGTTCAGTCGGCCTGAAGGCCGACCTACAAGGGTGAGGGCGTGGTACTGGTTCCCAAATTGGGCTGTAGGTCGGGCTTCAGCCCGACAATCACTGAACTCATTGAGCTTCATATTTTAGAGTCGAAAATCTAAACCCTAAATATCTCCAAAGCTACACATAATGCTGCTTGAGCTTCCGCCTATATACTTCATTCATGGACAGATCATTTATAGGCTCAACGTGTTTATGTGGTCCATGCAGAACCAAACCGTAAGCCTTGCTTAATGAATGCTTATAGAGCTACATTGGTCGCTTAATTATTGATGCGCTTCGAACTTGAATCCAGGTTACTATTTAACTGACTATTCGATCAATAACCTGCAGACATAGACTAGTTACGTATCTACGCGATGAACAGATACATAACTAGGGGTCTGATTTTAATTTGAGAAAAAATGCCTCTCGATAACTCCGGCTCAATTTTAACTTCGCTCCAGACTCTATAACGACTTCATATTCACCAGAGTCTAAACTTTTTAGTTCTTGCACGCACTCAAGCTTTACGATGGACGACCGATGAATTCTTTGAAAACCGTAGGGATTAAGTTTCTGTTCCATATTACGCATCGTTTCACGAATCATATGGCGCTTATTATCGGTGTGGATATTTATATAATCGCCATCCGCTTCTACCCAATTTATGTCAGCAGGTCTAAGAAAGTATACATGCCCATGAGATCGAATAACCAAACGTTCACTTTGCGTGCCCTCACCTTCAGTTTTATCAAGTTCGCAGCTGGAATCGTTGAGTAGCGCACTGAGTTGGCGCGTTTTTTGTTCTATATTTTTTGTCTTATGCGCCTTTCGTGCACGATCCAATGCTTCACCAAATCGGTCTGTGTTGATTGGCTTTAACAGGTAATCTAGGGCGTTTATTTGAAATGCCTTGACCGCAAATTCATTATAGGCCGTCAGAAATATAACCAAGGGCATAGCTTCAGGACCAACACTTTTCACAACATCAAAGCCTGATATTTTAGGCATATTAATGTCTAGAAATACGAGATCTGGCTTTTGAGTATTAATCACCTCTATAGCATCTCGCCCGTTGCCGCATTCCGCTATAATCTCTATATCATCTTCTTCTTTTAAGCGTAGAGCAATACCTTCTCTAGCCAGTGGTTCATCATCAACAATAACGACACGAATATTCATACTCAGCCTTGTTTACTTTGAGCTTCTGCTTTGAGTATAGACATTTTGAGCGTTATGCTAACGCCTTCACCCGGTGTGCCCTCTAAGACAAATTGATGAAGCGGTCCATACAATTGCTTTAATCGCTGCTCAACATTACTTAAGCCAATACCTCGATTAAATTCTTTCGCATTAAAATCACAACCGGCGCCATCATCAGAAACAACTACAACCAAAAACCCATCTTCAATTTTACAGCGGATGCTTAATTCACAGGGTTTTTCGCTCGCGCCAAAACCATGTCGAACGGCATTTTCAACCAATGGCTGCAATATCATAGATGGGACAAATACGGGTAAAGCCGCGGCTTGATAATGTTCAAAAATTTTAAGCCTGTCACCAAAACGTAACTGCTCTATATCAAGATATTGACTTGTCATTTCTAACTCTTGACTCAAAGGGACCCATTGCCGTTTTGACTCCTCTAGCGTCGACCGAAAGAAGCTACTTAGACGCTCAATCATATTAACGGCTTTATCTTGCTCCTTCTTCATCACCAATACAGATATAACGTTTAGCGCATTGAATAGGAAGTGCGGATTAATCTGCATCCGTAAAGCGTGTAATTTTGACTCGGTTAGCTTGTGCGACAGGGCTTCGGCCTCTACCCCGCGCTGCTGCGCTAGGGCGTAAAAGCTCTTTAGGTTAAAGCTTGCAACCAACAAGGTGTAAATCAGTGTGTTATATAAAAACAATGAGTCGCCAAACAAAAAATGACCTACGTGCTGCCAAGGCAGATAGGTTGCCATGACAGGACTCATTGTTTCGAAAAAATGATAGTGATAGCTCACGAATGTCATATGAATGAGCGACAGCGCCATCAAAACAGAAAAATGTATTAAGCTTCGTCGGAACCAATTTCCCGGCAATAGCGGAAAACGCAACGCGACTATCGCAACAATTGGGGAGAGTAGAAACCACGGCAGCCAGACTTTTATCAATAAAAAACTAAGTTGCGACAAAAAGCGAGATTCAAAATCATTAATGGTCATTAGACCTGAGATCTGGGTAAGCAGCACATAAAAGCTTAGGCCTACCGCAACCACCAGCATGAGTAAGCCAATCTGCTTAGCGATTGCGAGTCGTTCTTTTGATGGATACATGCGCATATATTCACTAGAGGATCATTAATTCGTGGATTAAAGTCTAGCAAGAACGGTGCTCCGGCGCAGAATGCTGCGCCGGAATGCAATATATAGATGATGAACTCACATAAAAGGGCGCTAAACCGCGTTAGCACGACCTCTTGTATATCCCCATACTCGCGTAAATGCACGAATACTTGCGCGAATACAGGTAATAACTAGAACTCTTTTGGCGCAAAACCAGTCATTTTCTCTACGCCCATCTCGCGCCCTAAGGCCGTCATTGGATGCACCGTAACCAAGCCACGTACAGCTTTTTTAAGCTTACCCATATCAGCCTGCTCTGCCTTAGTAAGCACCCTGGAAAAGGCGAGCGCTTTGATTTCCGTAGCCTGGCCCGACAAACTACTACTTTTCTGAGTGTTCAGGCTTGCTAACTGCTTCTCAAAGGCTTGAATTTGCTTGTCAGCTTCAGCGGCAACCGCATAATCTTTGCGGAGTTTCGCTCCATCAAATTTACGACGAGCTTTCTCAAGTTTTTTGTGTAGCTCTTGGAGTTCTTGTTTAAGACCCATATTTCCACCTTGCATTGGCCCAACTACGAGCCTTAAAAATAAAACGGCATAGTACCTTATGCCACGCAGCCTAGCTTATGAATTTTTGATATGAATGGGCTAGGCTGTATTTATACGAAGGGAATACCTAGGGGGTACGATAGCGCGCGCCCCCTATCCACCTTGCCTACCGCTATCTCAGTCGACGCTAGTGCGTAAGCCTAGAGCTTACCAGCACGATATTGACTTGTGGCATAGTCTGCTGCGCGGACCGTAAGTGCCATCATTGTTAACGATGGGTTTTGCCAGGCGATAGATGAGAAGCTAGAGCCATCTGTAACAAACAAATTGGCAACATCATGCGCCTGATTGTGGCCATTAAGCACTGATGTTTTTGGATCCCGCCCCATTCGCGCGGTACCCACCTCGTGAATTGCCAAGCCTGGAGGATCATCATTTATGGTTTGTTGAACGTATTTTGCGCCAATACTTTTTAGCATCTCTTCTGCATCGCTTGCCATCTCTTTCATCAAGGCTTTTTCGTCGTCAGAAAACGAACAATCGATGAGTAGCTGCGGGATTCCCCATTTATCTTTTTTTGTCGGGTGTAATGTCACCGAATTTTCATAGCGAGGAATCATCTCCCCTGAACCGGATAACATCATATACCAGCCAGTCGGCTGACGGATTTCCTCTTTGAATTCTGCCCCGAATTCAACACCACCAGCTCTATGCTGCCAACTTCCGCGAGCGGCGCCGCCAAACAATCCAAAGCCGCGTGCATTGTTCTTCTTAGACCGGTGATTATAGCGTGGAACGGTTACACCCGTGGGCCTGCGACCTTTGTGATAATCCTCCTCAAACCCAGGGATAACCCCCCCAGCCCGAGCATTGTAAACATGATCCATTAAGTAGTGACCCAAGGCTCCGGAAGAGTTTGCTATGCCTTTAGGGAATGTTTTTGATATTGAATTCAACATGATCTGTGTTGTGCCCAGTGTAGACGCGCACAAGAACACGATATTCGCTTTATATTCACGCTCTTCCAGGCTCAGCTCATCAATAACCTTTACACCTTTCGCTCGCTGTGTTGTTTCGTCATAGATAACACTATGTACCACACTATTGCAGGCAATTTTGAGGTTATTCGTTTTTAATGCAGCGGGTAAAGACGAACTCAAAGTAGAAAAATAGGCACCAAAAGAACACCCACGCTGACACTCATTTCGCGCCATACATTTATAGCGCCCTTGATCTATAAAATATTGCGTCGGTTCGGAGAGATGAGCGGTTCTACCAATAATCAAATCGCGCTCTGGAAAATTCTTTTTGAGTACTTTCTTTGCGTGCCGTTCCACGGCGTTCAGATCAAATGGCGGCAAGAACTCACTATCGGGTAACGATTCGATTCCTTCTGTGCTACCACTAATGCCGACAAACTTTTCGACGTGGCTATACCACGGCGCCAAATCTTTATAGCGAATTGGCCAATCTACGCCGTGACCGTCTTTTAAGTTTGCTTCAAAATCAATATCACTCCAACGGTAACTCTGGCGATGCCACAAGAGAGATTTACCGCCGAGTTGATTGCCACGAATCCAATCAAAGGGCTTACCTTCGGCCGTCTGATAGGGGTATTCTTTGTCATTACCAAAAAACTGTTTTGTTGCACTATCAAACGCGTAACACTTACGCTGAACAAAATATTGATCATCAACTAAATGTTGATCAACTTTCCCTCTATTTTCTAACTCCCACGGAGCTTTACCTTCACTAATATAATCAGTCTTGTGCTTGACTGGACGGCCGCGTTCAACCATAAGAACCTTCAATCCTTTTTCACAAAGTTCCTTAGCCGCCAAACCACCCGTTATACCCGAGCCAACGACAATAACATCAAATTGCTCATCGGTTTCTTTAATCAAGAATGGATCTATCATGTCTTTACCTTATTATTATGAGCGGCTCGAAATTAGAAAATTCGATCCCATGCTCGACCAATATCTTTTAATTTAAAGTTGCCATCATAGCCGCCCGGAATTGGTAGATAGGCAAGCTCAACGCTCGCACCAATTTTTGAGGTGTAATAACCCAGCATTGTTAAAGATTTTAACTGTTTGAAAAATGCCAAAGAAGTGGCTGGAAACGGCGATTTCGCGGCAACGATTTGATGCATGACGGTATTTTGAATAGCGACATCAAGCTCGTCAAATGGCTTACCGTATAGTGTATATACGATTTTAACTAAACTATTAAACTGTGCTATAAAAAGAGCTCGTTCAGACTCACTGACACAACAGGCAAGCTCATTATCAATAAAGTAGTGAACACCAGCTTCTTTCGCACCAGGGGTATCGGTTCTTGGAATGATCACTTCAACCATAGCCGCCAAAGCTTCTATTTGCTTTGAATCGAAAATCTTAAGGGACTTAATCGATTTAGCCATATCTTCATGTAAACCTTCAACCCCAGCGAGAGTCTGTGCTGACAACAAACCTGCACAGGATGCGGTCAGTGACAGAATAAAAGATCTACGCGTACTCTCTAAATGGTTCGGCATAATGACACCTTGTTTTTATTGTAATTTTTCCAAAAAACCGAATAATTGTTTAGCCCTGAATCAGAATAAGTCACTTTTTCACGCAACTCAAGATAACATCATAACCACTCTTTATAAAATCTCCATAAGGTCTACGTGAAACTAACACAATGCAGACACTTTTAACTTAAAAGGCGTTCCTGTCGATATCGCATAAAGACAACTAGCACACACACGCAGCCAAAGCCTAATGTGCCTGCAATCGAAAGCAGTATTGGACCAGAACCTAGTGCATGCCCTGAAAATACAAATTCGACAAGCTTGAACTGACTAATTAGAGGCGTAAAGAAGACCACACTCGAAGCCTTTACGTTCAAGAACTGCATCGCAAAGAAAGGCAACATCGGAATCATCATGGCAATACCAAGATGAGTCTGTGCTTCTTTTGTGTTTTTTGCGAAAGAGGACACCGCCATTAAAAAACCCGACAAAAGAAACGTCAAAGGCACCATTATCATTAAGGTCTTAGAAAAATTTAATGCCGTGAAATTGACAAAAAATCCAATTTCTTTCACCATAGGTAATTGAAACAATGCCAAACTCGTTATGCACGGCAGAACACAAGAAAGAAATACAAAAAACCAAATTGCAAAATATTTCCCCACAACCAATGTACTTCTCGATAGCGCCAAACTAAGCAAGGGCTCCAACGAGCCGCGCTCCCGCTCACCCGCGGTAGTATCAACCGCTAAGTAAAACCCACCCATCATCATGGAGAACAACAATAGGAATGGAATGAGGTAAGAGATGTTTTTTTGACCCGCCTCATCTTTCGCTAAGTTTTTATCTACAATTTTCAGAGCTTCATGCAAGTTACCATCAAGCCCTCTAGCACGTAGGCGCAATGCGGCGATTTCACGAGAGTAATTCTCCAGCACACTCTTCACCTGCCGATATTCTTTTTCTGATTCGCTGTTATCATGATTAAAATACAACATCACATGTGCCGCATTGCCACCACGAAAATCTTCGGCGTAAGCCGCTGACACTTCCAATACACTTAAAATATTCTCGGCTTGGATTTTTTCTTTGAAGTCATCCGGAGCAGAAATAGCATCAAGATTATGCTGACGTAAATATTCAATTAGATTCGGAGCATTATCGGCCTGAGCCACATGAATTTCTTTTGCTTCGTCAAAATCAATATTATACTTATCAAAGCTAAAAAGCATTGGCCCCATAAACATTAGGGGCAGCAATACCGGGCCATAGAGCATAGAGAAGAACAAAGATCTTTTGTCACGTAAATTATCGATGATTTCTTTTTTCACGACTGTCAGTAACTTTTTCACAGCTCCTCCTCTATACTTTCACCAATGGCCACAACAAAAGCATCTTCCAAGTCATTTTGCCCAGTTTGCTCAAGTAAGCCGGAAACACTGTTGCAGCATGCGATTTCGCCATTCGAGATAATCGCTACCTGGTCACATAAGACACTCACCTCTTGCATTACATGGCTCGATATTAATATACAGTGCCCAGCCTCTTTAAGCCGGCGGAGAATCGTTCGTAGCTTTCGCGTAGCCATTACATCTAAGCCATTTGTTGGCTCATCGAGAATTAGGCTTTTCGGTTTATGAACTAGAGCTCGCGCCAACGCTACTTTCGTCTTTTGTCCCTGCGAGAAACCTTCAGTTCTTCGATCTGAAAACCCCGACATATCTAACATTTCTATAAGATCATCACAGCGATGGAGCGCTTCACGCCGAGATAAGCCGCTTAATTCGGCGTAATAGATTATATTTTCACGCGCCGTTAAACGGGGATAAACACCTGCATTGTGCGGCAGAAAACCTAAGTTTTTTCTAGCACCCAATGCTGAATCGATCACGTCGTGGCCATCAACAGTAGCCGTACCACTATCCGGTTTAATCAGACTGGATATAATCCTCAATGTCGTCGACTTTCCTGCTCCATTGGCGCCTAGCAACCCAGTTATCGCTCCATCTTCGGCGACGAAACTTACATCATTAATCGCTCGAACTGTCTCTTTGCGCGCGCCTTTCTTAACAAACGCCTTACTTAGTCCTTTCGCTTCGATCATATAATTCGCTCTTCTAATTTTTGCTACTCAAACTATTTACCTTAACTTCCAGCAAATACTGGCTACGGAATTAAGAGCAGAGAGTTAAGGGTAAAGCCTTAAGCATCTGGCCCATTAAAATCTATGAATAAAGGCGCTGCCTTTAATCGTTTCAAACAATTATCGTTTATATTATCAAGATGCCCTTCGTCGATAAATTTGGCTATAATCGTCGGGGTACAGGCCGTAAATGAAACGCTGTGCCCTTGCCCACTCAAGACAAAGTGTTTTGAGTTTTTTAAGCCTATTTTCACCTGCTCGGCATATTTCGGCGGCGTAATCGGATCATCACTGCCACTCAAAAGTAGTACAGGTATAGTGCTTTTCAAAGGAACTTTAAAGTCTTTATCTATTTGCCCCTGAGGCCAAATACTGCAAGCAATCTCCATTAGATCGACAATCTGATCCCCCATATAACTTGCCGCCATAGCCTGCCTATCGCCATCGCTAAGCGCATAAAATGGATAGTCTTCAGTACACATTACAGAGTTATGCATACCGAAAGCGAGCATGTCATTAATTGCTCGTAAGGTTTTAACGGCGTCACGTGCAAGAGGGGCGAAATTACTGTTCGCCGAAGCTTCATGCAACATTGGCGGCAATACCGATAGCGCTTTCGTATTGTATAAGGCCATGCGTATCGTTGAAACTAAATGATCCAGAGTAAAATCTATTGTTTCAAATTCGCCACTGCGTAAGTTTTCGAAGCGAACCGTTTCGGGCCCTTTTGTTAATCTCGCAAACAGAGCATGTAAATCAGTTCGAAGGGAGGGGTAAGCCTTAGCGCATGCCTTTTCATTTTCACAACGAGATAAAAACACATCTAAAGCCTTCTGGCTAAGTGCTGGGATCTCAGGCCCCAAGCTAGACGAGAGAGGAACAACAGAGTCCAATACAGCCGTTCGAATCGCATCTGGCGCAACCTTCATATAATGTTGCTCTACGCGTGTCCCGTAAGACACGCCAAAAAGATTCCATTGCTGTATGTCTAAAGCTTTCCGTATATTTTCAAAATCACGAATTGCCGCGCTGGTGGTATACATACGTGCATCACCACTTAGTTTCGCAAAACACTCCGTTAAAATTTCACGAATACGGGGGAAGTACTCCGTCGAATTTGAATCGACACCAATGCTACTAAAAGGATCAATTTCGCAACTTTGTCGTGAAGAGTGCCCAGTACCACGCTGGTCGATTAAATAGATATCACGATTACGCGCCAACTTATGGAGCGCCTTATCGGCAAACAAAAAGCTCTCTATAGCGCCTTGACCTGGACCGCCTGCAATCATTAACACAGGATCATCCTGGGGTTGCGTGGACGCAGCCCTTAACCTAACAATCGCTATATCGATCAGCTTTCCAGTAGGTTCAGAGTAATCTTCAGCTACGGTTAAGCTTGCGCAGTCTACCTTACGCCTACGATTATGAGATTCGTATTCACAATCTTCAAATACTAGCGAGCCTACCTTGGGTTTAGCCGAGTCCACGGTCGCCTCTGCACGAGCATCACTCGCAGAAGCATCTAGGCTAAGGCTTACTAAGCTCGCCAGTAGAACAATAAAACTCGCTATAAAATGTCGCTGATGCATCTACTTAGGCCCATGTCTCGATATCGTAAATTTAAACAGGCTATAATGCTCAGCTTAACTCGGCCAAACAAGTGACAATTGTAAAAGCCTGAAGAAATTTTGCTCGATTAAATTCGCCAAATTTATATCCAGCCGTTTTATACGCAGACCGATAATTAGTCATGCGTGAATCCAACAACTTTTTAATACGCAGTACCACAGGAGCAAAAAATGAAGAAATTACTCGCGACCTTAGCACTTACGGGCCTTGCGGCCCTGCTAAGCCCAAGCACTTGGGCAGAAGTTCGCATTGCAATCATGGATTTTGATAACCGTTCACAGCATGGCGGTCACCGTCTAGGCGAAGGCGCTGCAGATATACTAACAACTGAATTAGTTCAAAACACTGATTTCAACATCTTTGAGCGTGATCGCTTAAACAACGTAATCTCTGAGCAAGATATGGGAAACAGTGGCCGCTTCGATAACAGTAGCGCGGCCAAATTAGGCAAGCTCATAGGTGTCCAATTTGTCGTAACGGGCGCCATTACCGAATACGGTGAAAGTAAAAGCTCTATTGGCGCTCGCAACTTATTCACGGCCGGAAAAAAAGGCTACTATGCCGGAATTGATATTCGTGTAATCGACGCCAATACCGGTCGAATTATGCTGGCAGAATCAGGACAAGGCTCTAAAACATCAAAAAGCATTAGAGTCATGGGGATTGGTGGCGGTGAAAAGTGGAATGAAAAACACGCCACTGCAGCATTACGCCAAGCGGTGAAGGAAGTCGCAAAAAAGCTAGCCTCGGCAGACTTAAGCCCAGGAGCACGCGGGCCAGTAGAAATGCTTGTTGCTGATGTTGACGGCTCGGTCATCACACTAAACCAAGGCTCCGGTGCCGGACTCGCCAATGGCGATGTACTGACCATAAAACGTCAAGGGAAAGTTATTAAAGACCCTTCTACCGGCGCCATCATTAAAATCAAATATAAGACTATCGGGCAGATTAAACTTACCGAAGTTGAGGCTGGCTATTCTGAAGGCAAAGTTATTAGCGGTAATGGCTTTAACAATGGCGACAAAGCGATTAAATCTAATTAGATAATCAGGCAATAAAAAGCCCAGCATATAGCTGGGCTTTTTATTGCCTAAAATTTAGGCATTACCCTAAGTCTAGGTACTACCTGAAGCATTGTTATTCCCTGACACGGAGATATTCCCTAACACGGAGGTATTACCTAAAGCTTGGGATTTACCTAATGTCAGGTTAAAAACATTCTAGATTTGCAAGGTCGGCTTAGGCATCTTGCCGACGAGGCTTGCGCGCGCCGGTTGGCTTAGCAGAACCTGCGGATCTAGGCTTACGAGCAGAAGAGCCGGGTTTCCCTGCCCCACGAGAGCGATTATTGTTACCTTCGTTAGAGTTCTGCCCACGGCTAGATGGTTTCTTCGGCTTAAAAGGTTTGGAGTTTAACCTTGATACCGGCAACTCATGGATCGGCTCAAAACCTTCAATATTCTCTCGAGCGATTAACGCTTGTGTTAATCGCTCAATATCCGACAACAGCTTAAATTCATCAGCACTAACAAGCGAGACAGCCTCGCCTGTAGCGCCTGCACGTCCGGTTCTACCGATACGATGCACATAGTCTTCAGACACATTAGGCAAGTCAAAATTCACAACCTGCGGCAACTGATCAATATCGAGCCCGCGAGCCGCAATATCGGTGGCAACGAGTACGCGGACTTTGCCAGCCTTAAAATCCGCCAAGGCTTTAGTTCGCGCACCTTGGCTTTTATTTCCATGAATAGCCGCCGCCTTAACGCCCTGATCTTCTAAGTAGCGCGTTAGTTTGTTTGCGCCATGCTTAGTACGTGAAAATACGAGAACCTGCTCCCACTTTCTATCCCAAATCAGATGATTGAGCAGTGCAGGCTTTTGCTTTTTATCAACAGGGATTACCGATTGAGTCACGGACTTTACCGCGGTATTCCTCGGCGTAACTGAAAACTCTACCGGGTTATGAATCATTCCCTTGGCAAGATCTCGAATTTCGTTCGAGAATGTCGCAGAAAACATTAAATTTTGGCGCTCTTTTGGCATTGCCGATATTATTTTTTTAATATCGCGAATAAAGCCCATATCAAGCATACGATCGGCCTCGTCGAGAACAAGCACTTCGAGAAACTTAAACCGTACGGCATTTTGCTGGTATAAATCGAGTAAGCGACCAGGTGTTGCGACAAGAATATCGACACCACGACGCAAGGCCATCATTTGGGGATTTATTTTCACACCACCAAACACCACGGCTGAACGCAGCGGAAGGTGCTTACCATAGGTCTCAACACTAGCGGCGACCTGAGCAGCAAGCTCTCGCGTTGGCGTAAGAATTAGCGCTCGAACCTGATTTGGCCCCGCACTAGGGCCGCCCGCAAGCCGTTCCAGCAAGGGCAAAGTAAAACCGGCCGTTTTACCCGTACCTGTTTGTGCCGCCGCCATTACATCACGACCTTCCAATATGGCTGGAATGGCCTTTTCCTGCACGGCTGAAGGCTCGGTATAACCTTTCTCACGTACAGCTTTCAAAATAGCTTCTGATAATCCTAAGGACTCAAAACTCATAACAACTAACTCATAATTAAGAGTCGCAAAAAAGCACTCTTTTAAAGGGGGCTGCACTTTACCTTAAGCGCTTGAAAAATGCGCGCCCATGTTGCTCGAATTATGCGCTAAATCGGCTTTGTTAACCTGTTATTCATAGATCACAGGTTAATCTACAGAGCACGCTTCTACGAACATGACATTCAGTATAGGCTCTAGGTAGAATAACGAGCTAAACCGACGATCATTCAATAGTATTTTTAAAACATGGAAACCTGTAATGGCCTATGATTTTGGTAGCAACCTACTCAACATCCAAAACCCCTTTAAAGCCGATGGAGCTGTGCGCGCGAGTGCAGGCTTAGCCATCTCAATCATCGGGATTTACACCTTATTGAGTGTAAGTGCCAATCTAGAGTCCGGCATGTTAAAAGGCTGGGTAAGTGCAGGTTTAGGCTTGAGCCTATTGAGCCTTGGCTTACACCGTTTCGGCTCCGGGCTATTTCAACTATTTCGCTACTTTGTCGGGCGCGCAGTCCCCGTATCACTAGCAAAAAATTACAACTCTAGCGAGAAGGAAAACTCTAAAGCCGAAGAGAAGTCTGTTGTCTATGACGCAGGAAAGCTAGAGTCTATGCTCATGGGGCGCAAAAACACAACGTTCACGGAACCGGACGGATGGCTCTCTCGGCTCATACACACCCTTATACCGTCACTAATTTTTATGCCCTATGCCTTGCGAAACTATATTCAGGCCCTGGGCAACTTAATCGCAACCAGTTTTAGTGGCGTTGCCGCTTTTTGCATTGCTTTTTTTGTCAGCGCTAGCGGCCTAGCAGGGTCGGCAGGGCCCGTTATCATTCCAATACTGTCGATATTGCTGCTACTTTACCTGACCGCAGCTTGGCGAATCACAGCCAAACAGTTAAGCAAGCCCAACAATGCCAAACTTAACAAACAAGGACTTAACAGCGTAGTCAAACTTTTGGGCTTCGCCATCATCGTGCCATCGGTCGTTGGCTTTGGTTTTTCCAAATTCGCTGTCGACACTCAACAAAATATCATCCTTTTTATCGATGGCTCAAATCTTTTTAGTGCCTGGTTTAACCTTGCGCTCTTACTTATCTGCAGTATGGTTGTTATCGGTATTACCGGTCTTATGATTATTGAAAGACTCAAACTTGCCACCCCCCTTACAGAAGTAAGCGAATACCGAGAAAATCTCCAAGAATCCGTTCACCCGAACGAAATTTTCATCAATATTGAAAATATTGTTCTCGCTAATCGACGCTACAAAGAAGTTCCCAACCGGGTCTATCGAGAATTCAAGCCGTCACTCGACGAGCAATCGCAAGGGAAAGGAAAATTTGACGGTAATCTTCTTATTGAAACCCAGCCTGAGTTCAACAAACTAAATTACAGTAAAAGATTCACCAACCTTCGCCTTAGTGCCAGCTTGCTTGCACAAATTTTTACCGTTATTGCTGCCGTGTTGCTGTACTTAAGCGTTTGGGAGGCTTACAACATTTATGAGCAGTTAAAAGTGGCGTCCGCTAGCCAACCAAAAGAATGGTACCTGCTGATAACACCTATTGTAAGCGGGTTTATGAGCCTATTCTTTAGCTGGCAGGCATTTTCCAATGCCGGAAAAATCCTGGATAGCGGTGCATTTTTATTTTGGGCCGAGATGCAATTTGAAAGCCTACTTCTATGGATCCGAACGGAAGGCACCTATACCGAAAGCAAAGTATCTACAGGCATGTCCATTCACGACTCCACTCGGTCCGAAAATACCGTTGTGCGCAGCTCAATTACACCGTGGATTATCAGCTCAAGAATTGTGAGCTCAACATACGCGACTGTCGGCGTAAAGAATATTGAAATGCCGCGCATAGTGTTAAAACTGGATAAGAACGATCAGGAGCTAGACACGATCATTAGCGAGATCAAGGACTTCTTGCGTGAACGAGAAGCTATTGCCTCCATCACTAATCAAAAAGATTTAAATAACGCAGAAACAATTTACCAAGTAAACCAACAAAGCCGTGCAGGCATGAATGAGCACGAAAGCCCTCGCTCACTTGAGCAAAAGGCCGCCGGAAAACTACGCCTAGAGGAGCAAGAAGAAAACGACTAACCAAAAAAAAGTAAAAAAAAACCCCGATAACGAATAGCTACCGGGGGTTTTTTTGACTTTGAAACCGTTAATATTGAAACAATTAACGTTAAAACACTAACTACAAATTCTCGACTTACACTAAATATAGAGTACTGAGTATAAAGCACTAAGCACCGAGCTATGGTAAAACTTAGGCAAATTACTTTGCGCTACGCTTTCCAAATAGGTTTTTACGTTCACGGAAGAACGCCATCAACGATAACAATAAACCTGCCGCAAGAGGAATACCTGCTGCATCAATCTCTGGAACATCAACCTCGGTAGTAGTCGAGTAAGACGTATCATGCCAAAACTGATGACCCATATCGCCATCATACCCATCAATACCGTCAGCATCAGCATCAAAGCTTCCCACTAAGCCATGAAACCAAACACCAACTTGATCACCAAAGCCCATACCTGACCAAGTACTACTTGGTGCGCTAACACCGGATAGGTCGTAGTTGAAGCTAGCTGAACGAGTAGATCCCGTTGCCGATACCGTCATTGCATTGTCAAAGTAGGCCAATAGAGGTGCACCCATATAACTAGAAGGGTTATTTTCACCGTTATATTGGTACAGCCATGAGTCACCGCTCACAAAATCCATGTACATGATTCCGTAATCGCCTTCAGACCCTTTTGGGTTAGCACCACCGCTAAGTACCATCCAGCCTGTATCTGCGATACGGCCGTTATTTTCGGCTACAGTGAAAGACCCGCTTAGGCGCTCAGCTGTATCTGAATACGTTAAAGAGATATCAGTAACATCTCCCCCACCAGCAGACCCAGAAGGGTTAGTGGCGCTGTAGTTGTAGGTAGTTGCAAAAGCCGATGCGCTTGATAAAGCGACAACAGCCGTTACAGCAGTAAAAAGTTGTTTAAACACGATTCGCTCCTGAATAGTATAGTTTTAATAATAGGCAACAAGCCAATTGCAATACGCGGGCCAACTTAAAAAAAAGCTTGCAGGGCCTTGCCTTAAGTCACATAACTGTCAGTGAACTGTCGCTAAAACAGACAATCTGTAAGTTTTTTCGACATAAGATAAGCCCGCGCACTTTACTGTCACATAAAACAAAAGCGCTGACAGAAACACTACAAATACATTATGCTAATCAAATCTTTCTTTTCCGCTAGCTGACAGCCATGCTCAATACCCAAACACACCGTATCTACCTAATCGCGCTTATATTACTAATTGCCGAAGTATTCCTATTAAGCCAATCTATTGATGCATATGCGCTCATCCAAAGCACAAGCACAAGCGGCTGGTATAAGATATTTGGCCACTTTGGTAGCCTAGCAAAACTCGCCGTATTAGCCGGGTTTATATTTTTATTACTCATCCGCAATAATATTGGAGAGCACTTAGGCCGATTCGCCCAAGGGTTCAAGCCCAAAAGCGGCCTTATTTTTGGTCTACTACACTTAGTATCTTTTTTTACGTTTTACAAATTAAGCGTATACATTTTTGACAGCCCTAGCTCAAGCCATACCGTTGAAGCCCCAGCCTTTCTTGGCTGGATTGCGTTAAGCATCGTCTGGATCAGCTTTTGGTTATTGGCTATTGCCCCTGTATCAACTCTTATCGCCACGTTAAAGCAGGAACGAAAAAACATCCTAATTACGGTCGCTATGAGTACAGCCGTTTGGGCTTTAGCCATGTTCACCCAAAACCTATGGGGACCGCTAAGTGATTTAACGTTCATTTTTTCGACACTACTACTTGCAGCAATCGACAAAAAGTCTCTTACTGTCAATATTGATGATCGTATTCTGGGCATCAATGACTTTGTTGTTCATATAGCCGAGGCCTGCTCCGGCTACGAAGGCATAGGGCTGGTCACAGCCTTTGTCGCTATCTACTTACATATTTACAAAAAAGAATTTCGCTTTCCGCGAGCATTCCTACTCTTCCCTTTAGGCATTATCATCATTTGGTTACTTAACGTGGTGAGAATAGCCGTTCTAATTCTAATCGGTGCCCACTGGTCACCGGAAGTCGCTGTAGGGGGCTTTCACTCACAGGCTGGCTGGCTAAGCTTTATTGCAACATCGCTACTAATGCTCTGGATTTCACGCTCTTCAGGGGTTTTTTCAAAACTCACGACAAAAAAAGAAGCCCCAAAGCCAACTCAAGATAGCCGCCCCGGCATCAATACCGCCATGGCAACGCTATTACCCATGATTGCCCTACTCGCAACAATCATGCTGAGCTCGGCCTTCTCCAGCGGCTTCGATATACTTTACCCATTACGCGTTATCGCTGTAGCCCTAACGCTTGCTTTTTGCTGGAGGCAATTGCAATTATGGCCAGAAAAACCTGAACTAGTCACTAGTTTAGTCGCCATTGGTGCAGGGCTGTCTGTCGCGATTTTATGGCTACTAATGCACAACAACGACCTTGAGGCGAACACGCTCTTTCAACAGAACCTCAGTAGTATGCCGCTGGCTATCAGTGCTTTGTGGTTGGCGTTTCGATTTGTTGGCTCGGTACTAACCGTACCAATTGCAGAAGAACTAGCTTTTCGAGGGTATGCCTTATGCCGTCTTGGCAATCAGCCCGTCGAGGTTCGCGGCAAGATGGCGATTTCACTATTTGCCATAGTAAGCTCATCACTGGCATTTGGCTTACTCCATGGCGCATGGTTAGCAGGGTCGATCGCGGGGATTATCTATGCCATGGTTCGTATACGCTGCAAGGATATTCGCGCAGCGATATTCTCGCACGGCCTAACAAATGCCCTACTATTTACATATGCCGCGATCACGGGAACCTGGAGCTTACTTTAAGCTCTAGCGCCTAAAGTCCTAACTGTTAAAGCGTCGAGCAAGAAGGCTCGACCATAAGACGCTGAGATTTGGAAAACAAAAAAGCAACCCAAAAGACAACGAAAAAACAAGCCGGAAAACCACATACCAATTAACGGCTTACATTTGTTATGACGCGCGCGAAACCCTGAAGGTTTTTTGGCGAGATGGTGATTGTTTTGTAAAAATAAAGCTAAGCCAAACCCGAGTGCAGTGTATTACTATAAAGCTCTTTTAGATTAACGACCAAGTGTATTTATACACCTTCGAATATTTTTAGCGGGCTAGGAACTTCTGTAGTAGCAATGCACGTAACTTAAGTAGAATACGACCAATCAGACTTCTTTAGGTACGCTTAACTTTTCCAATACCGTGAATAAAAGACACAAACAAAGCGCCCAAAATTGATACCACAGCAATGAGTGAAAAGCTTATTACCGTAAGGCCGCCAAAATAATATTGCGCTCCAGATACACCAATGATTGGCCCAAGTGAAAAACAACGCTGACTTCCAGTTCATGCTAACCTCAATGATTTATACCTTCTATTCTTCTACAATGGATTATTTTTTCGAGCCTGATCGAATGGCATTATAATTTCCTCAAGGAGTGTTGCATTTATTACTTTAATGCTCTCTGGCGAAAATGAATGAGCATCATTAACTAATTCAAGCGGTATAATATTTCGGTTTTTATTTTCCTTAATAAAAACCGCGCTGTGTGTTTTTGGATCGACGATGGAATCATGAGCCCCCCAAACTACAACGAGTGGCTTGTCATGCATGACCTTCGGAAGCGGGCAATGTGCATTTTCGCCCAGCCGTTGAAAGTATTTAGTAGCATTGCCCCCAGATCCTTCATCTAAAGAGGAAAACTCTATGGGGCTGTGGATCGCGACGAAGGCATCAAAATACCTATGGTATTGCGATGTCGCAAAGTTTAACACTTGATAACCGCCAAAACTCTGCCCTGTTAAAACAGAATGTGTCAGCGAAAGCCCTAGATCACTTTTCAGGTAGTCTAAAACTGCGATTGTGTCTTCCACAGGCATTGTCTTCACATGCCCCATTAGTTGCATTAAAGAACGCTTCCCAAACCCAGAAGAACCACGAAAATTGATGCGCAGCACTCGCCAACCTTGCCGGATAAATAAAGAGTCACCGGGGTTCATCTTACTCAGCGAGTCTCGACTCCTCGGGCCACCATGTAACGACACCATCAATGGAGCATCTTCTTTCAAACCAGGCAATCCAAGCAAATAAGCTTCGACACGGTCTTTGTTCGCCGTTTCAACGCTCAGCACCTTTGCTTCTAATCTGGGACGTTCACAATTTTGAGTAATCTTCTTGTGCGTACCTTTTTGAAAGTCCACTAAATATAATTGAGTATTTCCCGCCGAAGCCAGCTCCACAACAGCAATTGGCGCGTTGCGGGCAATGCTTCTTACTATCGTGTCATAAGGAAATGAAGGCGGGGACAGCAAAGCAATGTGTTTTGCCAAACGAGCTCCATCGCCGCTTAAGGGTATAAACGTAGCGACATCTCGATATAATTGCACGCCTAAGGGTTCGTTATCACGCCCTAAAAACGCCTTAGATACATCATAGCTAGGGTCTTGATACAGTGTTTTTGCTAAACTAAGATCTTTTATACTGCGTTCATTCAATGCGGCGGTATTCGTATCGAAGCTATCCATACTAAAAAGGCGAACCAGATTATTTTCTTCGTCAAATACGGGGTAGAAAGTATCCTGAACGGCATCAATACCAGGTAATCGAAAGTGATCTAAGGAGGCACGTAGGCCTGCCGCAACTGGCGAGGCTTTATTTACGGCACCATGAACTCGACGTATATTCGTAAAGACACTATCGTTTTGTGCGCGTGTAGCAACAATAATGGGCTGCCCAAGGGGGTCAGTCCAATACCCTAGCGCATCGGGTACCGCATAAATCAGCTTTTCGTCAAGCGCACTGTCAGGTGCGATCATAGAGCTCTCATAACTCGGACCATACTTATGAATGAGACTCATCGTCTTATTCGCGTTATATCGGACCTGAGGGATATAACCCAGATTTTTAAGCAAAGGTCCTGGGAGCATCCAATCAGCAGCAAGCACTTTCCCGTCGAGCCCTGGCTCTTGCTGGCCGTTAATATACAGTGGCGACTTCGGCTGATCGCCCAGTGGGCCTAAAATAGGAAAATATTTGGATTTGGATTTAAAAGAAAAGGGGTAGCCTAACGAGCCATCATCGACACTACGCTGCATCGTCAGCCATCCATCAGGCCCACCTAAATAAACATTAAAGTAAAAATAGTCGTCTGAGTCGAAAGCCCATTTAAATTGTGTTGATGTAAAAGCACTTTTAAAAATGATGCTCGAATCACTAAGCCGAAGAATATTCAATTTCGAACTGGAGCGCTTATCGGCGTAGTAATACGCCATATGCGCGCCATCGTTAGATAGCGCTATATCACCATAACCGCAGGACCAATCCGTGTCGGGGCCTACACTCATCTGTGCAGATACTGCTGGCACAGATGTTGCGTAGAGCAAGCATAAAAGAAGTAGTGATGCCCATTGTGAAATATATTTCAGCAAAGCTTTTAATGAAGTAACCATAGTCTCTTATTGTTGATTGGAATTAATCGATATTCCATTTTTTCGTCAAGTATATCTTTTCACATATAAACAAACACCGGAAATATTACTTCATTTTTGGGTATCAAAATTCTTTATCGTCCATCGTTCATGTGCATATTTCAATAACAATAGATATTGCCTACTACCTCGTAATCCGACAACGACATTTGAAAACGCATTAAATTTGATGTATCAAAAATCGGCATGCTTTTCAGGGAATTGGGCCATCTAAAAACACGGTAACCCAGCTTTTCTATTTATGTGACAGCCCGCATAAGCAATTCGACTACACTATTTAATACAAACGCTAGCTCAGGGTAACGCCTTAAATTCATGGCAAGCCCAACTAAATACTCACCATAGTTCGAAAACATCGTTCCGATACTTTTGAATATCGCAATTTCTAGCCCGAAAGCCTGGCCTTCAAATGATTCAGGCAAAGATTTTAAATATTTAAAATCCAGCACCAAGCTTATCCGTTTAGGCATGAACTTAAGCAAACGTGAAGCTAGACGTCTAAGTTCCTATTCGCCCACCACCTTGCTTTGTTATCGCTAGCAAAGACGGCCTAGGCGGCATGCGCTCGTCAAAATCAGGCCAGCGCGTGGTGGGATTTTCGTAGGTACTTCCATTTCCTGGGTGCTGCACAGAACAAAACAAACTTTCGCTATTTGGTGTAAAGAATGGGCCACATAATTCGGCGCCCTTCGGCGTGCGCAAAAAGCGCTTCGTCAGTGCTTTAGCGGTGCCATCAAGCTCGCTCGCCCAGATACCATCGGCAACCCCTAAACGCTCCGCACCATCGGTTGCAATCCAAATATTCCCCAAGCAATCAAACGCACAATTATCTGGACACGATAGCCAGCCGTTATCGCTTATATCAGGGTGATATTTAGTAATCACATCGCCCGGTTTACCCGCCAACAAAAACAAGTCCCACACAAATATGTCATCAGTGTGATCGCCTGACTCAGGCCAAAAATCAATTATTTGCCCATGCTGGTTATGCGGACGCGGATTAGCCTTATCGATTTGCTCGACGCTACGCCCAGAATTGTTGGTCAACATAGCGTAAACATGACCGTTTACAGGGTTTACATCGACATCTTCAGGCCTATCCATAGGGGTAGCCCCCAGTAAATCGGCGGCTTTACGTGTATCAAGACAAACATCCGCTTGAGACGAAAAGCCATTGGCCTCTGTCAGCTCGCCGGCACCATAAAGCATGGACAACCACTGTAGAGAGCCATCATCCTTAAACTTGGCAACATAGAGTGTGCCCTCTTCCAGAAGCCGAAGGTTGGCTTCACGATTATCTGGTTGGTAAGTATCGCGACTAATAAACTTGTAGATATACTCAAAACCAGAGTCATCGCCCATATAGGCAATTGCGTAACCGTCATCATTTAAAAAGACGTTGGCGCCTTCATGCTTAAAGCGCCCCATGGCCGTTCGCTTCAAGGGGGTTGATTTAGGATCAAGTGGATCGATTTCGACGATCCAGCCAACATGCATGGGCTCTTGCGGATTTTTGGCAAGATCCCAGCGATCATGAAATTTGCCCCACTGGCGCGAATCACCTCTAAAGCCAAAGCGATGATAGTTTTCGACTTCATCACACTTTTTATAATCACCATAAAAGTAGTAATTAACGTTCTCTTCGCCTGTAAGTACGGTTCCCCATGGCGTTACCCCGCCTGCGCAGTTGCCGTAGGTGCCAAAGCTGTCAACGCCATCAAGAGACGCAATAGTCTTAACACGCTCATGACCTGCGGCCGGACCGCTCAAGCGCATAGGAGTATCAGCGGTAATACGACGATTGTAGGGCGAGGTAAGATCTACCTGCCACTTATCACCTTGCTTATATATTTCAACGACACTTAAACCATGGGCCGCAATCTCTATATCGACTTGCTCTTTACTAATGCGACCCCCTTTATTTTCAAGTGGAAACATCAGCTCGCTATTCGTGTATTCATGATTGACGGCCAATAAACCTCGTGTCGATGAATCGCTCCCCAAGGGCAGAGGAATAAAACCTACAAAGTCATTGTTATATCCAAAGCGCTGACGTTGCTGTTCAGCTGTCTGGCTCAAGGGATCAAAATCTTGCAATCCTTCAAATATCGGGTCTCCCCAGCGGAGCAGTACGTCGGCGTTATAGCCTTCGGCTACAGCTACAGTATGATCGAGGCCGTGCGGGAGCTCGGTAAAAGTAAGTGACTCGGGCGATACGCGCGACTTAGGTGAACTATCTGACTTAGATGAACTATCCGATGTAGGTGAGCTAAGGGATGAGGTATCAGATGGGCTACAACCAGGTAATACAGAGCCTACGCCCAGCAGGCCTGCACCACGTAAAAAATTTCGACGGTTTAAAAAACCACTTAAGACATCTTCAAAAATGGCGCTTTTATTATCACTCACTTAACTTACAACTCCATAAATACAGGTATTTGCGGTAGCTACACGCAAATTCCGCAGGTTAATTATTCAAACTAAAGTATACCGTATCTACGTAAATGTTAAGTCTTTGAGCATAGAATCAGGTCGAATAGCCTATTATTATCCATGATACTAGGGGCAAATTAGTTAAGAAACTAATTGATGAGGAAGCCGGATAATTAACGAGGCGAGATCAACCCAGATTGAAGACTAAAGCCCTCATCAAGCCACCCACGCACTCCACCAATCATTTTTTTGACAGGCCAGCCAAGCTTCGCAAGACGTATAGCCGCCTTTTCTGTCCCGTTACAATGCGGGCCAGCACAATAAACAACAAACAAAGTTTCAGCAGGGTAGCACTCCAACGCTTGTGCATTAATACGTGAATGCGGAAGGTTTACAGCCGTTTCGACATGCCCTCCAGCAAACAATGCTTCACCACGAACATCAAGCAAAACAAAATCTATGCGCTGGTTCACAATCGCATGATGCACGTCCCAACAATCTGTCTCAAAAGTCATTTTCTTACTAAAATACTCTAGTGCATCATCACTCGACGCTGTCGTTATACGCGATACCGCAGAACTCATATTCTTCTCCTTATTTTTTATGAGCTGCTATATTGCTATGAACAGAATGAATTGTGTGACAGGCTTGATTGACCAAATACGATAATATCGAGCCAAAATCTAAGGAGTATCATGAAGCGAGTAGCCATTTTAGTTTACGATCAATGCGCCCTATTTGAATTATCCAGTGCCATTGAGCTATTTGCCTTACCGCGACCAGAATTAAAAGACTGGTACGAAACTGAACTCGTCAGCTTCTATGAAGGCCCGATGCGTACCACTGCTGGCTTAAGTATTAGTGGCACAAAACGCGTCCGCACCTTCAAAAATTACGACACTCTAGTTATCAGTAGCTGGCCTCCGTCTGATAGCCTAGTGGCTCCAGAACTCTACAAAGCCATTGAACAATTTCATAATGAGGGCGGCCGACTCTTATCGTTTTGTTCAGGCTCATTCTTGCTCGCACGCTGCGGATTACTTAAAGGCCGTAATGCAACAACGCACTGGCGTTATGCCGACAAATTCAAGCAAGATTTTCCCGACGTAAATTATGTGGATGACGTTTTATACGTTTACGAAAATAATATCGGAACTTCAGCCGGCAGTGCCGCAGGCTTAGACTTGGGTATCGCGGTAATTCGAGAAGACTATGACTACAATGTTGCCAACCAGGTAGCACGGCGACTCGTTATCGCAGCTCACCGTAATGGCGGGCAATCGCAGTTTGTTGAAACACCGGTAGCGAAACGGCCTGATTTATTTTCTGAAACACTCGACTGGGCACTCATAAATTTACACACAACACTGAGCATAGAAAATCTAGCCGAACGCGCGTGCATGTCCCGACGAACCTTTGATCGAAAGTTTCGCGCCTCAATGAATATGAGCCCGCAAACATGGTTAATTGATCAGCGCTTACACTTGGCAAGAGAGTTACTGGAAAGCACAACTGAAACTGTAGACACCGTTGCAACTTGCGCAGGTTTTGACAACGCAATTACTCTGCGGCACCATTTCAGGAAGCGCCTAGGCTTAAGCCCGAGCCAATACCGGGAAAGCTTTCAAGCACGCAGCTGCCATCAGCTGTGAGCTATTAAGCGATAAGCGATAAGCGATAAGCGATAAGCGATAAGCGATAAGCATCACTCAAACTGACTACATTCGGAATAATAATTAAGGTCGCGTACTTTCCAAACCGGACTTCAATACCCCTAGTGCCGCGGCTAATGCCTCAAGCTGGCTATCTGGAACTGCGGCGTAGGCCTCCGCCAATATAGGGAATGTCAACTCTCGCACTTGCGCGAGCGTTTTCATCCCGAGGTCACTGACGAACAAATGCTTCACGCGTGCATCATGCTCGTCTACTTGCCGGGTTAGGAAGCCCTTATCAAGCATACTTTTGACAGCCTTGGTAATTCCGGGCTGATGAATACCCATTACCTGCACCAACTCACTGACCGTCCACGAACGCTTAGGGTCCCATGAAAAATGATTGAGCAGGCTTACAGACGTCATATTCAAGCCAAGCGGCCGCATTGAACGCTCTAGACGATGGCTAAATAAATCGTAGCAAATCGCCATATTTACGAAGGCCTGTGGAATTAACCCCATCCGGGCAGACTTATCAAGTGTATTCATAACGTTGCAATGAAGTTCAAATACCTAGTGTGCAACTATATTCTTTGGAATTCAACCCTAATAAGCCGTAAGATAGCCACGGCTTATTACATACATCCAATAACTTACATTAGGCCAGCTCTTTCAAACAGCATTCTTAAATAAGCCCAAGATCTCAACCACTGTTTCGCCTCTCCCTAGCGCGTAAATCTGCTAACAACTACGGCTTTAAACGCTCCTGAGCCCAGCGATCAACTTGCTCCTCTAGAATATTCAGGGGGACGGCGCCTAAGCGTAAGACTAATTCGTGATACTCGCGTACATCGAATTTATCACCTAAAATTTCCCTCGATTTTTCGCGAAGCTCAATAAATTTCATCATGCCTATTTTATAGGCCGTAGCCTGAGACGGCATCACGATATAACGCTCAATGGCGCGGCGCGAGTCTCGCTCGGGATTAGGTGTATTTTCAATTAAGTAATTAATCGCCTGCTCTCGTGTCCACTGCTTAGCGTGCAAACCGGTATCGGTCACTAATCGACAAGCGCGCCACAACTCCATAACCAGTCGACCAAAATCGCTATACGGATCTTTATAAAGGCCGATCTCTTTCGGTAAAAATTCGGAATATAAACCCCAACCTTCTATGTAGGCGGTATAAGAGCCGTGCTTACGAAAACGAGGGATTCCTTTTAGCTCGGTCGCAATACTCAGCTGCAAATGATGTCCTGGTAGACCTTCGTGATACAGCAAAGCATCAAGCTGATAACGCGGCATCTCTTTCATGTTGTAGAGATTTGCATAATAAATACCGGGGCGCGAGCCATCTGGTGGCGGGCTTTGATAAAAAGCCTTACCGGCTGATTTTTCACGAAACGCCTCGACACGCTTAATTTTTAAAGCCGACTGAGGCTTAGTAATAAATAACTCATCTAAACGCCCTTCAATTTCTGCTAACACTACGTGAGTTTGCGCCAAATACGCTGCACGCCCTTCATCGGTTGCAGGATAATAAAACTGCTCATCGTCGCGCATAAAAGCAAAGAACTCTTGAAGACTTCCATCGAAGTCTACGGTAGCCATAATGCTATGCATCTCGCGATGAATACGCTCAACTTCACTCAGACCAAGATCATGAATTTCGTTAGCGCTTAGATTTGTTGTTGTTGTTTTAGCTAACGCAGCATTATAGAAAGCTTCACCATCAGGTAATTTCCACACACCAGCGCGATCGTCAGCCTTTTCCTGCAAAACACCTAAAGATACGATTAATGACTCATAGGCAGGCTTCAAGCACTCAAGTAAAGCTGTATTCGCTCGTGCGATTAATTCTTCGCGCTGCTTATCGTCTATATCCAGACCTTCGACCTTTGTTTTAAAATTTGCCAACAAAGGAGAATCGGCGCCATCGTCAAACGGCGCGCCTTTTAACAAATTTTGACTGTCGTCAATCACCATTGGGAACACAAATTTTGGCGCGATAATGCCTTTTTCTGCACGCAACTCCAGACCCGCTATCAGCTGTTCAAATAAAGTCGGAACCGCTTCGATTCGCGATAAATAGGCCTCAGCATCACTTATATCAGATACCGTGTGCATATTAATAAGTACAGAGGGCACATAGGTATGCCAGCCGAACATTTGATTAACAGGGTAGTCATGATGACGCCAACGATCATGTTCGATATCCTGCTCGAGACTGTCTTTCATTAAACGGTAACTTAGAGCAACGTCTGGAGACAGGCTTGCAATATCGATAACTAATAATCGTTGCAGCTGCTCACGCTCAAGCAACATTGTTCCGTCTGTATAAAGTTCACTGATGTTGTCCCACTTATCGTAATCGGTTTTAATGCCTAGGCTCGTTTTAAACAGTGGGCTCCGCTCTAACCATTCTTCAAAAAACTGATCAAATAAAGCATTAGCTTCGGCATCGTAATCTCGCGCAACCACACTCTGCGGCGTCTCGTGTTTATCACAGCCGCTCATCATAAGCAGCAGTAAAAACCAGCCAATAAATAAATGACGCATTCAGTTTCCCTCTTTATTTTCGATCGTTATGGATTAACGTGAGATCTAACACATTAAGAAATTTTATACTTTCGCAAGCAAGCCCGAAGTTGATGATAGCTAAGGCCTAGCCGCTGTGCAGTATTTTTTTGATTATGCTGGCAAACACTTAGTGCTTGCTTCAGCAAAGCAATTTCAATGTTTTCGACATAGGTTTTAACATCTAAATCACTCGTATTGTAATCATGCCATAGATCGAGTGACGGTGGCGGATGTGAGTTCGCCCCAGCACTATCTTTAGCAATACTATCTTTAGCAGCACTCACCGTGGTATTCGCAGCAGCTGATAAAGAATCTCCATCAGCAGCAATACGATAGGGAGACTCGAAAGGGTCGAAGATAATACTATCAATTGCATCATCGGGCTCTCGACTGCGATAGACCGCCCGCTCTACAACATTCTTTAATTCTCGGATATTTCCCGGCCATTGATAACGCAACAAGCTTTGCATCGCCCGCTTACTAAAACCCGGAAAATATTCACGCTTAAGCTCTTTGATCATACTCAAGGCAAAAAATTCAGCCAATATTGGAATATCATCAAGGCGAGCCCGCAATGGCGGCAGAGTAATCACGTCAAAAGCCAAGCGATCAAGTAAATCTGCGCGGAACTCTTTTTTGGCAACCAGCCCCGGTAAGTCACCATTGGTAGCGGCCACCAAACGCACATCCGTTTGAACAACTTTGTCGCCGCCCAAACGTGTAAATTCACCGTACTCGATAACACGCAAGATTTTTTCTTGAACCTGCACTGAGGTTGCTGCCAGCTCATCAAGAAATAAAGTACCGCCGTCAGCGCGCTCAAACAAGCCTTTATGTTGTCGGCTAGCGCCACTAAAAGAACCGCTTTCATGCCCGAACAATTCGGAATCTATTAAGGATTCACTTATAGCAGCACAATTCAGTTTTAAGAACGGCTGCCCCCAACGCTCCGACAGATAGTGGACTCGAGAAGCGATAAGCTCCTTGCCTGTTCCTCGCTCACCAATAATCAATACCGGTTTATCTAGGGGGGCGATTTGACTAACGTGCTCTTGCACTTCAAGCAGTTCAGAAGACTCGCCAATTAAACGTTCATTTCTGTCTATACTCATGATGCTAAACCCACAACGCAGTACTCAAATAACGTAATACTCGTAACACAGCACGCATACGCAGCACTCACAAAAGAATCATGACGACATAATAGCTGCAATCCAATCCAATCCAATCCAATCCAATTATTAGTCTATTTAACCACCTTGTGGTTAAATCAACCACATGATAATTTTTAAAAATTACTGGAAATCAATTATTTCCTTTACTTTCAATGACTTATGAGAGATAAAATTATTGGCACAGTTATCGCTATATATCGAGTGTGCTCTTATAAAATTGCCAGACTTGGCAACCCAATGAAGAGCGCATCGAATTTAGCTTTTAACTTTTAATACGCCAACAATCAGAGGTTCATCATGGGCATTTTTTCTCGCATCAGCGACATCATTAACGCCAACATTAACTCTATACTCGATTCTGCTGAAAACCCAGAAAAGATGATTAGACTCGTCATACAAGAGATGGAAGAAACTTTAGTTGAGGTTCGCACAAACTCTGCAAAGATTATCGCGGAAAAGAAAGAAATATTACGTCGCAGCGATAAATACGCTAAACAAGAGCATGATTGGCAGCAAAAAGCAGAATTAGCCATTAGTAAAGGACGTGAAGACCTTGCTAAAGCGGCCCTAGTCGAAAAGTCATCCGTGCGTGAAGCGGCGCTTATCTGTAACGAAGATCTAACCAAGCTAGAGGAAACCCTCGATCGCTTAAGTGATGAGATTGAAAAATTACAAAGCAAACTAAATGATGCTAAAGCACGTCAAAAAAGCTTGCTTATGCGCACAAAAGCAACCCAAAGCCGTGTAAATGTTAACAAAAAACTTCACGACGGCTCTATAAACGAGGCTATCAACAAGCTTGATTACTTCGAACAAAAAATCGAGCAAATGGAAGGCCAAATCGAAGCTGACAATATTGGCCGCAATAGCCTGCAATCAGAATTTGCAGAACTGGAAATAGAGGACAAAATCGATGCTGAGCTCGCCGAGTTAAAAGCGAAAATGGCAGGAAACAAACAAGCCACAGAGGGCGCGAACAATGAGAACCAAGCTTAACTCTCTCGACGCCGTCTTTATTCAGCCTTTGGCTGCGCGACCCGCTAGTTACTTTATGCGCTGGTTGCCTACACTATTGTTTATTGCTCTGTGCACGCAAACGTTGCTACACACTGGCTTACAAAGTTCTAGCTAGACCTATTTATAAATAGGTACTAGATAGCACTAGCCAAGCAATGACACAATAACGTTAACGCGGTGCCAATACACCGCAACACTGAAACTATTAGGAGTACATTCATGCACGGAGATATCACAGGACTGGTCGCAGTGGTGATGATTTTTAGTATCCCCCTATTTGCCATATTGTCAGGGGTACTAAAAGCACGCTACAAGGCACAGCAAAGCAGCTTTTCTGGTGATGAACGTGAACAGCTCGAACGTCTTAGCGACATAGCAGACCGCATGAGCCAGCGAATCGAAACACTTGAAGAAATATTAGATGCAGAAGTACCTGACTGGAGAGAAGATCATGGGTAACTCTAAACGTTTTACACGCAATCAGCGCAGTAGTATTTTGGCTGGTGTTTGTAGTGGTATCGCGGACTACTTTAATCTCAACGCATTCTGGATTCGACTAGCGTTTATTGTGGCGACGTTTACGTGGCCACTCAGCATTGCGGTTTATTTTGTTCTGTATTTTTGTATGGATACACGCCAAGCAGGAGTGCGCGGTGCGGTAAACGGCATAACCAATAGTCGCATGGGACGCCACTTCCGTCACATCAACTATAAAAAGAGCTTAGTGAAAAACAAAAATCGAGGCCGCATTTCTGGCGTATGTGCGGGCATAGCCGACTACCTAGAAATCAACACGTTTTTTGTTCGCTTAGGCTTTGTCGCTGCATTAATGTTTGGACCGCTGCCGATCATTGCTTACATCATTGGTGCGCTGTTAATGGATGACGCGCCTCGCAGTCGTCGTGCTGGACGTGGCAATAGTCGCAGCAACAGTCGCAACAACAGTCGCAACAATAGTCACACTAACAATCGCACTAACAGCTACGAGAATAGTCGCAACAGTCGTCACAGCAAAAAGCGCCAACATGAATGGGCCGAAGAAGCAGACTTTAATGACCTTGAAGACGACGCTTTTACCACGAAAAACGCAAAAAGCTACAAAGACGAGATTGCCGCAACACGGCAATCAGCGCGACGCGAACGCGTGAGAGAAACAATCAAACGTTCGGAAGATGATCTATCTAGCGTAGATCAAAAATTCAACAATCTAGAAGATAAATTACGTAACCTGGAAGCAACAATCACATCGAAAAAATTCAAATTGCATAATGAATTTAAGCGCATGTAAGAGCAGCTATGTGAGCACTAGCATGTGAAAACAGACGCGTGAATAAAGTTACGATAAGCATTTCAACTAATATTTAAGGGAATACTTAAGAGAATACTTAAGCAAAGATTAAACGACCCCTTACGCACACGCGCAAGGGGTGAATTTACGTTCTAGTACGCCCTTCTACACTCGCTATCGTGCAAACGTTAAATCAACCATTACCGGAACACTAGGTGAGATTGAACTTAACTTCGCCAAATCACGTAGCTTTTCTACACCCGCCAATAAACCAAAGTCTGCAGCCTCTATGATCAAGGCATCGACAGAACTCACCTGAAAGCTATCAAACGTTAACTTTTTAACCAACAGGCTAGTCGCGTACGCTTTCGTTACGCCATGAAGCGCCAGCGTTAAATCTAGCGTTACAGTACGACTGTCACCTGCCTTCATCGCCAAAAGTTTTTTTACATCAATATTTGTTGTAGCAACAGCTTTCGGGAATTTTTCGGTTTCAAACAAATGTTGCTGCATTCGCTCATTTCGAATTTGAATTTTAGTATCAACACTTGCCAGCTCAATAGTGAACTTCGCTAAACCTTCAGCGCTAACAGAGCCTGATATAGCATGAAACGTATGCTGCTCTTTAACCGTTTCTTTTTTAACCGTATTAAATTGCACTGATGAGCTTTTACTATCAAGCGTCCAATCGGCATACGCTGTAGAACTTATTGCTAAGACCACGATCAATAACGTACTTTTGTTAAAAATCTTCATTGTTTTTCCCTTGTGATTACTGTAAATATTTAGCATGAAAACCTAGATGATCTTCAATAAAACTAGCGATAAAAAAATAGCTGTGATCATAGGTGTTTTGTAGACGATACTCCAGCGGCCAATGACAACTTTTCGCGACGCTAACTAAATTACTCCCTAAGAGCTGTTCCTCTAGAAAGTTGTCGCCACTGCCCTGATCGATTAGCAATGGAAATTTTGACTCACCCTCAAAGGAACCCATGAGAAGACAACTATCGTGGTGCTGCCATAGCGCCTCATCGTCGCCCAAATAAGCCGAAAAGGCTTTACGCCCCCACGGACAATTTATGGGATTCACAATCGGCGCAAAAGCCGAAACAGATTGATAGCGAGCAGGATTTTTAAGCGCGATACTAATAGCCCCATGCCCTCCCATTGAGTGACCGCTAATGGACCGTTGCTGCGTTACCGGAAATTCAGCCTCGATTAATGCAGGCAATTCATTTACGATATAACTGTACATATGATAGTGCTGACTCCATGGTGACTCAGTGGCGTCAAGATAAAATCCCGCACCCAAGCCAAGATCATAAGCGCCGTCCTCGGCATCAGTCACACCGTCACCCCGCGGACTCGTATCAGGAACAACTAATGCAATACCCAGTTTCGCAGCAACACGTTGCGCGCCTGATTTCTGCATAAAATTTTCGTCGTTACAGGTTAGCCCCGACAGCCAATATAATACCGGTACTGGCTTATGTTCAGCCTGCGACGGTAAAAAAACCGAAAAGGTCATCGCGCACTGATTGACACTGGAATCATGACTGTAACGCGTAAGCCAGCCATCAAACATTTTTACTTTTGATATTTCACGCAAAGACATGAGACTTTTCTCATCCAATTTTAGTAATGAATAACACTGCGAATACTTTTCCCTTCGTGCATTAATTCGAAGGCCTCATTTATCTGTTCTAAATCTAAGGTGTGAGTAATAAAATCACTTAACTTAAACTCACCATTTAAATAACGCTCGACATAATCGGGTAATTCACTACGCCCTTTCACGCCACCAAAAGCGGTACCCCGCCAAACTCGCCCGGTAACTAATTGAAACGGGCGCGTACTAATTTCTTTACCCGCTCCGGCAACACCAATGATAATCGACTCACCCCAACCCTTGTGGCAACACTCTAATGCCGAGCGCATGACATCGACATTGCCAATACATTCAAATGAATAATCAACGCCACCGTCCGTTAATTCAACAATGTAATCCTGAATCGAGCCTTCGATATTTTTTGGATTAATGCAATCGCTAGCGCCTAATTGCCGCGCCAAGTCAAACTTACTCTCATTAATATCGATAACAATAATGCGCGAAGCTTTCGCCATAACGGCACCGATCACTACAGACAAACCAATACCGCCTAAACCAAAAACAGCTACCGTATCGCCTGCCTGAACTTTGGCTGTATTCATTACCGCACCCATACCGGTGGTAACGCCACATCCAAGCAAGCATACCTCTTTTAAATCCGCCTTTGGGTTGATTCTGGCTAAGGATATTTCAGGTAATACGGTGAATTCACTAAACGTCGAGGTTCCCATGTAATGATAAATAGGCTCTCCGTCCTTAAAAAAACGGACAGTGCCATCCGGCATCAAACCTTGACCCTGAGTCGCGCGGATTTTTTGACAAAGATTGGTTTTTCCCGAAAGGCAATATTTACACTCACCACATTCTGGTGTGTAAAGAGGGATAACATGATCGCCAACAGCAACTGAGGTGACGCCCTCACCTATTTGCTCGACAATGCCGCCACCTTCGTGACCAAGAATACAGGGGAATTTACCTTCAGAATCTGCACCCGACAAAGTATAGGCGTCGGTATGACATACGCCGCTAGCAACGATACGAACCAGAACTTCACCAGCCTTCGGTAGCATTACGTCAATTTCTTCAATGCTTAGAGGCTGATTAGGGCCCCAAGCTATAGCGGCTTTTGATTTTATAAAGTTAGATGGTGCCATGTGGACTCTCCTTTAAATTGCCCACATAAAAACAAAGCCACACTCAGAAAGCAAGTTCTCGACTTTTAAAAAAGCCAGAAACCATGTTAAGCGGTGCAAGGCAATAGAAACCCCGCACATACACACTATTGAGCTGGCAGAGCATCATCAATATATAACTCGCGGTCAATACTGTTCAGGTATTCTATCAAGTCGCTCATATCAGCATCATTCAAGCTACGATTATGATCACCGACGGCCAACACTTCACGTAAGCTTGCAGCACTGCCATTGTGAAAATACGGCGCACTATCCCACAGTTCGATTAAGGTAGGCGTTCGAATGGCATCCAATACTGCACCTAGTCGTTGCCCTGAATCTGCGGTGATAGTTCCCACGTCGTGACGCAATCCGTCTCGGTATGAATCACCGATGTGACAACTTGTGCAGTTATCGGCATCAAAAAGGTTTTTCCCGCGTGCCGCCGCATCAGAAAGCTCACCACTATAGGTACGCAAAGGCGAGCGCCGTACCTTGTCCTTACCGAGCCCGTTGACATAGGCCGCTAGGGCATCCAGGTCATCCGACAAACCTGAAGTCGTCATCTGTAATGGGTTAAGACCATTAAAAGTTCCCTCACCACGAACTAATCCCTCGCCTTTATTAAGCTGCTCCATTTGGATCTCAAAGTCTTGCACTTCGTCAAAATTGCCAGACCAATGCAGGTCACCAAAACGTGTGCCACTCGAACCGTTAAGTGAAATTGTATTACGAAGCCCCTCCCCCATACTGCTTAGATCCCACACTCGACCATCATGAGCTCCGCCAAAATGACAGCTTGCACAGCTCATATACCCTTCTGGACCCATTTCCGGAATACTCGATTCGTAAAAATGTTGCAGCCCTCGCAATTCTTCAGCACTTAAAACTTCATCGCTTACAGTGTCGAGTATTTCTACATTCAACTGTATTCGGCCATCATATAAGTAACCAGCAATATCAATTGCGCTCACCGTACGATCACTAAAGTTTTTAACATAACTGGTGCGTAAGGTATTGCACACTTCTTGTGGGGCCGCACCAGTACTAAAGGTAACGGAGGTATTCGCGTCAAAATTATCAAATACGACTTTGTTATTTCCCTGCATAACATGAACGCGAATATTCGGATTGGGCGAGAAAGATATTCCCGATGGATCTGCACCATTATCCAAATCTATTGTTCCTGCGAGCGTCAATGGATCGACATTCAAATCCGCATTTGCCACTAGATCAATCGTAGCGATCATTGGACGAACTGTATTATCGTCATCGAGTGGCTCAGCACTATCTCCTGCTGACGGACGTAAACCACGATCGACATTATCCTTTTTAGCTGTCACATAAGCTAAAGTCGCATCGCTATTAATAACGATACTCGCCAAATAATTTGGCACACCAGAACCATGACCGATATCATCTGCAATCAATATTTTATTTATCTGTATGGTACGAACTAAACTCATATCGTCATTGATATTCACATCATAAACTTCGCCATGTGTTTGCGGAGAAACGAATCGTGTCACCAACAAACGATCATTCGCCAAAGCCATAGATTTTGGTGTAGAGCCAAGATCGATACGCCCCGTGATCTCACGCGTCATAGGGCTAATACGAATAAGCTCACCTGAACCATAAAGGGCAACATATAAAAACTGACCGTCGCTTATGGTATTAACCGGCTGAGTCCCGTGACCGGTATCGATGGAAAAATCGGGTAACCCTTCATCATTAAAAAACACAACTTTATCGTCATCACGATAACTTACAGCAAAGAAGTTCTGAATTTTGGTGACAGAACTTGGCGCTTCATAATTCAATTTTATTTCTTTGAACAAACTATGAGTTTCTACGAGCGTGGTTTGATCAACCTGTTTAGAGAATATCGCTACACTATCGTTATCGGGGTTTACCACCCAAACATCCCCAGCGTCGATTTCCGGTTGGCAGGCAATTTGATTGGACTTATTCGGGTAAAAAATATCCCCGTCATACGAAGGAATCACATCTTCTTCGACAGGCTCTTGTGGCTGGCCGGGAATGTCGCCTTCTAATAAGTCGCCATCGTTGGTGCTAAAAGTAAAGCTATCCGCCAACATAGTATTGCCCATAAAGTCGCGGATGCCTTCAACATCAACACGATAGCTTGTATCGGCCTGCAGGTACTCATCCGGCCACACCGAAATAATTCCGGTATGAGCCAATTGATAGCGGAAATCAACCGCTTGATTGGTACCCGTATTCGTGACGGTAATCGAATCTACAATACTTTCAGTTCGCAGCGTCTCCGGAATATGTATATGAATAAAGGTGTCGATAGGAACGCCCGTTTGCGCATCAAGCGGCCGATGCCCCGCAATGTATGGTCGCTTGGTATCCGGCTCGTCGTCGGTCACAAAAAAGCACATTCCTTGCTCGTTTATTCCTGTCTCAGGACTTGTTTCCCACCAATCGTAACCACCAAAAATTCCCACTTGCCCTACTGCGCGAAAATACTGACTGGAATCGCATTGATTAGCAATATCATCAAACTTATAAACAATACTTGAAAATTCTTCATCGCTAATCTGCTCATCGGCAAAAGCCGCTTCACACGCATCCATATCAACCTGGAAATGATCCACGTAAGCATAATTATCCTGAAAGTTAACATACATTGGATCACTGGAACCATCACCATCACTCGGGTCGTTACGGTCTTGATCAAAATACAATTCACAACTTAATTGCGGATTGGTCGGATCCTCGAAATCAATAATGTAAAACGCCGGATAATTACGAGCAGGGCTCAATTTTTCTCTAGCTGCATACACCATTTTATGTGCGCCATAAGGCTCTACCCAATAACCACCTACGCCAATTTGGTTGCCATCTGGCTCGGTCCTAGATTCACTATATTGCCCAACTAAACGCGGCAAACGCCCCTCTTTATATCCAGAGACATCATAAATAGCCAGACCTGTCGCGCGCTGATCGGACGCAACAGCTAAAAAGTTGCCGTGCCAAGAAGTAAAACCCGTGACGCCCGTTAATGCAAGATGATCCCAATAGACCAAGGGCTCCCCCAACCAAACACCTAACTGTGTAGGACCGAACAACTCCTCTAGCTCAGGAATCCCTTCGACTGTCCATTGATTCACAGGCCCGCCATCTAGCTGCTGAGAAGTATCACGAATAATAAATTGCCCCTCGTTATTTGCGCCATAATCCCAGTAGGTACGAACAAAGTAAGGGGCTGTCATATGCAGATAACCAATCGGGTCATAGCCCCAAGAAAAATAATTCGGGTTATCGTTTAGCTCTCCATCAGTTCCTGCCAATTCTGGATGGTAACTAAGGTCCCCAGCGTTCCGTCCATACAGTAGTGGACCTAATTCGGGGTCAAATCGAACGACCGTTGCGTGTGCCGAAATTGGCTGGCCTGGATTACAGGCTGGGTCTGAAGCCAACAAACGATCGCACGTTAATTGGCGAAATAATTTAGGGTCTTCCAAATTGCTTAAGTCCCAAGCTGAATCACGCGTTCGATTTAATATGCCATCATCCAGCCCCACACTTGTCGAACCAGGACCTTCAGGTAAGTTAATCATTATTGGACCAACCGGCATCAGAATCGCTGTGCGGCCATACTCTGTACCACGTTTTGCAACGAACTGTCCCTTATCCCCATAGTCATTATTGGGAGGATAATCCGCCGCTAACAGCGAACTCGAATTAAAAATCAAAGCCGAAACAAACGGAAAACAAACTGACGCACTAACAATATGCTTTAATTTTTTCATTAGAGCGCCCCCACATTAATCGATGAGCTAAACATGCTGTCACCTTGCGCGTTATATGCTTCGACAACAGCTGTCCCGCCACTAGACCGCTGTGACGACAATATCGTCGCAGATTCACCACTGGTAACACTCTCGAATAAAATATTTTCTGCATTCCAAAACAACACACGATACTCAGTTGCATTGGCATTATTCCAAGTCAATTGAAAATCAGAACCACTATTTATTCCCGACACAATAGGCCTCACTAATTCAGGTGTTGGCGTTGGCGTTGGCGTAGGTGTTGGCGTAGGTGTTGGCGTAGGTGTTGGCGTAGGCGTAGGCGTAGGCGTTGGCGTAGGCGTAGGCGTAGGCGTTGGCGTAGGCGTTGGCGTAGGCGTTGGCGTAGGCGTTGGCGTTGGCGTAGGCGTAGGCGTTGGCGTTGGCGTAGGCGTAGGCGTTGGCGTTGGCGTTGGCGTTGGCGTTGGCGTTGGCGTTGGCGTTGGCGTTGGCGTTGGCGTTGGTGTTGGCGTTGGTGTTGGTGTTTGTCCGATTAAGCCACCTCCAGAGCCGCTGCCACCTCCGCCACATGCCGTAGCGAATAAAACAACAAAGGAAAAAATACAATAGGAAAAATTCCGCCATACAAACCGAAACACGTGTACTAACATGCAGAACACTCCATTAAATCAGGGCTAATGAGCTTAAGGAAAACGTAAGAATAATCATTACGCTAGCTCGACATGACGCCGCAGACAATGTGTTTCAGCTTAAACGGTTAGTTTTGATGATGGATGACATTGAATTAAAAAAGCGGACACTAAATGACAAAGAGTGCCAATTAATGTCGCTCACTTGCAGAAGGAAGACGTGACACACCTCACAGTTTTTATGCTCGCTCCAAGAGCTTGTTCGCGCCGGTAAGTGTCGACATAAAATCACCTACAGGCAGACTTCCCCCGCTATGTTGCTTTTTTTCTTCCCAAGAGTGCACCCCCATACCTTCAGCATAATGCTCAGCCAAAGCTAGCGCCGCACAATTAATAATATCAAGATTACCGGCATGCGCGGGAAGCCAATCACCATTACCTCGAACGCTTACGGTAATATCTATAATACCATTTTCAATTTTGGGTGTTCCGACAATTTGATACCCCGGCACATGCTTTTGAACCTCAAGTAAGCGTAAACGCAGGGGTTCATAAACTGAACGTAAGTCTGTCTTACCTGTATAGGCTCGAATATACGTCAGCATGTCTGGCTTCCACTCACTAGATTCTAAATTTAATTGAACCTCGACATCCTGCACGCCCGTGTATTCTCGAATCGCTGATTTAGTTGTACTGTAATACTCATCAATATTGGCAAGGGTTCCAGGACCAACCGAATCTTCAGCTAAGAAAGAGTTCACTTCGATTTTGGATATGTCGGTAATAATTTCAGATAAGCGATGGACAATCGGTAACGAAGCCTGACCGCCACATGTAATTAAATTAATATTATCTTCCGTGAAAATAATATCCTGATTTATTGAAGGGACGCACAATGGACCGACCTTTGCAGGAGTCAAATCTATTGCTTTGATGCCAAGACGCTCAAATACGTCGGCGTGCCGAATATGGTATTCAGCCGAAGTAACATCAAAAACAAGGTGAATAACGCCTTTATAATTAATAATAGCGTCAATACTATCATCTGATGTCGGAACACCCAACGACCGCGCCCTTACCAGACCCTCTGAATCATGGTTCCGCCCGACAAATAAAACACAATTTAAATACGGGGAACGTAACGTTTTAATTAGAAGATCAGTTCCTAACTTACCAGAACCAATGATCGCTACATTTAATGAAGCAGTATATTCCATAGATAACACCCTTAACTAAAGATCATGTGAACATCTAAATACACAAATTAGTGAAAAGCAAAAAAAATCTTTAGACGTCCATTTCCAACAGATACCTGAGTGTATCTGAGCGCCACAAAGAAAGCAGCGGACACTCGCGCCATTAGTTTGCACAACACGACAAAATTGAAATAAATTGACGTTGATAACACTATTAACAGGCTTTAAGCTTTTAGTTAAACGATACAAGTGCAAGAAAGTCAGACTCATTTATGTAGATATATTTGACACCCGTGATACGGTACAAGAAAATCAGACCCTGTCATATAGATATGTCTGACACCGGTGATTCAAGCAACCAAAATAATGAATTGAGCGACACCGGATCTGCTATGGTGCTGACCAATAAAAAAATGAAAAATATTTCTTATAGGTTTTCATTATAGAAAAGCCAATCAATTAACTTTTTAGTGATAATTTTTTGTTTTTTACTCTAGATTCTTGTCTAAGAAATAGCTTCATTTAACGATTTTTGCATATCTCGTTTATTTTTTTAGCAGCTGGCATCTGAAGTGTTACAGTTATACATACTGTTAATCTATTAATACAACACTAGTGACAACAGTAGATTTACTGTAGCCGCGTAACGATTTACGTAACGATATAATTGAGGTAAGCAATGGAGAAGATTGACTTGATTGGCTTGGGGAACGCACTTGGTATTTATGATCCATGGGCTATTAAATCCTTTAAGGCCGATGACGAAAATAAAACCTTCGACATTCACCTAGAAATTAAAGATCAAAAACGTTTATTTGGTCTTTTTGGGTCCCACAAAAAAAGTGGCGACACAGGTTTATTGAAGGGCCATTGGGTATACATGCCAATCGCCGGCTATCGCTGTATTATTCATGCCGAAGTGCCTGAGCAAAGCATCAATATGGATGCACCTCTAAGCTTGTCGTTAATTAACCAGTCGTGTTTTTTAGGCCACCCCAGCCGGCCGTATTCAAATTACGTGCGCCAACAGCTAGCGTTAGCCCAAATTAAAGGCATAGATACCAAAACGATTAGTGATTTTTTCCAGCTCGGCGAAAACGTACCATCGGCCGTATTAACTGACTTAAATAATACCACGGCTCAAATTCAGTCTTTAGCATTTTTGCCCACAGAAGTAGATCCAGTCTGGGAAAGAATTTTACTCGACAAACAGCTTTTAAAAACGGCCGTTCTACCGCTCAAATTATTACTAAGCAAACAAAAGATACAAGCATCGAAAATTGGAACTTCAATCGGTATCAAACCACTGATTATAGAACTTCGTAAGTTTTTTATTGCAAACGCCCATTTAATGGACAACGAAATTGAACAACTTTGCGGAATCACGAGTCAAAAGCTTCAGCAACGGGCACGAGCCAATAAATCAAAACAACGCTTAGTTCTACCCTCAATAAAAAATCCTCTATGGCTGGACCTGCTTAGCGGAAAACTCAATCTTAATTCACAGAGCGTTCCACTTAATCTATTAATATCTCGTCAACGCATGGCGTTCATTCAAGGCCACAATACCCAAGAAAAAATTCAAGCCATAGAAACACTTAGAGATTACGTTAGAAAGAATTATCGAAATTTAAAACCTGAATTGGTTCTACTTAATAGAGCCATGAACATTCGCCAAAAAAGTACAGTACAACTTCCTAATCCAGACCATAGAGTTTGGCAACATATTCTGGAGAACGACAATCTTGTACCAAGCGAAAATATCGCTTACAAACTATTGCTCGCAAACCTACGCACACGAATTGCAAGCAAAGGTGACCCTGTTGTTAAAATTCAAGCCGCTAGACGAATACGCGATTTCATACAACAAAATCAAAAAACGATGCGCACGGAACTCGGCGCATTATTACAGCAAAGTAAAACAGCCTAAGTTGGTTAGATTTAACCACTAAAATCTTAACTTGACCCCCTAAGGGGGCAAACGCATACACTGGAGTATTAACATGTCGGCTGAAGGAACAATTTCATTTACGAATAAGGCTGTAGACAGAGAAACCGTAGAAGGCATGATTGCCAACGGTGATTATATGGTTATCGCAGGCGACGAAAAAGTCTTAGCCTCTTTACCTTCGGGTAATTGGATTGCGGGAACAATACCTTATTTTATGACGGTCGACGGAGGTAAGGTCGATCAAGACAAGTTATATGTAAATGTCATTAGTGGCTTTGCATCGAATAACGTACCAAGATTAACGCTTTATGATGTGAATTCGATATCTCGTGTAGCTCAAGAAGCGCCCGAGCACGGCTTAACGATTCTTATGCTTCCGGCAAGCTCTGAGGTCCATTTAAGCTACGCGCAAAACGCACCCGACTACCCAAACATGTACTTTTCGCCAATTATTGGATGGATCGCCGGGATGCACCTAGATGAACTGGGTGAGCGCAGCGCGAAGGTCGGGTTTGGCCCTGCAGCAGGCTTACTAAGCGATACTCAAGCCGCTGCCATACATATTCCGTTACCAGAACATCAAGTGGCGAATATTAAAATCGTCAATTTGTTTGAACCAGGTGACGGGCCAACAATCCGCTTTCCTAAAAATGGCTTTAGCGTCGAAAATTGCAATGTTGACGGCAGTGAATGGAGCTTTGCTGATTACATTAAAGAACACAATATCGATACCCGCTTGCCGCTAGTTGCAAACTACTCCGGCGTGATGGTTAATGTCAGTATACAAGAAGTTGCAGACGCTGAGGTGAACCTCTATGCGCCGGTTTTTCCCGACGTAGAATATCGCTTCGCTAAACCGGTTGATGATTATGTGACTGAGTTTAATAAAGCATTACCTTCTACCGACACCGGAAATATAGCCTATTCTTGCAACTGTATTCTCAACTTTCTCTATTCTGAGCTAGAGGGCAAAAAAACTGGCACCCTAACAGGGCCAATGACCTTCGGAGAAATCGCGTACCAACTGCTAAATCAGACCTTAGTTTATCTAACCTTAGATAACGCCAACTCCTAGCGCTTAACAAGCCCTGCCGTTACTCTTTAACGGCGGGGTTTACATAACACGACTTATACAGCACCACTTACTCAACTCCACTTAAATCGCTACAATACGCAACTCCCTAGGCTAGTCGCAATCCGGAAGTTGAGCATGAGTAACTCTTACACCCTTAAACACCTTAAAGATCAACGTGAACTCCCCATCCCGGAGTTATCCTCCTTAGTCGGCCGCAGCGCCAACTGCGACATTCAAATCGATGAAACCAGCCTATCGCGTGAACACGCCCGCATTACTATTCGAGACGAGATAATTCAGGTTCAAGATTTACATTCGACCAACGGCACGTTTATTAATGAAGAGGCCATCAGTGGGATTTGCCCCCTTCGGGCTGGAGATATTTTACGATTTGGTCAAGAGCGTTTCAGCTTACAACTCAACAATAGCGACGCCACCGTCATGTTTGCACACACGCTTAGCGAGTCTGCGATGATGATAGAAGACGAAGATGAAGCTGACGGCACTGTTATGCTGCAATCAATTTCGCTTCCGTCGGGCTGGGTAAGTGATGATGACTTCAGCTCGGACGTACCGCAAAGTGAGCATCAAGATCATAAACTCATCATTGCTTTACAGGCTCATGCCAGCAATAAACTAAAATATAAGTACGGCCTAATCGTGACCGTCAAACCTGAACAGAGTATTCCGCAAGTGAAGCTTTTATCAACTCAGGGAGAAAGTTCTGAATGGTTTATTGGCCGTGATACAAGTTGCGCGCTACATCTAGATGAATCAAGAATCTCGCACAAACATGCCAGAGTGTTTTTCCAGAATAAACAATGGAAACTCGAAGACTGCGATTCCCGAAATGGCGTATTAAAAAACGGGCAGATAATTAAAGCCTGCCAATTAAGCGATACCCCTTCGCTAGAATTTGGCCCCTACACTCTAGATTTCAAAATCATAGATCAAAAATAACACACAAGAAATTTAGATAGAAGTCTAACAAATTCAATGACTTAAGATTATCTCCCTGAGCAGAGACAAGGGAAAACGTGCAGAATCATGATTTGCGACGCAGTTAAGCAGGCCGAACCTTAGAATCCAAATCATTCATTAGAACAACTAATAACCGGTTATTCTCATTTTAATGGTCTCTAAGGTCAACCTATGTCACGCCAACAAAAACGTATTAAAAACCCGCTTAAAACTTACCTCAAGTGGCTTATAATTGGCCTCCTCTCCATAACCCTAACCTTACTCTTGGTCGGCCTTCTTAGCACCTTAGTCAGCCTAAATCGAAGTCCAAACCCTCTTATTGAAGCCTCCACAAGCAAGCACATAATCATCAGAAATGTTCGAATAAGCGGCCAAGTGCAAGACCGCAACACTAATACCTCCACTTCCACAAACCTCATTATCGAAGATGGCCGAATACAGCACATCGGCAACATTGATCAGCCTCCAATAAATGCCCTAGAAATTGATGCGCAAGACCTATGGCTAAGCTCGGGGTTAATCGATACTCATGTCCATCTTTTTGATAGGCACGATATGCTGCTATATCTAGCGCACGGGATTACGACCGTTAGAAATATGTCGGGCGAACGAAAAACATTAAAATTTCGTCAAGAGCAAGCTGACGGCCAGACTACCGGGCCTCGATTATTAGTCTCGAGCCCGGTATTGAATCAACACAGTCGTTATGCCAGCTCGTCAATTCATCGATTTATTAATGACCCTGGCCACGCACGACGCTTAGTCAAAAAATATAAGTCGATGGGCTACGATCTTATAAAAGTTTACGACGGCTTACGTAAAGACGTATTTGATGCAATTGTTGACGAAAGCCAACAGCAAGGCTTGAGTATTGCCGGCCACCCCTCATTCTTCTTTCCGATAAACGAATTTATCGTCGATAACCTTCAAACTATTGAACATGTAGAAATGCTTTACCAAGCACCACTGCAATACTCAAAGGACTCGCAGCGTCTTGCCGAGCTAGTTCAAGAGCTAACTAAAGAACTAAAAGACAAACAAATCCATGTCACACCAACACTACTCGTATTTGACGACATTACGCAGATTGCCCTACACCAACACGAATTTACCGATGAACGCCCGCACGAACTAATTAATCCTTATTTAATGCGCTTACTCGACCCATGGATTAACGATCTTTATGGCATAGAGAACCCACAAAGCTGGCAAGATAAATCGTTATACCTTGGCAAAATATCGAAGGAGCTTAACAACAGCGGCATACCTTTAGTGCTAGGTTCCGACGGAGGTTACCTAACACTAAGCGGTATAGGCGGCATTCAAGAAATGCAGCTATTGAAAAAGTCTGGGATCAGCATTCCAGACATACTTAATAGCGCAACAATCAATGCAGTAGAAGCCTTGCAATTGAACAAGAAAATCAAATACAACGGTAAAATAGAGGAGGGAGACATGGCCGATTTAATCCTCAGCCGTACCGATCCTTTACAGGATTTAAACACCTACTATGAGCTAGAAGGTCTAATTCAAGGACAGAATTATTACCCCGCGTTAGCTATTAGGTCCATGAAGGACGAGGCCAAACAGCATATGAATTTCTTCGAAACAATGAGTTGGTTTTTAATTGAATACTACGAACAGTTTTTGGATAGCTAAAATCGATAGTTAAAATCGATAGTTAAAATCGATAGTTAACGAGCACCATATAACACACACAAAAAAGCCGACAGTTCGATCATCTCAAACGTCGGCTCGCACTCATATTAAAAAAATTATTACAAAAAACACCTTACTAGGAAACCCCTACAAAATTACTTTGCTAAGACAGCCTTACGCTAATACCTCCCGCGAAAAGAGTTCATTCAATAAGCGCCCATCAACTCCCATCAACAGAAAAGTCATTAAGCGCTAGACACCCGCTTCTTTAAATGTCGCACCCACTATCGTTTGGGCTTCATCGAGAATACTTTCTAGATGCGACTCTCCTTTAAAGCTTTCGGCGTATATCTTATAGATCTCTTCAGTACCCGAGGGTCTAGCGGCAAACCAGCCATTCTCTGTCACAATTTTTAATCCACCAATAGCCTGACCATTACCCGGGGCCTCGGTAAGCTTTTGCGTAATTTTTTCACCGGCCATCGTATCGGCTTGAACAGATGCTGCAGACAACCCTTTAAGTACCGATTTTTGAGCTGACGTGGCTGGCGCATCAATACGTGTATAGACCGGCGCACCAAACTGATCCGTTAACGACTTATAGTGCTCCGATGGATCACGCTCTGTCACCGCAGAAATTTCTGCAGCAAGTAAGCCCATAATAATGCCATCTTTATCCGTAGACCAAACCGAGCCGTTACGGCGCAGAAATGATGCCCCAGCACTCTCTTCACCGCCAAAACCAAAACTGCCGTCGTATAAGCCAGGCACAAACCACTTAAAGCCAACGGGTACCTCGCACAGGGTTCGCCCTAAAGACTGCGCCACGCGATCAATCATGCTCGAAGACACGAGTGTTTTACCAATGGCCAAGGAATCGCCCCACTCGGGCCGATTAGAATATAGATATTGAATAGCAACAGACAAATAATGGTTTGGATTCATTAGGCCAGCCGAACGTGTCACGATACCGTGGCGATCGTAATCTGGATCATTACCTATGGCGATATCAAAACGGTCTTTCAAACCGATTAAACCTGCCATCGCGTAGGGAGACGAGCAATCCATACGAATTTTGCCGTCTTTATCAAGACTCATAAATGAAAACGTTGGGTCGATTTTACGATTCACTAACTCGATATTTAAACCGTAGGTATCCGCAATAACATCCCAATACGCAAGACCGGAACCCCCTAAAGGATCCACTCCGATTTTAATTCCCGCCGAAGCAATCGCGTCTAAATTCAAAACCCCCGCCAAATCATCAACATAAGGACGAATGAAATCATGCTGCTGAACCAAGCTAGAGTTCCAGGCTTGATTAAAACTAATACGCTTCACATCGGCTAACTTACCCGCAATAATCGCATTCGCTCGCAGCTGAATCACATCCGTAATATCGGTATCAGCGGGGCCACCATTTGGCGGATTATATTTAAAGCCTCCATCTTGCGGCGGGTTATGCGAGGGCGTAATGACGATACCGTCCGCCCACGCCGCATTGCGACCACGGTTATAAGCCAAGATCGCGTGTGAGATAACAGGCGTCGGCGTATAGCCGCGCCCCTCCTGAACAACAACCTGCACGCCGTTCGCGACAAGAACTTCAACAGAGGTAATAAAGGCGCATTCAGATAGCGCATGGGTATCAACACCGATATACATCGGCCCACTGATCCCTTTCTGTACTCGGTATTCGGCCAAGGCCTGACAAACCGCAGCAATATGCCCTTCATTGAAGCTATTATTAAAAGACGAACCACGATGCCCTGACGTACCAAAACTCACAGGGCCAATGGAATCCACCGGACTAATGTAATACTCACTAACTAAGCGTGGAATATTGACCAAATCTTCATCGGTTACAGCTAAACCAGCGCGCTCATGCAGGGCCATGTAGAGTCCTATTTATTTAGAATTGAGAGGTGAGAATTGAGAAGTGTTATATAGATGATACGAGATTATGCTCGATAGACAACTCTAATTACTGTCTAATATCAACTTCATGCCCACACATTCGTAATCAGGCGTAATGACAACGCAAACCAAAGAGCACATTAGCATTCACTTAGAGAGCGGTGTTGAGGGTTACTTCCTCGCATGCAATCAACGTGTAGATCAGTTTGTAAACGCTCACTATCGCTACCCAGGAGCATGGCAGAACAACAGAAAGGCGTTTGGTTGGGATTTGTTGCGCATGCCACTCAACCTACTTTGGGCGCCCATCTATGTTTGCGCTCAGCTTTTAGCGATGATGTTTGCACGAATCCAATACGTGCGTATATCGAAGTTTTTTCGCCAACTCCCTGCAGGCTATCAGACCAAGGTGCAAAAGCATCTCCACTTACAGCTTTATCAGGAATTACTGGGCCACGACAACCCTAGCCAACAGTCGCTGCAAGCTCATGTATTACATGCGCTACAAGATGAGCTCACAAAGGTCTACAGCGGGCAAAAAGCGTCGCCTCTTACCGAGCTATCTTCAACCTCAATAGCACACACTAGACGAGAACTCGAAGCCATTATTGAAGACGCTTTAAGTCAAATGAACATTACACGCACGGCCTCCGCCGATATCGCCAACACGCTATTGAGTGTTGGATTAGGCGCGCTAGCCTTTAAAAAGTTTACACCTGGAGGAATCGGAATCGGTGTTTTCATATCGGGCTATATAGCACTCGCCCAGGCCAAAACACACTTCATGTTAGGCGAAGGCTTAGGTAACCTTTATTACCATGTTTTTCCGCCGGAACCAAGCACTCTACTTACCATAACAAGCATCTTGCTGGTGATGATTATCTTTGCGGTATTTGCTGCATTTTCAGGTATCTTTAGTGATCCACTTTTGGCACTATTCGGGTTTCATAAACGTCGGTTACACCGAATGCTTCGACATATGGAAATCGATGTTAAAGCGAAGACGGCAAGTAGTTTTCGCCCAAAAGACGCCTTTGTAGCGCGCATATTTGAATTGTTCGACACTATAAGCCACCTAGCACGCTAAACTATTTAGGAAGTTACTCGTTGAACTATTCATTAATGTGCATGGGTCATTACAATGCACAGAGAAAATTCTTAGCGACCTAGCTTGCTAAGAATTACTATCAACACTATTTACATCAAGATAGTTAAGATTACTTAAATCAATACAGTTAATTGTATTTACAAAAACTAATAGTGAGAAAACCGAAAATGACAACTCGAATTAAAAAAGTTCTTTCTTTAGTGTGTTTTATATTCTTGCCACTGCTCTGCGTTAGCAGCCTGGCTCAGGAGAAAACCAAGCCTCTTGATGTGAAACTGGAAACAAGCAAGGGCGACATTGTTATACGGCTTAATACTTTGAGCACCCCCATAACAACCGCCAACTTTTTAAGCTATTTAGATTCCGGATATTACGATAACACCGTATTTCACCGTACGATTCCAAACTTTATGGTTCAGGGCGGCGGCTTCCAAAGTGGCATGATAAAGAAAAAAACCAACGACCCGATTATAAATGAATCCGCCAGCGATTTAAGTAATGTCCGTGGGTCGATCTCAATGGCTCGACGTGGCACGCCGAATAGTGCGACCTCACAGTTTTTTATTAATGTGGCCGACAACAAGAGGTTAGACATGAGGGGATTAACACCTGGCTATGCTGTATTTGGGCAAGTGATTCAAGGAATGGACGTGGTCGACGCTATCGTACAAACGCCTACCCATTCAACAAAAGGTTTTCAAAACGTTCCCGCAGAGGATATTTACATCCTTCACGCCACTCGAATCGCTCAACAGAAATAACACACAATTAATTCGGCGATCAAAACCACCTAGAAAGATACGTTGTTTATTATGGAGCAGCTCTGTGAAGGTTTTGAAGGTTTTGAAGGTTTTGAAGGTTAGATATTCCGTCAAAATGTGCTCAAGCTGCGTACAGCATGCAAGTGAAGTGAAGTGAAGTGAAGTGAAGTGAAGGATAACGTTCACACAGCACTAATGCGGCATCATAGTTTATTTATATAGAAAGAGATGCCCATATATGGGCATCAAAATATTGCACGTCAATACACAGCAAGAGAATATTTGAAGTCATTTTAAGAGCCAAAGAATTTCAACTCACTGGTAAGTATTTCTCGATTATCAGCGTCCATCTCTTTGTAATGCGAGACTTTAAAATTCCATTTATCCACAAAACAATATACCGTTACTTCTTTATGCGAATCTTGCGTACCCGTATCAGCCCTTAAATAAATACGGTAAACACCTGTTTTAGCGTCAAGCCGTGTTGAATGCTTATCGACGTACGAACGCAGTAACTGATCCCCCAGACGTCGATGCATTTCTTGATTACACACTAATGTCGCATCGTATTCATCAAATGGGACATACAAAAAGTCACGCGTACTCTTAGGCGTAAATGCGGCGTCAACCCAAGCCCAAGCAAGGCTACCCAAAATCATTAAAACAAATACAATAGCTAAAGCTATCGCGGTTATCTGCTGATTTCGAGGCTTAGCCAACGAACACTGAGCACAAAAATCGCAAAAGACCTGGTGTTGCCTCAAACCTGAAAAAACACGTTTAATACTCTGTACCAAATGGTTCACCTAGCGCGACCCAATACAGTTGGGGTATAGCTAAAGAATCCGTTCAGAAATTGCGCTTAATATATAACAATAAAATCTGCATGATTTAGAGTATCAATGACATACTCTAAATCTAGATCAGATTAATAGTCAATTAAACAACAAGCCTATGTGAATCTTAGATGAGTTTGGTCTTGTGTACTACGATTGTTTCGTTATAGAAAGTCCCATGACATGTGAATTCGGTAGTAAAAGCTATATCAAAGTCGCTTCGTTATAATCTTAATTTCGAATCTAGGGACTTTAGCCATAGCTGTAAACGAGCACTGTTACGCGGGCCCATTCGCAATAAAAGCTTTTGTACCTGAGACAACTGCTCAACATCCTCATCTGCAAACTTATACATAACTGAGGGTTGAAGCAGCACCTCATCACCGCTGAACTCTGGTAGTAAGGTCGTCGCATGCGCGATAGCTTTTAATGTAACACGTTTAAAGGAGGTCTCCTTTAAACCAAGCTCGTTATAAGCCTGCTGCAATAATGGGTAGTAACGCTGATATAAGCCTACCGCCTGCTCAGGTTTCAAACTCAATACCGAATCAATAAAAATCTCGTAGCGCGTAAAATTTGCTACTGCAATGGTATATTCACGCTGATTGTCTGCCGTAAAGTAACCGTTCGATTCTGTCCGAAAGTGCCCTGAAGGCGACTGAACGGGGCGATGGCTTTGTACAACCTTGCCCTCACTTAAGCTGTTTATAGCGCGAACAAACTTTCGAAGTAATTCATCATTAACCAATAGAGCCAAGCTCGCCTCGTGAAGGGCCGACAATTCAGATTTAACGGCAGCATCACTATCATTAAGCTTTGGTAGAGGCGGTCCAGGATCGAGAGCCGGTTCTGATGGCAACTCCACTTGCCCAACACTTGGGGCTTCTACAAATTCAGATCGTGGTTTTTCTAACATCGCAATAATAGGCGGCGCAACAACTACCTCAACAAGTGGTTTTTCTAGTGGCATAAAATAGAAATAATAAACACCATAGGCCGCTATGGCTGTGACCACACCCATGCCTAAACCCGCTGTTGATACAGATAACTTCACTACCTACTCCTTTGTCGTTTCCGTTTAATACATTCAATATACGCAAACTTGCGCTAAGCATTAGTTCGCACAATCAATTTCATATGCTCTATATACTGTTGACCACAATAACGAGGCAATGTTCCGTCTATACTTTTTACAATTCAATAAAGCTTTCTAACCATTCTCATCACAAGGGAATACTAAGCTGGACTTATTCAAAAAAAGGAAAAATTGATTGAGATTAATCAGTCTCAGCTTTATTCTAATGGGTACCGTATTATATACGCGCTTGCAATGGTGGCGAAACTACTGCAACGGAATATAGCAACAAAGACACACATTATTTTAAAACCGTCAAAACAACACTTCCCTATACTGGCGGCGAGTTTTATGAAGACGACGAACCTTTAACCTGCATCAAAACTAGCGGGAATACACCAACACAGAAGCTTTACCCGACTTCTTAATTTGGTACATGGCTTTATCCGCTTGATCAAATAAACTACCAAAGTCACGTACCGACTCTGAACTTAAAGATAAACCGATACTCGCACCAACTGAACGCTCAACACCATCCATAATCTTAACAGGGCGTTGAATTTCACTTAAAATCGCATTCGACTTTGCACTGGCTTCGGCCATCCCTAGCCCTCTTAATGCCACAAGGAATTCATCCCCACCCCATCGACAAACCACATCAACATTACTCACGACGCGGCTAATTCTTCGGGAAACTGAGCGTAATATTGCGTCACCCGCATCATGTCCAAGCTCATCATTGATCGATTTAAATCCATCCAAATCAATCATTACGATAGCAACATCAAACCGCTCTTCATCGTCGGAGCTCAAAAGGTAGCGAATTTTTTTGGTTGCCGCCGCACGATTCAGAAGTTTGGTTAAACCATCATGATTCGCCTCGTATTCACTTTCGAGTAATTTGCGGTGGTGCTCTGTTATATCACTAATAAATACTAATATAGTTAAACCACCATAATCATCGGCCGCTTTAATAAAGGTTAAATTATAAAAACTATGCACGATTTCGGTATCTAATTTCGCCGTCAATTCGATTTCTGTCGTCACCGGAGTATTTAATACGGTTGACGACAACATGGTCTGTCGCAAAGACTCAGCATCATCAGCAGTGCACTCCAACCATTTGTCACTCCCTATAAGCGTATCCACATTATGTAAGTGGGATACCAGCTCAGCAAACCGAGGGTTGCTGGACTCAAGCCGTAAACGTTCATCCGTTACCGCCAGCGCATTTTTTGACAGTTCGAAAATCATACGAAAATTATTAGTCAAATGTTGTGTTTTTTGTGCAATTTGTTGCTCTACAATAATTCGTTTTTTAGCACTAATAAGTAATTGGTTTACTGCACGCGAAATGCCAGCTAACTCGTCAACTCGAATACCTTCATCGAGTAGGTGAATATGCTTA
>JBLIMQ010000020.1:0-49908 GCA_047638775.1 Flavobacteriales bacterium
TGCTCATGCTCATGCTCATGCTCATGCTCATGCTCATGCTAATGCTCATACGGCTATCGGGTTTTATGGGTCACAAGTTCGTCGTCAGAAGCAACTCAACCCAAGATTCCCCGTTTCTCTAGTTTAGGTGGGTTCAGCGCCTGAATTTTCTATTCGAAATCTCAATAAAGTTCTAGAGAAAAATCGCGAAGTTAAGTTGCTCCGAAGTTCTTTTTATCAGACGGTTGTGTAGTTTTTTATCCGCACTTTAAGTCGATTTGTATCTAGACTCTAAGTATCTTTTTATCTAGTATCTAAATACATTTTTATCTAGGCTCTAAGTACCTTTGTTCCAAAACTACGATCGAACAGGGCGTGCAAAACTTATGCCCTGACTTTATAAGCAGGTATAGCCGCGGACTATAAAATTTTATGAAATCTATTTGCGTTTTTTGTGCGGCTAAAGTCGGTATTCAAGACGGTTATTGCGACGCTGCGCGTGTACTAGCACGTGAATTAGCCTTACGAAATATTACGTTAATTTATGGCGGGACCAATGTTGGTGTGATGGGGGCGCTTGCAGATACAATGTTGTCTTTGGGGGGGGGTGTGGTGGGTGTAATACCTAAATCCATGATTGAACGAGGAATAGTTCAGCCCAATCTCAGTGAGCTAATAGTGGTAAACACACTCACTGAGCGTAAAGATATAATGGCTGAACGAGCGGATGGTTTTATCGCGCTTCCGGGTGGGTTTGGCACCTTAGACGAACTCTTTGATCAGCTTAGTCGGTCACAATTAAATATCCATCAAAAACCTATCGCTCTCCTAAATACTTTGGGTTACTTTGACGCCTTATTAGTGTTTATTTCGAATGCTGAGCAGCAAGGGTTATTGGCTCGGGAACACCGAGAGCTTCTTATCGACCATGACTCCCCTAAGGCTGTAATTGACCGTATGGTTAAGCTTTGGGAGTAATTGATTCAAAAATACTTAAGGTTAATTACGGGTTATCGTTAAGTTGAATCAACTGTAAGTCGAAGCGCCGGTCAATAGGTGATTTTTTTGCTATATTCACACTCAATGATGTAGGTTTAAGCTACATATAGTTAATCGATAGAGCATGAATGATGGACGAAACGATTAAACCCTTTAATAAGCCCAGCTGGACAAGTACTCAGCAATTTTATATCTTTAATGCGCTTGGTTTTCTTGGTTACGGAATGTTCTTTTCATTGGCTGGCTTTATTTGGCAAAGTACAGAGGCGTTTTTTTTCCACTATCTTCCTGCCAATACTTTGGTGGGTTTTTTACTTACAATCCCCATGCGATATTGTTATCGGGCAATTTGGCTGTGGCCAATCGCTCTGCAATCTATCGTGGCTTTTGTAGTTACCGCAATTATTACGGGTTTATGGGCTTTTACCGGAATGGTTCTTCATTTCGAATTGGTTCATCATGATTTTCCTATCTCAATAGATTCATTTTACTCTTGGTATAAATACTCGATCTTCATCGTTGTAAGCTGGACAGCCCTATATTTTGGCGTAAAAAATTATCAGTTATTACAAGAAGAAAAGCAGCGCTCGTTGAAGATTCAAGCGATTGCGACACAAGCGCAATTGAAAATGTTGCGCTATCAATTAAATCCGCACTTTTTGTTCAATACCCTTAATGCAATTTCAACCTTAATTCTCGAACAAGATACAAAACTCGCTAACCGCATGGTTGTAGAGCTATCAAAATTTTTGCGTTATTCGCTTGAAAATGACCCTATGGAAAAGGTCATTATGATTGAAGAAATTAATGCGCTAAAGCTCTACCTCAATATAGAAAAGGTACGTTTTGAGGAGCGCTTATGTCTCGATTTTGATATTGATGAGTCTGCGGAAAAGGCTTTAATTCCCAGCCTAATACTCCAACCATTGGTAGAGAATTCTATAAAGTATGCGGTATCAAAATCGGAGACGGGCGGGACTATTAGAATAGCGGCTAAAGCATTCGCTGGCGAATTGTTAATAGAGTTAAGTGATGATGGCCCGGGAATTACGTCGCTAAATGGAGATATACCCGATTTTGACGGTGTTGGCATTCGTAACTTTAGAGAGCGCTTAAGCGAGCTTTACAATGACACGCACGGCTGTAAATTTTCGAATGTAGATCCTCACGGCTTGTTGATCAGTATTCGAATACCCTTGGAATTACATCAAGGGTAAGTCTTCTTAGATCAGGAATATATTATGAACACCCCCATTAGAACGATTGTTGTCGATGATGAAGCGCTGGCTAGGCGCGGACTTAAAATACGATTAAAAGAGTTTCCTGACGTTGAACTGATAGCAGAATGCGCTAATGGACGCGAAGCTTTAAAATCAATTGAGAGCCTGCAGCCTGACTTGGTCTTTTTGGATATTCAAATGCCGGGCTTAGATGGCTTTGATGTCATTAAATCCATGCAGTCCGATGATATGCCGATGGTGGTATTTGTAACGGCATTTGATCAGTACGCGGTAGAGGCTTTCGATGTTCGCGCTGTTGACTATATCCTTAAACCTGTTGAAGAAGATCGCCTAGCTCAAGCCATTGAAAAAGCGAGAGCTAATATTGCGAGTAAGTCGGCCTTGAGTGATAAGCAGCAGTTGCTCTCGTTGATTGGTGATATTACGGGCAAAACGCCAAGTGATTTAGCCGATGCCTTTTACTCGGAAAAACACCGTAAAGGTTACCCCGACAAACTCTATATTAAGGATGGCAGCGATGTAGCCATTGTTGATATGCACGAGATTGATTGGATTGATGCCGCCGGTGATTACATGTGCGTACATGTTGGCGAAAAGATTCATATTATGCGAACAACCATGAAGCAGCTCGATGAGCAGCTTGACCCTGAACTATTCCAACGAGTTCACCGTTCTACAATTGTTAACTTGTCGCGAGTTAAACAACTTTGCTCTCATATCAATGGTGAATATCATATCGTCTTAGCGTGCGGTGCCCGCCTTAAAATGAGTCGTTCCTACAAAAAGAAAATTAGCCACTTTCAAGATACTTGAAACCTACGATGGTGTATTTTGTTTTCATAGGGCCGCGTGTTATTGAGAAAAAAAACTCAGTTTGAGACTATACTAGAATATAATTTTCGTTGACTTGGCGACAATAGTGGTCAAGTTAAAGGTTTAAGTTTATAGTATTTATAGTATTTATAGTATTTATAGTATTTGTCGTATTTGTCACTGTTGGAGCCATTATGTTGTATATCGCTAAATCCATTCCGGTTTTCTGCCTTGTGGGGATACTGCTAAGCAGTTGCTCCAACGGCGAGTCTGATCTAGAGCCAAATGTTGAATCTAATAGTAAATTAGAGGCGCCAGGAGCAAGTGCCGCGAAAGGTAGCGTGAAAACAGGTGCTGATTCAACTTGGATGGATTACAACACCTATAGTCGAGCGGATGGAGATTTAACTGTATCTCGTGATGAATATGCCAGTAAGTTGTACGGCTTTTGGTTGGCTCAATGTATTGCCAATTGGACAGGTCTAGTAACCGAAATGGATAAAATCGGAGGCGATGGCCCACACGGGCAGTTTTATACTCGTGATGATTGGGGAAAGCCTGACCACCCGAGTATATGGGGGCAGGGTATCCCAAGTGATCTATCGGCAAATATCGATTTCGTTTTTCAAGACGAGGGCGGTATTTGGGGGTCTGATGACGATACCGATATTGAGTATATTTATCAGCAGCTGTTATACACACATAAGGTCAGCGTTCTAACGGGTGAGCAAATTCGTGATGGCTGGTTAACGCACATATATAGTGACGACAACACACCGTTTATAAACAAAGACGGCGAAAAAGAAAATTTTCTGTGGGTCTCGAATCAAAAAGCGCATGATTTAATGCGTGAAGGGCTTATTCCCCCGGCTACGAGCGAGCCATCGGTTAATCCTGAATTCGATATGATTGATGCGCAGTTAACTACAGAAATATTTGGCTTGTTTTCTCCTGCACGGCCCGATATCGCCCTGAAAATGGCGAACTTACCGATACAGACAACTGCTCGTGAAAACGCACAGTGGGCATCCGAATTTTATGTAAGTATGTATTCACTTGCATCCGCATCGGACAAGCAACAGAGCATGAAAGCGCAAACTCAGTGGATGGCGGACCGTAGTCGCCAGTACTTACCAAATGACTCCTATAGCGCGAAGATGTTTGATTTTGTTAAGTCTCGATACGAGGCCGGAGTCACTTGGGAGCAGGCTCGTGATGAGGTCTATCAGCGCTACCAAGTAGAGCAAGCCGATGGCTATGATATGACTTCTCGTGAAAAGTATTGTAATGGCTGTTTTGCATCGGGAATTAATTTCGCGGCGAGTATTGTTAGCTTATATTACGGTGAAGGCGATTTACTCAATACCATCAAGATAGCGGCCTTGAGTGGTTGGGATTCTGACAACCCAGCGGCAACGTGGGGTGGAATGTTAGGTTTTATGCTGGGTAAAGAGGGGGTCGAGGCGGCCTTTGGTCGTAAGTTTGCGGATAAATTTAATATTCATCGTACTCGAGGTGGTTTTGCCAATGAGGGCATTGATACCTTTGCTGCGATGGCCGAACGAGGTGTTTTGATTGTCGACCGTGTTGTTCAGGATGAGATGGGTGGCAGCGTGAATCTTGACTCTGGTGAATGGTATATTCCGGCAATATCAAAAATCATCAAAGATTGAGATTGAGATTGAGATTGAGATTGAGATTGAGATTGAGATTGAGATTGAGATTGAGATTGAGATTGTAGTCTGGCGGAGCCCCAAATTGGAATTGAAGCTCAAATCCACCCTATTTGTTTAATTTGCGACCCTTTCTCTATGGTTTCGCTATAGTTTCGCTATCCTTTCGTATTATTTGTGAATAAATTGTCTTTTTTGTGATTGCAGTTTTTACTTATCTAGATCAAAATTCAATCTACTTTTAAGGGCTTCGTAAGTCCTTGTTTTGATCTCTATGTTTGTGTTGATATTTGCTTTGAAATAGAAACTACATCTACCGTAGAGATACTTGCAGATCGAAGACAAGGAATATGTCTCGATATATAGGATATATCTGTGAATGTACTAGAGCTTATTCGAGAACAAAAAGAAAAACTTAGTGATACTCAGCTTGATCTGAATGATTTTGTATCGCCCCAGATATTAGAGTACTGGAACGAGTTTTGGTCGAGCGCGAAGAAAAGTCAGTGGATGAAATGGCGCTACGACGACGTTCTTGAAGTCGGCGATAATCTTCGCTCATTGCAAGAAGGGAAATCAAGCTTTCATAGCGTTAATGTCGAAGCCGCTTGGCATGAATTAAACGCTTCTATAAACAAAGTATCGTATGTTGGTGAATGGTTTCAGGTTGACCAGTCGCGTATTAACCAATTCGCTCAAGCGAGTTTAGATGATCAATGGATTCATACCGATCCAGACCGCGCTAAAAATGAGTCTGTGTTTAAAAGTACAATCGCTCATGGCTTCCTAACTTTGTCATTGCTCCCCAAGCTAACCGAGGCAAGCGGCTCGCTTCCTACGAGGTTTTCAGGCTTTAAAATGCAGATCAATATAGGGCTTAATGAGGTTCGTTTTCTCGCTCCGGTAAAAGCCGGAGCTCGCATTCGGGCAATTAAAAAAGTTACTAGCTTAGAATTGGTTAAGCGTGGAATGATTGTCGAAGAAGAAGTTATAGTCGAAATCGACGGAGCTTCTCGGCCCGCCTGTATTGCCCGCCCGACGTATCGCTTAGTATTTCAGTAGCGCTAAAGTGTTAAAGTTTTGCACTTGCAGGGTTGAGGATTAAGGGTAAAGCGGCCGTAGATGCATGCAAAGCGTTCCATATTGCTGACTCATGGAGTTGTTTTTCACTGTCATAGCGTCATGGTTAAGACTACGAACATTATTCAAACTTTTGTTTTATTACCTACGGCCCTGCTACTGCGCTTATTATGTTAACAGCTGAATTTGGTTTTAGGCTTGTCAATATCGTTGAAGTCTTGTTTGCCTTTACTTCTGGTTTTGGCTTACTACTTCTTTGGTCCGAAAGAAGGTTTCGTGGACTGTGTGTATTATTGGCTGTCATTGCCACCGTTATGATCTTCAATGTATATGAAGAGCTTCATGTCGCACGCGATATTTATTTAATCACTCCCGCCTTAACGTTAGCACCTGGACCCGCTTTTTATCTTTTTGTTCGTCAAATTGTGTACGCTAGTCACCCATGGCAGCGGCAAGACGTCGTGCATTTTGTGCCGACTATAGTCGCCTTGACGATTACTGAGTATCCACAATTTTCAATCGCATTGGGCACGTTAAGCGAACTAATATACTGGGGGCTGAGTCTTGTGTTGTTGCGTCGATATCATCGTGGCGCTAAAGAGATGAGCTCCAATACTGATTCGCAACATGTATACTGGATCGCAATAATTTTAGCCTTGTTAATGTGTTTAGAGCTTGCTGATCTCGTGCGTCAAAATCTACAACCCTACCTCTCATTTGAATTTCGTAATACGTGGTATTTGTTTTCTCAGTTATGTAGCTTGTTAATTGTTGTCTATATGGTATTTAAGGCGCTTAAGCAACCGAGCCTATTTAATGAACTCGAACTTTATGAGCAGCGTTGTGTTGAATTAAAGTCGACTAAAGCGAGTGTCAGTGTTTTAATCTCGATATTCAAGAGTATCGAATCTGAATTGATGACGAACAAGCACTTCTTGCAACCTCGCTTATCTTTAAGTGAGTTAAGTACAATTATAGGCTTGCAAGAAAAAGATATTTCAGCGGCAATTAATGAGGTTTACGGTAAGAGCTTTAGTGATTATATCAATCACTATCGTGTTAAAACACTTAAGGAAATTTTGGATAGAAAAAATTCAGATGTAAATAACGACCAACAGCTTACGTTGTTAGATTTGGCATTTTCAGTAGGGTTTAGCTCAAAATCTAGTTTTAATGCGGCGTTTAAGCGCGAATTGTCGCTTACGCCAACGCAATATATAAAACAGAACAGATGATAGCTGGTGCGCATTCGTCTATTCTCATCCATTTATTCCCACCCATCTATCTCCCCCATAGGTAGGGCTCTGCTACATAGCGATTTGAACAGCCATCTTCGCACCACTGGATCAAGATACTTGCAGTAAGCAATCGCGTGTATCGGGTAGTGCAAATCTGACAATTGTTATCTTCCCTTGTGACGAGCCATTTATGGATGAACGCTAGCTAACGATTATTTCTAGGGTTGTATATGACCGAGTATGAAATTGTTTTTTTGTCGAGTGAAAGTTTAAGTCGAACTTGGGATGTATGCTTTTTGGGGCCTGCATGTCTTTTGGTTTAATTGCTATTGCACACGTCCCAAAACACTCATTACTGTATTGACCACAAGCGTTTAAAGCTTGCAATATACATTACGTATTTTGTTGTGAGTGTATTGCAAATAAATATGGATGCAATAGATGTGTACATGAATGACATGAGATCCATGGACGTTATTAGCGCTCAAGGCGCAAGTGGTTTGGCGAATTGGGGGTTTGAGTTGACGCTTATTGCTTCTCTCATGTTAGCCTTTGTTGGGCTGAATACGTCAAGTGTATTTTATTGAGGTATTCGTACTATAAATAATGGTCTACTTCTAAGCTAAAGAGAGCTAAATATGCAGGTGCAAGTACTATCAGACGTTAACTCTACGCTTCGAAAAACATTCGCTGTTTTTCAACAGCTACGCCCGCACCTTACAGAGGATGACTTTCTCGCGCGAGTGGACGAGCAGTTTTGTCAGGGCTATCGAATCGCCTATATATCGCAAGATGATGTTATTGTCGCCGTCATGGGTTTTAGAGTTAATAGCTATTTGGCTTGGGGTAATATTTTCTATATCGACGATTTGGCAACGTGTTCGACAGCTCTGCGCAAAGGTTATGCCGGACGGCTATTAGATTGGGCCGAAGGCGAGGCTCGCACTCAGGACTGTGATCAGATACATCTCGATAGTGGATATATGAGGAGCGATGCGCATCGATTATATCTAAATAAAGGCTTCTCTCTTGTTAGTCATCATTTTTCCAAAAAAATACAATAGCTAAACAAGCGTTGGTTATTATTTTTGTTCATCTCTAGTTAATATTGTCGGGGCTATTTTAGTCGATTGACAGGTTGACCATAAAGGTTGTTTTCATGAAAAAAGTTATTGTATGTATCGTTTTAGGGCTCTTTATTTCTCAAGCCGCAAGTGCACGAGATTCGAAAATAATGGTCCCTATTAACGATGTGTTGTCTACGGCCGATGCGAAATCTATATTAAGTGAAGGTGTGGAACTGTATTGGGGGGGGCAGGCTCATACTGCACCCATTAAAAGTTTTGGAAGTTTTGTTTCAAACAAAAAAACTAATGCCTTTAATCGTTCCGATTTAGGTTCATGCTACAGGGTGTTTTTGAGTGCGGTAAGGTCATTGCAAGATAGGGCCTACAAGGAAGGCGGAAATGCCGTAGTGAATATCCAGTCGTATTATAAAAAAAATGCTTTCAACAGTGACGTTGAATTTGAGTGTCATGCAGGTGGTATTATCGCTGGCGTTGCTCTTAAGGGTGACGTCGTAAGGCTTCCATATTGACTTGTTACTTATAAGGCTAGCAGGGTAGCTGATTATGTGTTGACGTGAATAGTTATATTAAGCCGCTTTATATGAAGATTTGATCGTTTGAATATTGCACCATTGCGATTATGCTTGCTGTAACGTCAATCGGTAGTGTTGTATTAGCCATGTCAATAAATAGTGTAGGCTCTGTTGGTTCCTCTTTTTCGGCCATAGCGCAAAGTTCAGCTGGAATACAACGTTCATCTGAACGCATCTCTTCAGGCTCTCAAATTAATTCAGCTGCGGATAACGCCGCTGGCTTAGCAATATCCAATCGCTTTAGCTCTCAAATTAACGAGCAATCCCAGTCTCGCCAAAATGCCAATGATGGCATTTCTTTCTTGCAAGTTAAGGAGGGCGGGCTAGATTCCATTACAAGTAGCCTCGAACGACTTCGAGAACTGTCTTTGCAAGCGGCTAATGGCACCTTGAATAACTCAGATAGAAAGGCGCTCGATCAAGAAGCTCAGCAACTAAAGGATGAAATCGGCAGAACAGTAGAAAGTACAAGCTTTAATGGTCGTTCAGTTTTGAATGATTCCGATTCTGTTAGTATTCAATTGGGTTCCGGCGCGGAAGATTCTATCGAGTTGGAGTCGCAAAATTTCACAGAAAACTTAGATGATTTGAATTTCGACGACCTAGATATATCGACTGCAGAGGGGGCTCAATCGGCTTTGGGTCTTGTCGATACACTTCAGTCGCAAGTCAACGACGCGGCTGCGAGTACTGGAGCGGAGTTGAATCGATTAGACTCATCTATCTCTTCGCTCTTCAATAGTGAAGTCAACGCCGTTGAATCACGCTCGCGCATCCAAGATGCCGATTTGGCAAAAGAAATATCAGATTTAAGTGCGAATACGATTAAAGAGAAAGCCGCTATTGCTTTGCAGGCGCAGGCGAATGAACAGGGTAAGAACGTATTACGACTTCTCGGGTTTAACTAGCCCGATTTTTTAATGATCCACTAGCGACGAATGTGGTCATCGGGGTTTTTCGCTTTTCTTTCAATATTTTTAGCCGTTATTCAGGCCTTATGTCGCGTCATATAGATAAGAGAGCATGCAAAGTTTTGGCAGCAGCTTAGAAGCGAAGACCGGCGTCTATTGGTTTGATCGGTCGACCGGATTCGGCTTTAATTGCAACACAGCTTACCACTCCCCTCACGATGAGTTTATCGTCTGTCTTACGGAATATACTTTGTTCAAATTGAAAGCGTAAGCTCGAACTGGGCGCCACGGTTGTTTCCACATAAAACTCATCCCGGCTATGTAACGATTTTTTGTAGTCGATTTCTATACGAGTCACCACTAAATGTATTCCCTCTGCGGCCAGTTTTGAAAAACTTACGCCTTTTTCTAGAAAAAATTCGTGCCTTGCATGCTCAAGGTAGTTTCCGTAAACCGAGTTGTTAACAATGCCCTGTATGTCGAGCTCATAGTCGCGAACTTTCAGGGTTAAGCGTACGGCATCGTCGGATAGCGTAGATATCATGTTTTTTTGCCTTGATCTATCAAATGTTGTTCGAGAATACGGTATTCTAAACGATCTCAACTGAGTTGCGCGCTATTGTCTGGTATTGATCCTAGCAAAGAGCGTAAACCTGGTTCGTCTTACATTTTTCTGTGATCAACTCTATTCATGTCAAAGTCTTCAGCCTCCGCGCATACCCTCATGATTCAAGGCACAACGTCAGACGCGGGTAAAACCGTTATGGTAGCCGCTTTTTGTCGTATTCTTGCGCGGTTACACAAACAGGTGGTACCTTTTAAGCCACAAAATATGGCGCTTAACAGTGCCGTAACCGCGAGTGGTGGGGAGATAGGCCGTGCACAAGCTTTACAGGCGCAGGCGTGTTATTTAGAGCCGCATACTGATATGAACCCCATTCTACTCAAGCCCTCTAGCGATACTGGTGCTCAGGTTATTGTGCACGGCAAGGCGCTAACGGCCATGGAGGCCGGTGAGTACCACGACTACAAAAAACGCGCGATGGGCGCAGTGTTAGAGTCTCACTCACGTTTATCTATGGGCTATAGCCATATAGTTGTTGAAGGGGCAGGAAGCCCAGCAGAAATAAATTTGCGAGAAGGCGATATTGCGAATATGGGTTTTGCTGAAGCCGTTGATTGCCCCGTGATTATTGTTGCCGATATCGATCGTGGCGGTGTTTTTGCGCATTTAGTCGGCACATTAGAGCTGCTTTCTGTAAGTGAACAGTCACGTGTCGTCGGCTTTATAATTAATCGTTTTCGTGGAGATATCGCCTTGCTTCAGTCAGGTTTAGATTGGCTGGAAGCGCGCACGAATAAACCTGTATTAGCTGTAGTACCCTATATTCAAGACTTTTACTTAGATGCCGAAGACGCTATTGATATTAAACAGGTGACTAGAGTGGACGGTGGGGCTGAGCAAGCTTTCACCATCGTTGTTCCCGTACTTTCACGTATTAGCAATCACACAGACTTTGACGCTCTACGTTTACACCCCAATATTAACGTACGGTTTATTCCCAAAGGAATGCCTATCCCTGCGTGCGACTTAGTTATTTTGCCTGGCTCAAAAAACGTTCGCGATGACCGGGTATGGCTGCGTGATAATGGCTGGGATACCTATATCGCGCGGCATCTTCGCTACGGCGGAAAAATTATCGGCATATGCGGAGGCTTTCAAATGCTGGGTGAATCAATTCACGACCCCCTCGGTATTGAACAGAGTCCAGGCAGTGTTGATGGCTTAGGCTTAATTCCTATGCAGACAGAGCTTCATCAGCATAAGCAGCTAAAGCAACGTAAAGGGACAATCGACCTTTTCGGGGCTTCGGTTAAAGGTTACGAGATTCACTGTGGGGTCTCGTCAATACGCGGTGATTTTCAACACTGCGTAAGTTGGGATGACGGGGGTAGTGAGGGGTATATATCGGCTGATGGAAGCGTTATGGGTACGTATCTTCACGGCATATTTGATGAGCCACAAGCGTGTAATCACTTATTAAGTTGGGCCGGGTTGAACGGAACAACTGGTGCCATCGATATGGATGAGCAGCGAGAGGTTCAATTGAATCGTTTGGCTGATGCCGTCGACAAATCTATTGATTGGGATAAATTAAAGCAGGTGTTACCCGATTTGATATGAGTTTTTAAGTATACGCTGGTGTGTATCGGCTTGATTTTGGTGTTTTGATGAGCTGAAAGGCAAGTCTTATGCACCGATATCGATCCCCGTTTAGCGCTTATTTTTGTCTTGATTCTCATCTGGTTTTTCATCTTTTTATCGCACGTTATTACACCTACATTTCATGCGAAATCCTTATCTTTATCGACGCTATTTACGTTCTGTAAATGGCGCCAAATCACTCCAAATTACAAGCCGGTGTACTCATTATTTTCTGATGTTTTCGATGAATATTTAAGCGATGTTAAGTTTTTTAGATGGTTTTAATATTCGTAATCAGAATAACCGCAGAGTTTTATAGTTAATTTTTAACGCAAAAAAACGCAAGGCTTGGGATTTTCCTGTTTAGGGCTATGGCAGTGATCAATATAGCGGCGTACTCGAGGGTGTGAATCGAGTGGGTGCGCTTGGTGCTGGCTTAGGCAATAGGGCCAGTTGTTAGATGTTCATGTGAATATATATTTCCAAACGCTATTAAAACGAATATTTCAACATCTAAAAACATCTAAAAAAGATATTTTTAGTGCAGAAAATTAAATTTTTAAAGTTTGAACTGTGCCGTGATAAAGCTATTTATCTCATAGCTTTTGGTGGTATAACGAAAATTGAATCTAAAGTGAATCGGCATTCAAATAGATCATAGCTAACAGTGAGTGGAGCAGAACCAGGCTCTATTTAGATGTTAAGAAAAAGTAATCAGAGTAAAAACTAGAGCAGTAATTAGAGTGCAAACTAGAGCAGTAATTAGAGTACAAACTAGAGCAATAATTAGGGTAAAAAGTCACAATAATAATTAACGCAAAACTACCCGCGCTGAGCACTTTGTTTTACGAGTGTTGTCAGCGTGGGAGATTTTGTTAACCCGTTTGGATTCAAGAAAATTACTCTTGATTCAAAAAGCGTCAGGTTGTTTTTTGACCTTGGCGATATTAATAAAAAGTCGTGAATAAAAAACTTAGTGAAGTTTTACTAAGCTTTTTCAGCGATAAATAATCATGTTTAAAAGGAACACCTATGAAGATTGGAAATCAGTCCTTGAAGCCCCTGTGCCGCGAAATTCGTCGCGCGAGTGGTTTAATTGGTATGAGTGCTGCTTTAGCGGCCTATTCGCAGGGCGCTTTTGCAAGCTGCGAATATGTTGTAGACGATGAGTGGAACTCAGGCTTTAATGCGTCTATCCATGTGACCAACGATTCGTCTAGCGTTGTTAATGGCTGGAATGTTGGCTGGGAATACACGGGCCCTAACCGTATCGCAAATGCTTGGAACGCTACCTTAAGTGGAAATAACCCGTATTCTGCGAGTAGCTTTTCGTATAATGCGACGCTTCAACCAGGCCAAACTGTGGTTATCGGCGCATCGGGTAACGGAAATGGCGGTAGTGCCGAAATTCCTGCGCTTACCGGCGCAATCTGTGGCCTCACACCAACACCAACACCAACGCCAACACCAACGCCAACGCCAACGCCAACGCCAACACCAACGCCAACACCAACACCAACACCAACACCAACACCAACACCAACACCAACACCAACGCCAACACCTACACCTACACCTACACCTACACCAACACCTACGCCAACAGGCGTTAATTGTGACGGCGTTAATGTTTACCCAACTTGGTCAGCTAAAGACTGGTCTGGTGGGCCGTTTAACCACAATGAAGGCGGCGACCCAATCGTATTTGGAGACAATCTTTATACCGCTAATTGGTATACCAATACACTTCCAGGAAGCGATGCGACATGGACTTTGGTAGGTCAGTGTGGAACTACACCAACGCCAACGCCAACGCCAACGCCTACGCCTACGCCAACGCCTACGCCTACGCCTACGCCAACGCCTACGCCAACGCCTACGCCTACGCCAACGCCTACGCCTACGCCAACGCCTACGCCAACGCCTACGCCTACGCCAACGCCTACGCCTACGCCTACGCCAACGCCTACGCCTACGCCAACGCCTACGCCAACGCCTACGCCTACGCCAACGCCTACGCCAACGCCAACACCAACTGCTGGTATTTTCCGTGTTGACCCAACTGGCGCTATTACTAAAAACGGAGAAGAATTGCCGGTACAGTGTGGTAACTGGTTTGGATTAGAAGGTCAGCATGAGCCACCCAACGCAGCTGATAACCCCGGTGGAGCTCCAATGGAACTCTATTTGGGTAATATGTGGTGGGCTAACTCTGGCCAAGGAACGGGTCGAGACATGCAACAAACCATGACTGAAATTAAAGCCATGGGTATTACTGTTGTACGGATGCCGATCGCACCTCAAACACTTGATGCGAGCGACCCTCAAGGTATGGGTGATATTCGCACCGGTGGAGTATTTAAAAATCATACGTCGGTTCAAGCGACTACAGCTAGACAGCAAATGGAAGACTTTATTGTTGCTGCGGATGAAAACGATATTCAGTTGATTATCGATATTCACTCCTGCTCGAATTATGTTGGCTGGCGTGCTGGTCGATTGGATTCTTCGCCACCGTGGGTTGATAAAGATCGTGAAGGTTATATATTCACGCGTGAAGATTACTCGTGTGGCCCAGCAGAGCCTGGTGTGACCGTTCACGATTATAACGAAGCTATCTGGTTAGATAACTTACGTGAAATCGCAGGTCTATCTGAGCTATTGAACGTTGATAATATTCTTGGAATCGACATTTTCAATGAACCGTGGGATTACACTTGGGACGAGTGGAAAACACTATCCGAGAATGCTTTCCAAGCCATTGACGAAGTTAACTCTGATATCCTCATTGTTGTTGAAGGTATTTCAGGTGGCACCAGTGATGGTGTTGATACACCGCACGGTAACCCTGATCTACAACCCAACTGGGGTGAGAATTTCTTTGAGCAAGGCACTAATCCTTTAAATATTCCAAAGGATCGCTTAATTCTTTCACCACATACTTACGGACCATCAGTATTTGTGCAGCCTCATTTCATGGACGCAGCAGATCCAGCGTGTGTAGGTTTGGAAGGGGATGATGCGGGTAACGCAGATTGTAATATCGTACTTGACCCAACTACTATGCGTGCCGGTTGGGAAGAGCACTTTGGTTATTTGCGTGATGAAGGTTACGCCATTGTTATTGGTGAATTCGGTGGAAACATGGATTGGCCAAATGGTGCTCGAATTGCTGAACAGCAAATGTGGAGTCATATTACGCCTGGAATCGATGAAGAGTGGCAGAATCACTTTGTCGACTACATGAAGGATCGAGGTGTTCAAGGGTGTTACTGGTCGATTAACCCAGAGTCTGGTGACACTGGCGGTTGGTACGAGCACTCTTACGACCCAGTATCAAATGAAGCTGGCTGGGGCGATTGGCTAGACTTTGATGCACGTAAGACTTCTCTACTTAAGCGTCTATGGGGTATTTAGTCTACTCTTTTTACTTATGATTAGTGTTGTTTAGCACCGCTAATCAGACCTCAAAAAGCCAAGTGTCTATTTCGACACTTGGCTTTTTTATGGAAAAAATCTAGGCGCTCGCCCAAAGATCTATTTCTTTCGAGCAGCTTTCACTCAGGACACCTCGACCTAAGTGATTTCCATTCAATCGATTTTCACAGAAGCTAATTAGACAGAAGCTGTGTCCACAGAACCCATGTTCACAGACTCCTTTTAAAGAAGCTATAACACACTATTTCATATAAAAAGTTAGAGCGTTTTATATTGGTTGTTCGACCGTGCAGTGTATGTGTGAATGATCAAACGGTTAGTTTCGACCCGCCATCACGCCACCGTCTACATCCCATATAGCGCCAGTAACCCAAGCACTTTCATCCTTAAGTAAAAACTCAATAACACTAGCAACATCACTGACTTCCCCGATGCGGCCCAATGGATGAAGGCCATTAAACGATGCCAATGTGGAGTCGATTTCTGCGGCGGGAATGAAGCTTTCGTAAACCGCGGTGCGAACAACGGCGGGTGAAACGGCATTGACGCGAATGTTATCGTCTGCAAACTCCATTGCTAAATGTTGAGTCAGTGCATGCAAGCCGGCTTTAGCCATAGAATACGATGATGATGGCGTGGCCTTAATCGCTTGCTTTGCCCACATAGATCCTATATTTACGATGCTGCCAGACTTATGGATACGCATATTTTTTACGATACTTTGCGTTATCGAAAAAAAAGCGCGGTTAATATTGTGGTAGCTATCGAAATCTTGCAATGTTTGATCTAAAAATGGCTTCGGCGAAAAACAGCCTGCCGCGTTAACGAGGTACTGTATATGGCGCTCTTCACTTTCTATCCTAGCGCATAGAGCGGCTACATTTTCAGCTTTATAAAGGTCAGATTGAAGTACCTCCACAGAGCCTATCTTGCTAAGTTTTTCTTGTGCTGCCGCTAAATGTTTAGGGTTTCTACCGGTAATGCACACGTCTGTGCCATGACTTAATAATCGTTTCGCGACGTCAAAGCCGATGCCACTGCTGCCGCCAATAATGTATGCTACGAAGGTGTTTTGTTTAGACACGATATAATTCCATATGTTAGTTTTAAGATGCTTAAGCCCAAAATGTTTTTCGAGTTTTACTCGTTGGTCTCAATTCGGAATGAAATATATGGAAAACTCTGGGGAATAAAAAGTAGGTACTTTTCAGTAACGTAGGTACCAAAAGGTAGTAAATATGATGAATCAAGAGCTCAAGAGAGAGAGAAAAATTTCACCAGGAAAGACGGGCGGTCTCATAGAGTCGGTTTTTCGTTGCAAATGGTCGCTAACGGTTTTGGATTTGGTTGCAAGCGATATTCGCCGACCCGGAGAGATGGTCAGAGTGGTCGATGGCTTGAGTACCAAAGTGCTAAATGATTGCCTTCGCGCGAATATGAAATTTGGAATACTGGAAAAGCATACCTACCCAGAAATCCCGCCGCGAGTTGAATATGGGTTTACTCCGTTTGGTCTCAGATTTGTAGGGATAGTGGACCAAATACACCTATTGGAAGGCGAAATGAAACAGCTCGTAGCGGAATAAATACCGAGTACGCCATATCGTTAAAAGCAGCGGTGTTTATTTCGATAAGGCGGGCTTACCAGCCAAAAGAGAGCGTCCAAACTAGAGCATTCAGGCGAAAGTTTTCAGCCTAGAGCGTTCAGCCTAGAGGGAGCAAGCAAGTATCCGTAAAGCGAAAAGATAGCAAGCGCCATTCGACGAGCAGTACTTGCGGGTCTTCGCTAAGGTGAAAGCCCTATGTTAATTCGGGGCGCTAATTAACCGAGACGTTTGATGTGTCAATGCCATGGCAGCCAGAGCAGCCGCCGGCTGTAATCAAACCTGGCATTGTGCGTGTTTGTGATGACCCTTCTACCTCAACATCAATACCACTAACCAAATCACCATTGCCAATCGATAAACCATCGATCATACGTGTGCTATAAAAATTACCGCTATTATCAGTTTCTAATGTTGCGCTAATGGTATTTGTATCGTGAATGAAATAGCGAATGGTTGCGTTGGTTTGCGCCGTACCATTCGAGTTGAAAATAGTCCCTGCAGAGAAGAACTCATCTGCGCTGTTATTACTGCCATCATGGCAGCCAGAGCTCATGCAGTTTTCTCCTGGACGGTGACTACCGCTAGGGCTACCAGGATTTGATAGGCCCGTATCACCAGCCTCCATATCCTCGTCGCCAGCGTCACTGGCCCCACCACTTCCGCCACCACCACAGGAAACGACGAAACTTGCGGTCAAACATAATGCAATGGCTTTAAAGTAGGACATATCTGGCTCTCATTTCGGTACTTTAGGGTGTGCTGGCAGCGAATACGTCATCAGCGCCTATCTTTACTAAAGCAGAGCATAGCGATATTGGCGAGGTTAAACGAGAACTTGATCGGAATTTACTTCAATCAATGCCTGTAAGTCACTCAGGCTGAGGCATAGTTAACACTAATACCTCGGCCTTGGGCTGTTAGATTCATGGTGAAGGTTGAGACTTGATTGGACTAAGCATTGCGGAAAGAGTTTGATAGTGGGGCTCAAGTAGGGGGTGTTTTAGCTGAGGCTGCGCCATGCTTCCATCTACGGTTGATTCTATCGCCAGCGTCTGTCGCGGCCTTCTGCCACCTCCTTGGGTATTGCCAGCCATCGTAGCAGCGTAATGAGGCTGGCAAGTGTTATGTCAGCGCCCAAACAATTTTGCCTTTAAAGCGACTAGTTAATGCTTGTAAGCGTGTAGCGTTTTGTTAAGGGTTTAAAATTGTTTGCCTTCACAATTTCTCCCGTTTTTAGGTGATGCTCAATTCCGATCATTAAATCCCCCATCTGTTTTTTGCTGGAGCCCCTTAAGAATCGAGCTAAAAATGCTGGCTTAGTACGGAAAAATATTTCCATGGATGTTTTACAGTTATTCGCATCTGGTGCTAGCGCAAAGATTACTTTTGATAGGTTTGGAACGATAGGCAGGCCTTTAACTTCAGTGATTACATTCGTGAAGGTCCAAGACTTGGCGTTCACATCTTCCATTTTTTCAATTAGATACTTGCTCCCCGTCTCGTTTAATCTACATATTCTTTGACAGCCTTCCTTGCCGTTTTGTATGTCTCCCAAGCCTGATGAGGATGCCAAACCATTGGCGTAATTCGCGACATTCCCATAATCGTTTGCGATTAAATCCCAAACATCCTTAGTGGGGAATGGCAGCAAGAAATTAAAGTCAAAAACTTTTACTTTATGCATCAAATAAACTCCTGTAGAAAATACGTGAGCACTAAAATTTCTAGGCTCATTGAAAGAGCCCGCATGCTAATTTAATTGCTAATATGGTGTTTGATATTTCTTGCTGTATTGAGGGTATATAGCCTTAGTCGGTTGCGAGCGAGTAGAGCTAAGGTGTGGAGCTGTTTGGCTGAACCATACTTACGGCTAAAGCCTTAGCGCTCAAGGTCGAGAGACGTTATAGGGGATCGTAATTGTGGTTTAGATCGATTTATAGCCGGTCTCGTCCGGCTGGCTCTTGCTGTATACTATGGCGTGTATCCATTCACTCTGTGTGTGTACTTGCAGATACAGTATTTAAAGATAACGGTATTGTTGTATACTTTGGCGTCGCATATTTATACAAGAAATACGTTCTTGGTTGGACGCGCGAGTAACGACTCATTGTAATGCGTTGATTTGCCTTTAAGGTTTGCAAGGCGAGCTAAATGTGCGGTTGCTATTGCTGGCGAATGGCGAATGGCGAATGGCGAATGGCGAATGGCGAATGGCGAATGGCGAAAAAAGTTGTTGGTGCTATGTGCTATCGACCGCCAAATCTGACCGGTCTTGCATTCATATTACGCGTACTTAGTTGTATGTTAAGAAAGAGACCGTGTGAACTCAATTAAACATGTTTCAGGTGTTTTCACCGGTATAAAAATGGCTGCCGTATAAGCGCCACATTAAAGGGTAGCTATGTTTAGAATTATTTTAATTGTTGTACTGTCAGGTTTGAGTAGTCTCGCGTCTGCACACGGTATGTCAGCCGAAGATCAAGCACGTATACTCAATGCTGGATTGTTGGAGTACCTGCAGCTGGGTGCCACACATATGCTTTCCGGTTACGACCATCTTTTGTTTTTATTTGGCGTTATATTTTTCTTAACCCGATATAAAGATGTTTTAAAGTTTATTACGGCTTTTACTATTGGCCACTCTATAACCTTGGTTTTCGCAACTCTATTGGAAATTAAAGCAAATTTTTATCTTATAGATGCCGTTATTGCATTAACCGTCTGCTATAAAGCATTTGATAACTTGGATGGATTTAAACGTTACTTTCAAATGTCATCGCCAAATTTAACTTGGATGGTATTTGCGTTTGGGCTAATTCATGGCTTTGGTTTGTCGACGCGTTTACAGCAATTACCGCTGGGTACAGATGGTCTAGTATTAAAGATTCTGTCTTTTAATGTGGGTGTGGAGTTAGGGCAAGTTATCGCATTAAGCGTTATGCTACTGGTTCTTGCTGGCTGGCGAAAAACGGCATCGTTTGCACGCTTTAGTAAGGCGTCCAATATTACGCTAATGATACTCGGCGGTCTTTTACTGCTCATGCAGCTTCATGGGTATCAACACACGCAGTATCCTGATGACTTTCCGTTGAATAGTGATGATCACTCTCACATTCATGCCGATATGGACGCACGAAAGTCGCCATTGGACGGTTACCAAAAACCGATCGATTTTGATTCTGAATTGTTTCACGGTGACGCGCCAAGCGATTATAATGATATGCCCAGCAACGAACACTCGCACGACGAGCATTCTCATATCGATGAGCTCTCGCACGATGAGGATTCTCATGGCGGTGAGAGCTTTAACGACGAACACTCGCACGACGACGAACATAATCATTCGCATTAATAATTCAAACATTAGGCTAATTTATGAAAACTACACTATCGATTCTATTCTCTTTGCTAATGCTGGCGAACTCACACGTTTTTGCACACAGCGATCACGGTCATAGCGACAATCTTATTAGCGACGCGCACGCAATGTCTATCGCGGCCGCCGTTACAAAACAGCTATCCGTCAGAGATGCCGGCTTAGTCGTCGGTAAGTTGCCCGCTAGCTGGGGGTTAGTCGCGAAAGATGCTTACGTAATGCATAAAAAAGGTAACGGCTATTATATCGTTGCTGCAGAAAATAGCGTTGAGAAAAAAACACTCTATGTATTAATGTCACCAAGTGGGAAAGTGTACGATGTGAACTTTGAAGGGAAATTTGAAGGTATAGAGTGAACCCAAAGTGTTTTTATTTAGCGTGTGTTCTCCCCTGCACCACTCTTCGGGAAATTTTAGCTGCCAGGGTGTTGCGGGTAAAATTTCCGGTATAACGGATTCTGTTTGATACGGGTGCGCTCATAGTGCGGGCGTGCTCTTAAAGTTGTTGTTTTCTTAAGATTGTTATTTTCTTGCAGCGATTTATTGATTTATTGATTTACGGATTTACGGATTTACGGATTTACGGATTTACGGATTTACGGATCTACGGATCTACGGATTTACGGATCTACGGATCTACGGATTTACGGATTTATTGTTCAATTGTTCTAAGGTACTTAATAGCTCCCCGCGTGCTTTAGCACAGCGTGTTTAATATCCATTACTTTAGTGTTTTCTTGTGTATCCACTTGCATCGAACAGTGCAGACCTCGTCGTAAATACAGATGGGATGGTTTGTTGCATGGCTATGTTAAATTGCTCTAAGTTCAGTCGGTCTAAGTTCAGTCGGCCTGAAGGTCGACCTACAAGGGTGAGGGCGTGGGACTGGCTCCCAAATTGGGCTGTAGGTCGTGCTGTAGGTCGGGCTTCAGCCCGACAATCACTTAATGGCTCGCCGTGTGCTTTAGCACAGCCTGTTTAATATCCATTGCTTTAGCGTTTTCTTGTGTATCCACTTGCACCGTGCCGTGCAGACCTCGTCGTAAATACAGATGGGATGGTTTGTTGCATGACTATGTTAAATTGCTCTAAGTTCAGTCGGCCTGAAGACCGACCTAAAAGGGCGAGACCGTGGGACTGGTTCCCAAATAGGGCTGTAGGTCGGGCTTCAGCCCGACAATTTCTAAACTCATTGAGCTTCATATTTTAGAGTCGAAAATCTAAACCCTAAATATCTCCAAAGCTACCCTTAATGTTGCTTGAGCTTCCGCCTATGTACTTCATTCATGGGCAGATCATTTATAGGCTCAACGTGTTTATGTCGTCCATGTAGAATCAAACCGTAAGCATTACTTCATGAATGCTTATAGAGCTACATTGGTTGCTTAATTATTGATGCGCTTCGAACTTGAATCCAAGAAGAAATTGCATTGTCAATATGTTGGGTATATTGGGTCAATAAATGTGCCCGCATCCGCCAGCCGTCTTTTATGGCGCTAGGGTGCTTTTATTTGGGCAAAGGTAATGTCAAATTTCTCTAGCATTTGTTTAATTCGGTGAGAATCATTGGCAATAGCTTTTGATTTTCTGCTCACGTTAAAAAGCTTCCGGCCTGCATCGGCCATTGATTTGGATTGCTTGCAGATGTCTATGAGTGCGAGCAGAACGATGTGGTCGTAACCGTCTAGCGCGTCGAACTTTTCCTGCCCGAGCAGGTGAATGATATGTGCAAATTTTCCCGAATCTGAGTTGTCATTGGTTTGCCATTTTTTTTCTAGGCGCTCGATCTCTTCCTTTACGATATCTAAAGTGATACGTCCACCATCCGCAAGTGTCCCCATTCGCGTAATGCTGGAGTTGAGGTCGCGGAAGTTTGCAGACCACAACGCTTTGTCAGAATAGCTAAACGTACAATATTCGTCTTTAGCGCTTTTGTTAAAATGTATTCTATAGCCAGATTTTTTAGTGAAGCGCTCAATTTCGTATTCTATATTCGCTTCAAGATCTTCTAGGCGCTCTTTGAGTGAGGGCAGTTGGTATGTCCATAAGTCGATTCGCGCTAGTAAGTCCTCTCTAAACTTTCCTGTCTTGGCTTGCGTGATTAGGTCTTTGTTCGTGCCGGCAATTAGCTGGAAGTTACTATAACTAGGGGTGTCTGCGCCAAAAGGAATGAAACTTTTATTCTCGATGGCGCTTAACAACATGGCTTGCTCGTCTAGGCCGAGCTCCGCAATTTCATCAAGAAAGAGTAATCCCTCGTGAGCTTCCTTTAGTAGGCCCGGGCGGTCGGCGGCAGCGCCAGTAAATGCACCTTTTTTATGTCCAAAAAGTGCAGACATGGCGTTGTCTCCACGTAATGTCGCACAGTTGACAGCCACAAGTTTTCCGGCAAGATTCCCCTTTTGTTTCCTTAGTTCATATACCTTTTGCGCGAGTTTTGATTTTCCCGCACCCGTTGGTCCAGTAATTAAAATTGGCTCGGTGGAGCGAATAGATACTTTTTCGAGTTGTTCAATCATGGTGTTAAATCGAGCGTTTTTAGTTTCTATACCGCTTTTTAAATAGTGTGTTCCTTTTTGGTGTTCCTTATTAAAGCGTGAAGCAATTTGGTCGTATTTTGACAAATCTAGATCAATGATTTGGTATTGCCCGGTGCTTTTGTCACCATCTTTTAACGGTGATGTTTGCAGGAGCTTAGCGGGAATGTGTTGTGCTTCGGTTAAAAGGTACCAGCATATTTGAGCGACATGCGTACCTGTTGTTATATGCACGAGGTACTCTTCGCTGTCGATTTTAAAGCTGTAGTTTTGAGCGAAGTCGAGCAATGTTCCGTAAACGCTCTCAAAATCCCATGGGGCACGAAAATTAACGATATGGTGAATCACTTCGGTTTCCGGCGAGACAAGTTTAATGTCTTCCGTTACCTGTCTGGCTAGGCCTATTGAATGGTTGTCGAAGAGAAGCTCAAGCCTGTCGATAACAAAGTCATCGTGTTGGCACATTGAAAGTGTCGGGCGCCATCGCTCCCACCGATCATTACCTCTACCGCGTCTGTCTAAGGTTGTACCTAAAATACTAAAAGCCACATTTTTCATAATATCGAATATAGTATAATAGTATCAATATAGATAGTTTATTAGGATCTATTGTGAATGTTAAATCCTCCAATTTATCTTGACGTATTAAAGTTAATCGTTAAAAGTTCAATAAATACAATAACTTGAGGGTTCAACTTAAGGATTTTTGAAAGTTGGCATCGTATTCGCTATACACATATTGAAATTATCAGTCGAATTGTTTAAATACTCTTGAAGCTCTAGCGGTGAGTTTTGTCGTAATTGAGTGCTTAGTGATGGTTTAGCGATAGATAATAAATATTAGGTGTTAATGGTTAAGTATTGGGTAAAAGGGAAGTAGTAATGAGCAACGTAAACTATGACGTAATGCAAGACGGTGGAGTGCCAATAAAATCGTGGACTCGTGGCGTGCCGTTTGAAGATCAAGCGAAAGAGCAGCTAAAGAATATATCTCGCCTTCCGTTTATTCATGGTTGGGTCGCGGCGATGCCCGATGTTCATTTGGGGAAGGGAGCAACAATTGGTTCCGTAGTGCCGACAGTCGGTGCCGTAATTCCAGCTGCGGTTGGCGTTGATGTCGGCTGCGGAATGATGGCCGTAAAGACGAGTTTGAGTGCTTCAGACCTGCCGGACAGTTTGTTAACTGTTCGTTCAGCTATTGAGGCCGCGGTCCCTCATGGGCGCTCCAATCGTGCGAGGGGTAGTCGCGACAAAGGTGCATGGTCGAATACCCCGGATGATGTTTTGAGTGCGTGGTTGCCTTTGGCGAATCAGTTTGATGCTTTAAAAGAAAAGCATCCGGTTTTGAAAAAAACGAATAATGTGAATCACCTGGGAACCTTGGGTACGGGTAATCACTTTATCGAAATGTGTCTTGATGAACACGCAAGCGTATGGCTAATGTTGCACAGTGGTTCACGTGGGGTAGGGAACAGAATAGGAACCCATTTCATCGAGAAAGCAAAAAAAGACATGGAGCGTTGGCATATACATCTGCCCGATTCTGATTTGGCTTACCTGCCTGAGGGTAGTGAGCATTTTGATCAATATGTCGAGGCTGTTGAATGGGCGCAAAACTTTGCCCGTGTTAACCGAGAGGTGATGATGGCTCGTGTTATTTCCGCCGTTAAGAGCGCGTTAGGGCGGGAATTTGAGTCGACGATGGCTGCCGTAAATTGCCACCACAACTATATTTCTCGTGAAAACCATTACGGGAAAAATGTACTGGTTACACGTAAGGGTGCTGTTCGGGCTCGCGAAGGCGAGATGGGAATTATTCCAGGAAGTATGGGGGCGAAATCTTTTATTGTGCGAGGGTTAGGTAATAAAGAAAGTTTCTGTAGCTGTAGTCATGGCGCGGGGCGGGTTATGTCGCGCACCAAGGCTAAAAAACTGGTTTCACTTGACGAGCATATACAAGCAACGGCCGGCGTAGAATGCAGGAAAGATGAGGGTGTTATTGATGAAACGCCGTCGGCCTATAAGTCCATTGATGATGTTATGGAGGCGCAAAAAGACTTGGTAGAAATTGTCTACACACTTAAACAGGTCGTTTGCGTAAAAGGTTAAAAGGAGTTTTGTTTATGCCAAGGGATAGCGAAGGGGTGATGGTTACGTAAAAATGAAAAGATTTATTGTGTGATATTCGTGCAAAGTCTTGTGTAAATAATCGAGTCGGTAGTCGTGTAAATGGTTGTGTGAATTACGGTGTAAATAGCTATGGAAATAACCCGGTGCATAGTTAACTAAGTAAGCACGTTAGCATAAATTACGTTCGCACTGTTGATACTTGAATCTTCAAGGTGACGGGTGAAAATTAAGTAAATAAACATTAAGAAAATAAAAATTAAGTGAACAGCATGAAAATTATAGATGGATCAGCGGGTGAAGGTGGAGGTCAAATTTTTAGAACGTCATTAACCTTGGCGATGTGTTTAGGCGAGCTGGTCCAGATAAATAATATTCGGGCCGGTCGAAAGAGGCCTGGATTACTTCGGCAGCATTTGGCATGCCTTAAAGCCGCGAGTGAGATTTGTGGTGCACAGGTAACGGGTGATGTTTTGGGTTCGCAAGCCGTTACGTTTAAGCCTGCAAAAATTAAATCCGGTAACTATCAGTTTTCGATCGCTACAGCGGGAAGTACGACTTTGATTTTTCAAACCGTTGTGTTGCCCTTATTTAGGGCTTCCGGTGTGAGTACGCTTTCGCTATCGGGTGGTACGCACAATGGAATGGCTCCGAGTTTTGAATTTATCAGTAAAAGTTTTCTACCGTTAATGGAGCGCATAGGTTTTTATGTGGACGTAGAGCTGCATAGTTACGGTTTCTATCCTGCAGGGGGTGGTCAATGGAGAGCGACAGTAAGCCCTGTTGGGCACGTAAAAGCGCTCGAATTATTGGAACCTCAAGAGGTCGTTTCGAAAAAGGCTATTGCCATTGCCAGTAAAGTTCCATTTCACGTGTGTGAACGAGAACTTCAGCAGGTTGAAAATCGTTGTAATTGGGGCCGCAACAGCTTGGAAAACCGAGAAGTGAACTCCGTGGGACCGGGCAATATGTTGTCTTTGCAGGTCGCCACGAACGCCTGCGTAAATGTGTTTGATGTCTTTGGCGAAAAAAGAGTTAGTGCCGAGCGTGTTGCAAATAAAGCTATAGATATGTTGCGGTGTTTTGAAGCTGCGAAGGTAGCCGTAAATGAGCATTTGGCCGACCAGCTGTTATTACCCTTGGTGTTGGGCGGCGGTGGCCGGTTTACCACGAGCCGTCCGTTAAAACACCTGTTAAGTAATATTGATGTCATTGAGCAATTTTTGCCGGGCCACGTGAACTTGAGTCAAGTAAGTGACTCGGTATGGATGGTCGAAGTACGTGGGCAAATATCGACGGTAGTTAATTACAGTGAAGTGCCTGATTAGCATGTTGGCTTGTTGCACGTAAATGGCAAGCTAGTGACAGTGCTTAAAATAGGTGTTTATGGTTATTGGAAATATAATCGATCTATCGCCGTTAAGCTAAATGGCTTGCGCATACAAACGATTGACGTAAGCGACCCTCTTATGTCTTTTAGTTCTTTCTAATAAGCTACTTGAACCAATTGTGCTGCTTGTGTTAAATCTAAGCTTAATAAGTGCATATCTGCTATAGTATGCGCTCTTGTTGTTCCTACTACGTCAACAGATCTTATCTGGCGTAGCATCTATCGCACGATTTTTAATCGTCGCCACCTAATTACTGGCTTCGCAGTACTCATAATACCTACACATACTCGTTTTTTTTGACGAGCTTGCGCCTGCCTTGAGCGTTTGTATCTTTTGGCAGCCATAGTCGTGTGGGCAATATTATCTAATTACTTCAAGCTACCTAAGCGTTTTTGGGTGGTAGATCTAGTGCGCCTAGGACTTTTATGACCGTCGATAACCCCGAAAGTAGAGGGCTGCAGCCGAGTATTCTTTCATATGTGAAGGATTTACCGAACATATGTTCGCTTGCGGGCTTGGCATGCACCTTATTATCTATCTATTTCAGCATTCTTGGTATTTATCACGCTGCAATGATCGGCATGATCTGGGCTGTTGCGTTTGATTGGGCCGATGGGCTTGTAGCACGGCGCATGAAAAACCGGACAGGGAGCGATCGAGCATTCGGGGCTCAAATTGATTTACTCATTGATATCGTAAGTTATGGCGTTGCGCCATCTGTTTTCTTGCTGAGTTATGGCGATTTTGGTTTGGTTTTTTTGGCGGTTGCGTTTTTAATGCTTGCGGCCAGCGCAATAAGATTGAGCTATTTTAGTACTTTTGGTCTTGCGGACGGGGCGAAATATACCGGTCTTGCGCTCGACAACAACAACATTATTTTGGTATTTATATTTCTACTTGAAGCTTTATTCGGGCATGTATTATTTTCGTACGTACTGTGCGTTTGTTGTGTAAGCCTCGCTGTTTTGAACGTTTCGCAGATTAAGACGCCAAAACTATCGGGAACTGGTCGCAATGTTTATCTACTTGCATTCTATACCGTTGGCATAACGGCTCTTTATGCCTGGAAGCTTTTAGGGACGTAACCATTTTTAAGGCAGGGCCGCCCATCACTATTTTAACTCAAGGTTCATAAGCACGATGATTGTATATACGGTAGGCACATTTGATTTACTGCACGTAGGACACCTCGCATTACTGGAGTACTGTCGGTCTCTGGGCGATACTGTCGCTGTCGGTGTAGCGTCAGATGGGGTCGTAAATTCCTATAAGCCTAATTTGCCGGTAATCCCGCTAGATCAACGCGTGGAAATGCTTAAAGCACTACGCTGTGTTGATATTGTGCGCCCTTATCATGAGCTTGAATATGTGACGGGCTGTAGAGAAGTGAACGCAGACATATTTGTTGTAGGAGAAGACTGGGGCCGTAAACCTCATAATCTCGCCGTGGAAGCCTACTTGAAAAGCGAAGGTAAAGAGATTATTCAAGTTCTATACAATCCGCGGACGTCATCTAGCGAGATTAAGCAAAAAACCATCTCGCAATCGTACATACGAAAAGTGAGCTAATACAACTCAAACGGAATAAACGTCACCTATAGACAAGTTTACTCGTGAGCTTTTAGCTAAGTTTACAGGTTGAGCTTATAGGTGAGAGTTAAGTGAGAGCTAGCTGGGACATTTGTTGAGGTTTTAGTTAAGATTTCAGTTGAGATTTAGGAAAGGTCTTAGCGGTGTTAGATTTTGTTCGTAATTAAGTGTTAACGTAAGGCCGCCATATCGTATGGTGGCCCTTAATGTTCTATCTTCTTATTAAGCCCCTAGTGAATTTGATTCAGACTTCTTCGACTTTTTAGCCGCCTTTTTCTCTTTCGCGCTTAATAGAGGCTTCTTTTTATCATTTTTTTTGCTGTCTTGACCTTTGCTCATCGTCTTTATCTCTAATTATATGTGCATTAACATTAAAGCTAGTGTGAACTAACTTAAGACCGGGTCGTACGCAACAGCATCAATTCAATATGCAAAATTGATGGATGCCAACTTCAGTATGGCCCTATTAGTGAATAAGTGAAAGGAGTGATTTTGTGATTCAGCGTGAGATTTTTGGGCTGATAGGTGCGCGTATAGTTAAGTACACAGTTAGCAGTATAGTTGAGGGGCTAACTAAGTGAAGTATTAATTATTCAATATTGCTTACTTGATCAGAAGGTGGTGTTGCCTATACGTTTTGTATGTCTTGTGAGTTACACTTTGTTTGTACATTGGACACCTATTGGTATGTTGCTAAGCGGAAAACGTAAGCTTATGCTTTAGTGCTATTTAGTAAGCTGAGCGGTAATGAAGGCTGGGTTAGGTGAGTGTTTAATAAAGCTCGCAAAGCGTCGTATTTTTATCCGTGATTACGAGTTGTTATAAAAACTACCAGCCCCAATCGTTCTCTGGTGTATCGTGGCTAAAGTCCTCGTCTTTTTTACCAAATTCAGAAACATCTTTTTCTTTTATCGTTGGCGAAAAAACACCTAGGGGCGGAAGGTTAGCATCATCAACATCTTCCGGCATAACAATGCGAATGTGACTTAAAAAATCTAAGACAGATTCAAATACCAGTGCCTTGTGACCTGGGTCCGGAAGTTTATCGACATCCCAAAAGCCGGCCATTGTGAAATATATACCGAGCGTGAGGTCTTCAGATAGGCGGGTAAACATGTCGTAGTGCATAGTGCCAGTTAGCTGGCCTTCTACTGATTCATGCCAAAAACGCCCGTCTATTTTATGAACCGTCAGCTCTTTTGGGCTTTGAGGCGCAATATGATTGTCGGGGTTAAAGCCCGGGATAGGGTCCTTAAATAGCTGGACTAAACTGGCTTGTAAGTCTTGTTCAGAGTCTATTTTTTTATTCTCGGTTACTGAAAATTCTGACGAATGAAAAAGCTTGACGGTTGCCGTAATTGCACCCTGTTGGTGTACTGCAATTTTGTCTTCGCAGAAGCAGGCCCAAGATGAGCGAAGCAGCTGAATTGGACCGTGAATACCCTCGTTAAGAGCAATGGTTGTCTTAAGCTCCGGTACGGATATATCAAACGCTATAGGCAACTTTTTGGTGTGCGGTGCTTTAAGGCTTAGCCAAATATCTGATAAGTTGTAGGTGTAGTCAAAGGTGTAGTTAAAATCAGGCCACTTCAGTGCGTAGTCGCTTGTCATACTTTGGCCTTTAAAAGCTCGAGAAAGGTCGCATTATTATTGGCTAAAAGTTGTTGGCGTTTTTGTTGTATCTTAAGTGTGTTTTTAGCCTCTGGGGTATTACCAAGATGTTGGACGTTGCTAACGGCATCATTTTCTTGGTGTAGTTGCGAGATCGCGCTAGTGCCTATGGTGAACCACTTGTCGCCCAAGCTTGCGCCGCATTGCTCAACGGCCGTGCGTAGCTGGGCAATGCTTGCGCTGGGCGCGTGAAAGAAAAAGGTATGCTTTTTAAGCTTCTTGCCACGCTTAGATACGATATTGAGTGCTTTTAGTAAGGTTTTAGCCCCCTCTGTGAAGGCTTGTGTTTTATAGCTATCGCAGTTCCCTTGCACCCAGGGGTCTTCAGATTGAATTAGTGCCTCGGCTAATTCCTCGGGGCTTGCGGTATGGCCGATTCGCATCTCGGGCGGCTCCCATACGGCATCCTTATCCAAAATATATTCGGGACAATAATAGAGGTTGTAGTCATCTTTTTCATTGCCTAGGGTGGGGGTGATCGTGTCGGTCGTTTCATCAATACTGTATTCGCCGTCAATTTGGGTGGCGCCAATCATAAATTTTTTCGTATCTAGAACATTATTTATGCGTTTTTCAGGGTCCCAGCGTGCATTGGATTGATCGTATTTGATCTTATTCAACCCCGGAGTGTCGCCTTTCCCACGCTTATTTAACAGCTTAAGGTCATAGATGTAGACCCCAGGGCCACGATTTAGACCCCCAGCATTATCCTGAAATATATCGTAATACAGTCGTATTCCATGGCCGTTCGGCTGTGTGAAATCTTTGTAGTAGCGATTGGGTTTAACTTTGTTGGCGCCGGCGGTTAAGCCGTCACAGGCCGAGCAAAGGGCGTTGGTCATTGCGATTGCAATCGTGCGGCCCGCATCGGTATTGGGGTTAACATGGTCCGAAAAAGGAAGAAGTAATTCTGGGTCGATATAGGTCGCCCGGCCAGACTCTCCTCGTGTCTTCGGTGTGAAGTAGATGAAGGAGGTATAGTTGCTGCTCATTAAAGTGTCCTTACAATAATTGTTTGATACGTAGCTGAGGCCGTTCACTGACTGCGACTTTGGCACGACCGACATTTGCTAGTAGGGCTGATTATGGCCAGCTTGTTTTTTAGCGTAAAGTGTTATTTGTGCAATTTGTGATGACATAATACTTATACGTTATGATCATATCAGTGCTTGAATACGAGTTAAACTGAGAAGGCCACACGGTGGAGGGAAAAGCTCTTTGAGCTCGCTTTCAGTAAAGTAATGGACCAGGAATAGGGATCGTGAAGGCTAAAGTTTACATCTCGTGTGTGTATCGAGGAAATTCTTAATGTCGTATAGCTCACATTCACTAAGTAAATGAACCTCGTACTTGGCTTTGTGGCAGGTTAATATTTGTCCTCTTCCGTATGTGTGTGACTGCCCCACCGTAACCCAAGGGGCGTAGGCACCCGTGTTTTTACGTTTCCGAAAATACTTATCAATCTTGTTAAGTTCCGATTGTAGTATCTTTGGCTGTTTCACGGTTTTTCTGGCGGTCATTCGGTTTCCTTCATACATTGCGTTCTACCGAAATAGTATTGGCTTAAATATTTAAGTTGGAAGCCCCTGGTATTCTCATAAGCTATTGATACATAAAGAGATGTTATGCCAAGTTAAATATAGCTCTTGATTTGAGAGGGCGCTAAGTTGTTGATTTGTAAGAATCTGAAGTTATAAAAACAGGTATAATATATACCAATAAAAATATATATAGTTATAAGTATGCGGGCTTTTTAGTAAAAAGTAGTCTTAAAACCTAGAAAAATAATTTGTAAAAAGCCTTATAAATTCCCGATTTCAGTAAAAAATGATGAATTGCGCGTCAATTTTTTAACGTATCGTTAAACCCCTTGACTCCGGTCGTCACTTTGCTAATTTAGCTAAATTAGCAAAGGCAACATATAAGACGGTTACCCAATGACACATCCAGAGATCTTTCAGCAGATCAGCGAGGCGCTCGATGAAGCCCCTCGCAATCAATACACAACCGAAATGCACCTTCAAATGATCAAGCATGCGGATTCTTTAAAAGACATTACCGCTAAAGAGTTTTGTGAGGGGGTGGGTTTAAAGCCCAGCTTTGGCACTGAGTTCAGTAAGATGCGAAACCTTACTCAGCGGCTTAAGGTCGCAGGTTTGGAAGTGGGTAAAATATGACCTCTAAATTGCAGTTCGATGGTTATGCAGTGAAGGGGGACGCATATGTATAGCCAGCACCAGGTTCAGTATTTTGCATGGCAACTTACCCGCAGGCTCGACAGTGATGATAAGGATAAGTTAACGGGCGCCATTATGGATGCCCAAATCGATCTAAACCCTCATCAGGTTGATGCCGCGCTATTCGCTTTTCGTAATCCTCTATCAAACGGCGTAATCTTGGCCGACGAGGTCGGCTTAGGTAAAACCATTGAGGCTGGGCTTGTTATCGCTCAAAAATGGGCAGAAAGGCGTCGTCGCATACTCATTATTGTTCCGGCGAATCTTCGAAAACAATGGCATCAAGAGCTTCAAGAAAAATTTGGAGTGGATGCCACTATCCTCGATGGTGATAGCTACAAAAAAGCTATAAAAGATGGCCAGAAGAACCCTTTTGATATCGAAGAGGGCGTTGTTATTTGTTCTTATCAATTCGCAAAAGCTAAAGCGGATGATATTCAAATGATTCCACAGTGGGATCTTGCCGTAATTGACGAAGCCCACAGGCTCAGAAATGTTTACAAAAAAGGTAATAAAATCGCTAAAGCGATTGCTGAAGCCATCGGCAATACCTATAAGGTGATGTTAACGGCTACACCGCTACAAAATTCGTTACTCGAATTGTACGGAATGGTTAGCATTATCGACGAAAATATATTTGGCGATCTTGACAGCTTCCGTATTAAATATGGGCGAATTAATGATGCCACCTCGTTTAGCGAGTTAAGGCGCCGTATCCAACCCGTTTGTAAACGAACTTTAAGAAAAGATGTAAAAGCTTACGTAAAATACACTAAGCGTATTCCCATGGTGGAGGCGTTTACTCCATCGCCGAATGAGCAGTTACTTTACCAATTGGTTTCCAATTACTTACGCCGTCCCAATCTTAATGCGTTGCCTGACGGTCAACGCCAGTTGATCTCCATGGTGATGTGGAAGCTATTGGCTTCGTCGTCATTCGCAATAGCTGGAGCATTGGGTACCATTAGAAAAAGACTATTAGAAGGCCTTACCGACCAGTCCCTAACAAAAGCATTTGAAACCGAATATGAGGCGTTTGTAGAAACCAAAGAAGAATGGGATGAAGACGATCAATACTCCACGCCTATTACTGATCGGCAATCTATCCTAGACGAAATAGAAGAACTCAGCGCTTACATTAAACTTGCCGAAAGCATTGATGACAATGCCAAGGGCGAAAAGCTTTTAGACGCACTAAAAATCGCATTCCAAAAGCTTAGTGAAATTGGTGCACAAGAAAAAGCCATCATATTTACCGAATCCAGAAAGACGCAAAATTACCTGCTAAGAATACTTGAAAAGAGCCAATACAAATCAGGTATTGTATTGTTTAACGGCACAAACAATGATGCTCAAGCAAAGAAGATTTATAAAGATTGGATGCTAAAACACGCTGGAAGCGACAAGATTTCCGGATCAAAAACCTCCGATACCCGCGCCGCGTTAGTGGAGTATTTCCGCGATGAGGGCAAGATCATGATTGCAACCGAAGCGGCGTCCGAAGGTGTGAACCTTCAGTTTTGTTCCCTTGTTATAAACTATGATTTGCCATGGAACCCGCAGCGAATCGAGCAGCGAATAGGTCGGTGTCACCGTTACGGTCAAAAACATGATGTTGTTGTATTGAACTTTATCGATTCAACCAATGAAGCCGACAAGCGCGTTCACGAATTATTAAGACTAAAATTTAATATATTTGATGGTGTTTTTGGAGCGTCCGACGAAGTGCTTGGCGCCATTGAAAATGGCGTGGATTTCGAGCGAAGAATAAAAAACATATACGATAATTATCGCGAAGCTCATGATATTCAACGGGAGTTTGACCAGCTTCAAGAAGATCTCGCTCACGAGATAAATCTTCAAATGGTCAATACCCGTGAAAAGCTATTTGAGCATTTTGATGAAGACGTCCTGCAAAAGATCAAAGTAGATACCGATAAGTCGTTGGATAAATACGAACGAATGTTACTGGCGCTCACCAAAAATGAACTTTCTAGTCATTTTAATGAGATTGAGGGGGGCTTCATCGTTAATGACCTGCCCCCTCTTGCGCCAAAAGACATTCCTACAGGGGAGTATGTGTTACCGCGTCGTAAAGGTGATTGTCATCTTTATCGCTTAAAACACCCCTTAGCGCAATGGGTCATTGAAAAAGCCAAGGCGCACAAGCTGGAGCCATCTCATTTGGTTTTTTGTGCCGACGCCAAAGATACCAAGGTTTCTGTGGTTCAAGAGCTTCGGGGGCAGTCAGGCCAGCTGAAAGCCACAAAGCTTACCATCGAGTCGATGCAACGAGCAGAAGACTATATCGTACTCACAGGTTTCAATGATGCCGCTAAAAGTGAAGCAATGAGCCCGGAAGTTCTCGAAAAACTTATCGCGTTTCCCGTTTCTAAGGCTGTTAGTGCATCATTTTTAGAAGCCCCTCAATTACAAGATCAGCTATCGCGTAGAAAAACCGAAATACTGGGAGAAATAACCAATCGCAACCTGCAGTATTTCGAAGCAGAAGTTGAAAAGCTAGAAGCTTGGTCAGACGATCTTAAAGTGGTGTTGGAGCAGGATATTAAAGAAACCGACCGCGAAATTCGCGAAGTACGTAGAACGGCGAAAATTGCGCCAGACCTGAATGAAAAGCTCCATTGGCAAAAGCGGCTAAAAGATCTGGAGCGGCTGAGAAACAAAAAACGTAGAGATTTATTCGATAAGCAAGATGAGGTCGACGATCGACGTGAAGAGCTCATCACGGTGTTAGAAGAAAAAATGAATCAAAAAATTGAAGAGCAGCATTTGTTTACCATTATCTGGGAGGTTGTTTAATGGCTGAGACAATTAAGCCGCAGGAGCTAATTCAGTTATGCGAACTATTGGATGCTCGATTTGAGGGACGGGTCGTTGGTACAGGTAACAATCCTTTGGAGATAAAAAGAAACTTCTATAGTAAAGCTTTAGCGGCCTATTACTTGACACAGGAAGCCGGCGCCTCTGATGATGATGCGGCTCTAGCAACGATCGATGGAGGCCTGGATCATGGTATTGACTCCGTTTATATTGACGCCAATGAAACCGTTTGGCTTGTCCAGTCAAAATATATTGACAAGGGGGCTGGCGAAGTTGATCTCGCAGAGGTAGGTAAGTTTGTTGATGGTGTTAAAGATTTACTAGAGCAGAAATACGAACGCTTCAATGAATATCTAAAAGCTAAAGTGCCTGCATTAAACTCCGCTTTTGATTCTGGTGTAGCAAAGGTCAAAGCGGCGCTAACGTATACGGGTGGAGCGCTTGGTGATGAAAAACGGCGGGTGATGTCAGACTTGGAAGCCGTACTGAATCAACCTGGTGACCCTAGGTTTTTAAAGTTTATAAATTTTGGTTTGGCGTCTTTTCATCGTGCTCAGCTAGAGGAGTATTTACCCTCTGCCATAACGGCTGATATCACCTTGGAAAACTATGGTCACATTGAAGAACCTTATCTATGCTATTTCGGTAGTATCAACGGGGCTCAATTAAAGTCTTTAAAAATTGAGCATGGTGACAAATTGTTTGATGCAAATATCCGCCATTTTCAGGGTGACACCGTTGTAAATCAGAATATTTCAGAGACCATCAAGAATAGCGCAGAGCACTTTTTTTACTTTAATAACGGTGTAACGTTCATCTGTGACTCAATTCGACCTGTCGGTGCGCGAGACCCAAAGCGCTCTACTGGAAGATTTAGAGTTGGTAATCTTTCTATAATAAATGGCGCTCAAACCGTCAGTAGCTTGGCGCTAGACTTGAATGCGGAAGCTGAAGGAACTGACGTTAAAGTCATGGCTACTTTTATCGCGCTTGATGCGGATTTGGAAGAGTTCGGCGCCAAAGTTACCCGCTTTCGCAATAATCAAAATGCAGTGTCTGACATAGACTTCGCAGCCTTGGATGAAAATCAAATTCAGTGGGCGAAAACACTTCAACAGTCAGGTGTGTTTTATCGTTACAAATCGGGTGAGCTAGATCAAGAAGACTTTAATTTAGAAACAGCAGCTAAGGCACTAGTTTGTTGGACAACAGACAACGAATGCCAATTAATCTCACTTGCCAAGAAAGACTCCAAAAAATTGTTTTCGCGTACTGTGGGTGATGAACTACATGGCGAGACTTACAATCGATTGTTTAAAGACACACTTCAAGCGCGGCAACTTTGGCGAATTGTACAAATTCACTTGTTAGTCCGTGACTCACTTAAGTCAGATGCAAGACAAGCCGCCGATGTGGACAAAGAGATTTGTGCCAATTCTCTTATGCTACTTTCCCATATTGTCTACCTGAAAGTTAAACAATATATCGATCACAACGACCTAAAACTTTCGCTGGCGCATAGTAATATTGTTCGAGACAAAGCGCAGTCTATTTCACCGGTCATTATATCTGAATACAAAAAAGTCAATTGGGGGAAGGCACCAGCGTCAGTTTTTAAAACCCCCTCCGATCTTAAAAACCTGAAGAGTGCTGTTATGGCCTCGTTGGCCAACGCATAAGGGTATTTCAAATCATGAGCAGTAAAAATAAAACCAAATTAGAGCTTACTTGGATTGGTAAGGATAAGCGGCCAAAATTAGAGCCAAGAATTTTATTGGAAGACCCGTCGAAGTCATATCATGCAAGCCACAAAGTTACCGAAAATGACATTTTTGATAACAAGCTGATTTTTGGGGATAACTTGTTAGCTCTTAAGGCTTTGGAGCAAGATTATACTGGTAAAGTGAAGTGTGTATTTATTGACCCTCCGTATAATACTGGTAGTGCATTTACGCATTATGAGGATGGCCTCGAACATTCTATATGGCTCTCGCTCATGCGGCATAGGCTTGAAGCATTAAAAATATTACTCTCAAACGATGGATCGCTATGGATAACTATTGATGATAACGAGGTTCATTATTTAAAAGTAATTTGTGATGAAGTATTTGGTCGTGAAAACTTTGTTGCCTCGGTGATTTGGCAAAAACTATTCACTGTCAAAAATTCGGCTAAATATTTCTCAGACATGCATGAATATGTGCTTATTTACGCAAAAGACAAATCTTCTTGGAGCAGAAATCTGTTACCTCGCTCGGCTGCGCTCGATAAGTCTTACTCGAACCAAGATGATGACCCTAGAGGTCCTTGGACGACTAACGCTATTCAGGCGAGAAATTTTTATAGTCTTGGCAGCTACGAAATAAAATCTCCAACAGGAAAAATATTCACTCCACCAAAGGGAACATACTGGCGTATTTCAGAAGAGAACTTTAAAAAATCAAATAAAGATGGAAGAATTTGGTGGGGCAAAAACGGAAGCGCTATACCGAGAGTTAAGAAATTTTTATCTGAAGCAAAACAGGGTGTAGTGCCGGCTACGCTTTGGTTCCACCAAGATGTTGGAACTAACGCTGAAGCGAAAATAGAAATCAGAAAGATTTTTGAAGAAAGTAATGAGGACCTTTTTATTACACCAAAGCCCGAAAAACTAATTAGTCGTATTATTGAGTTAAGTACAAGCCCGGGGGATCTAGTTTTAGATTCGTTTGCCGGCTCCGGGACAACAGGCGCGGTTGCTCATAAAATGGGTCGGAAATGGATAATGGTTGAGCTTGGTGAGCACTGCCATACTCATATCATTCCACGCCTTCAAAAAGTGATTGACGGTAAAGATGATGGAGGTGTGACCGAAGCGGCTAATTGGCAAAGCGGCGGAGGTTTCCGCTACTGCCGCTTAGCTCCATCACTGTTAGAACAAGATCGCTGGGGTCGCTGGGTCATCAGCAAAGATTATGACGCTGCCATGCTCGCAGAAGCGATATGTAAACTGGAAGGTTTTACCTACGCGCCTTCTAACTCCGCATGGTGGAATCATGGTTATTCTACAGAGCAAGATCGGATTTATGTCACCACTCAGACGCTCTCTGTTGAACAGCTACAAGCATTGAGTGAGGAAGTCGGCGAAGAGTGTAGTGTTCTGGTTTGTTGCAGCGCATTTCGCTGCAAGGCCGATCGCTTTCCTAATCTTACCTTAAAAAAAATCCCCAAAATGGTGTTGTCGCGCTGTGAGTATGGCCATGACGATTACAGTTTAAATGTAGAAAACCTACCCATGCAGGAAAAGCCTAAACCCGATCCATCGCAAGGTGGTTTGTTTGAGGATGATGCATCATGATGCAGATAAACTTGGATGTCTTTTTCCAGCGTATTTGCGATATATGGCAGTCGGCACGTGGGCAAGCTATCCGCTCGGTCAACAGCGCCCATGTTCAGGCCAACTGGCTCATTGGGCAACAAATAGTAGAGGCCGAACAGGCGGGTGAAAAGCGAGCCGATTATGGCAAACAACTGCTTAAAGGCCTTTCCCAGCAGTTAACTCAAAAGTTTGGGCGGGGGTTTTCGGTCAGCGCTTTGCAGTACCTGCGAGCATTTTACCTGGCTTACCCTCACCTACTGGCGACACGTGAAAAACAACACGCACTGCCGCCTATTTTCACCAACGCCGCTGATCAAAAGGCGGCGCCAGACGCCCCGCAGGCAATTCAACACGCAGTGCGTGTTGAATCTACCGTGCACAACACCGTAGCAGGCCAAGACATCATTGGGCGACTGAATAGCGGGTTATCATGGACACATTATCGCACCCTCATCAAGGTGGACAGGCAAGAGGCACGGGATTACTACGAGCAAGAAGCCATACTGCAAGGCTGGTCCACCCGAGAGTTGGAGCGGCAAATTGCCTCTTTGAGCTTTGACCGCTTGTTAAAAAGCCGAAAGCAAGCAAGTGCCCCTGTCATTGCCAAGGGCAGTCAGCTTGATGAGGTTATCAAAGACCCTTATGTGTTGGAATTTTTAAATCTACCGGAACACCCCTTATTTAATGAAAACGACCTTGAGGCGGCGTTACTCTCACAGCTTCAAGCTTTTTTATTGGAGCTGGGTAAAGGTTTTGCTTTTGTGGGCCGACAAGTACGCATCAGCCTAGATGGCGACCACTTTTACCCCGACCTAGTGTTTTACCACATTAAATTGAAATGCTACGTTATTGTGGAATTAAAACTCGGTAAATTAACGCATGGGGACTTAGGCCAAATGCAACTCTACGTAAACTATTACGATAGAGACGTGCGAGAGCAGGGCGACAACCCTACCGTGGGTTTAGTGCTGTGCAGCGAAAAGAATGATGCTGTAGTACGCTACGTACTGGATGAGAAACAACAACAAATATTTGCCAGCCGCTACCAACTTTATATGCCCACCGAACAACAATTAAGACAAGAAATTCAACGAGAGAAAGAGCTGATAGAATCTTTACGGGAGAAGCAGTCGTGAATCGAATACTTAACGCCATTAGTGGTCGACTAAGCTTGCGTAAGCCTCAAGATGATTCGTTAAAAGCCCTTGCCCACGCCCTTGAAGCGGCCCCGGATACCCTTAAACTAACGCGTGATATGGATGCCCTGCTAAAAATACTAAGCGCTGAATTCCCAACGCTTTCAGATTTCGAGCGCGAGTTCCCCTCCCTCTGCTTTGCACTGGCAACAGGCGTAGGTAAAACGCGATTGATGGGTGCTTTTATCAGCTATTTGCATCAGGCTCATGGCATTAATAATTTTTTTGTATTGGCGCCTAACCTCACCATCTATAACAAGTTGATAGCAGATTTTGATGATACAGCTTCTGCTAAATATGTATTTAGAGGGATCGCTGAGTTCGCAGTAACGCGCCCGATTGTGATTACCGGAGATAATTACGAGCAAAAAGGTGCACAGCTTAGACATGACTTGTTTGGTCAGGCTCAGGAAGTACGCATCAATGTATTTAACATTGCCAAAATTGTCTCTGAAGTACGGGGTGGTAAAGCACCAAAGATGAAGCGTATGAACGAGGTTCTGGGGGATAGTTACTTCAATTATCTATCCGAATTGGATGATTTGGTTTTGCTAATGGATGAGTCTCATCGTTATCGAGCAAACGCCGGTATGCGAGCCATCAATGAGCTGAAACCACGCTTAGGGCTAGAATTAACGGCTACCCCCTTTACCGAATCTAATCGCGGCCCTGTACCTTTTAAGAATGTAGTGGTGGATTATCCCCTGGCGTGTGCCATGGATGACGGCTTTGTAAAGGAGCCCGCTGTTGTAACGCAGCGTAACTTCGACCCGAAACAATACAGCCCCGAAGGCTTGGAAACTGTAAAGCTTGAAGATGGGGTACACCTGCATGAAGCTACCAAGTTGGAGTTGTTTACCTATGCCAAACAGAACATCCTTAAGGTGGTCAAACCCTTTATGCTGGTGATTGCACGCGATACTACTCATGCCGCACAATTAATAGAACGTATAGAATCAGACAGCTTCTTTAATGGTGCCTATAAGGGTAAAGCTATTCAGGTGGATAGCTCTAAAAGCGGCGCGGCAGAAGAAGAGATGATTTTACGTTTACTGGCAGTTGAAAGCGTAGACGAACCTACTGAAATTGTTATCCACGTGAATATGTTGAAAGAAGGTTGGGATGTTACCAACCTTTACACTATTGTTCCTTTACGTGCTGCAAATGCGAAAACGCTTATTGAGCAGTCTATTGGCCGTGGTTTACGTTTACCCTACGGTAAGCGAACGGGTGTGGATGCGGTGGATCGATTAAATATCGTAGCCCATGATCGCTTCCAAGAAATTGTTGATGAGGCCAATAACCCCAACAATCCTCTGCGTTTACGGCAGGTCATTCTGGATAAAGACGATATCGAGCAACCTAAAGATAGCGTAGCGGTAACCTCACGCTTGGAAGGCTTGTTTACGGGCACGGCAGTGCAAAGTGCTACAGGGTTCGATTATTCAGATCCTAGTCAATCAGCGGGTGAGGTTATAACGCCAGTATTTAACGGGGTGGCTGAACGAGCGGTGGCGTTAACTACCTTGCGTGTACTGCAAAGCTTTCAAAACAAGCCGAACGAGGCGCCTACGAGTAAAGCGCTTTTGAATCCAGATGTACAGGCAGAAGTCTATAAAGCGGTTTCGAAGCAGCTTAGTGGTCAGCAACAATCCCTTTTAGAGGATGAAGAAAAAGTAAGCTTACAGGATGTTATTTCTAAAGCGACGGCGCTAGTGGTAGAGCAAACGATTGATATACCGCGCATAGTTGTTATGCCTTCAGGTGAAATCACCTACGGGTATACGCCGTTTTTGTTGGAAATGGGGCAATTAAATCTTCAACCAACGAACCGAGAGTTGATTTCACAGAGCCTACAAACCAATGAGCAGGTCAGCATCACTTCGCTTCCCGAGCGCAAGTACACCCGCTTAGAAGACTATATTGTTGAGCACTTGGTGGATTATGACGATATCTCCTACGATGAACATGCCGAGTTGATTTACGACTTGGCTACACAGTCAGTTAACTATTTTCGCGATGTGAGCGAATACAGTGATGACGAACTACACAATATTTTCTTCGGTTTTGGTAAGCGAATCGCCGATAACATTCACGCGCAAATGGCTGAGCACTATTGGGAAAAAGCCAGCAGCTATGAAACCTCAATTACATCGGGATTTATTTCGTTGTGCGATGCCGCATACACCACGGGTGAAAAAGAAATTCATAATGTGCGCAGTACACTGCAAGATAAGGGCAAGATTAAAAAAATGCTGTTTGGAGGCTTTCGAAAATGCCTCTACGATGTGCAGAAATTTGACTCTGATACTGAGCGCACATTCGCACTAATACTAGAGCGTGAAGCTATTAAGTGGTTTAAGCCTGTTAATGGGCAGTTCAAAATTTACTATAAAGATGGCATTCATCAGCGCGAGTACCTTCCGGATTTTGTCGCTGAACTTGATGACAGAGTCATAATGGTAGAAACCAAAGCACGCCGAGACATGACTGATACCTTGGTAGAGAATAAAGCAGAGGCAGCTAAAAAGTGGTGTGCAAATGCAACAGACTACTTGACCCAAAACAGCGGTAAACCATGGGAGTACATTTTGATCGCCCATGATGACGTGCATGAAAATAGGGATTTAAAAGGGTTTTCTTCAATAATGTAATAACTTATCGAACTGGGGTTTGCTATGAGCAATTCTGAAGTATTGTTAAAACAGATAATGGACACTGTTAATGCCGAGGGGTTGCTGGCGGAAGCAGAGATTAAGGGTGTTGAAAAGTTAATTCTTTCGTCAAAAATTAAGGAAGAAGACTGGGCAGTTGCTTTGGAAAACACACATTTGCAGGAGCGCTATAATGTCGAAGGGCTCTAAGCTTGATAAGTTAACAATTGCTGGTTTGCGTGGGGTGTCAATACCGCTAGAAATCCAATTCGAAAAGCCGCTAACGCTAATTTATGGTCAAAATGGAACAGGTAAAACCTCAATCTGTGACGCATTGGATTTTCTAGCGAATGGTGACTGTGGTTCTTTAGGCGACAATAGTGTCAGTACTTCAAAGTACAAATATTGGCCGTTTGTCGGAGGTAAGGCATCAGATGCGTCCGTACAGCTCTCGCTGACGGATGGCTCTAGTTGGCGAGGGTCAATCTCTGGGACAAGGGTCTCTCAGTCAGCCTCGGGCACTAGAGAAATTCCAAAGGTTAAAGTTTGGCGCCGAAAGCAGATGATGGATCTTATTCTGGCCAAACCAGCGGACCGATTTAAAGTTATCTCAGACTTTATAGATGTTAATGAAATCAACCGATCCGAAAAGGCTGTTAGGGATCTCCAACGAAAAATTTCGGGCCAATTGCAACTTGCTTCTGCGCGTATTACCGAGAATTATTCAACATTAGAAAGTCAATGCCGATTGAGCGAAGGAGATGTTTCTGATCCGATTGCTTGGGCTAAACATGAGTCAGAAAAGAAAGCATCTGAGTTCGACGACGAAATTAATCATTTTTCTCTATTGGTCCGTGACATTGATTCGTTGATTTCACTACTGCAAGGTCGCGAAAGTGTCACATCACAAAGCGCTACCCTAAAAGACCTTCAGGATTCAAATGAAAATATTTATAATGAAGCCCTTTCGAAAGTGACAGGAAGCTCGGCGGATACACTTGACTTACTATCTGAGGCAAAAAAATATTTCGAATCCAAAAAAAGTGAGTTAGACGCCTGTCCATTGTGTGAAAGCAAAGAAAATATTGAAGGTTTGCCCGTGCGCATTTCTTCGGTTATAGATAGTTACTCGGACTTTAACTCAAGCAAAGAACAATATTTAAAATCAAAGAAAGAATACGATGACCACCTAGAGAAAGTCGCCGCAACTGAAGTTGGGCTGGCAGATAAAACTGAAGAGCTAAGCCATAAAGTTGAAACGTTTAGATTCGAGTTCAATGATCTGGAAAAACTAAAGAAATGTCTAGTTGATACTTCAACATTAAGTGAGGAAAACATAGCGACTATTCGAGAGGTGATTGATCAGCATAAGAATAATCTTGTCGAGAAAAAAGGTAAGCACAGCACTATTGAGTTGGCTTATAAACAGTACACAAGCAATTTAGAAGAGCAAAACTCGAATAACATTCTAAAGCCTAAAATTGATCGTATATTAGAGATACACGAGGTCAAGCGTAAAGTATTTGTTGACGGTATTTTATCCTCGATAGCTGGAGAGGTGGGCCGACTATATGAGGCAATCCACCCTAAAGAAGGGCTGGATAAAATTGCGTTACAACTTGATCCCAAAAAAAGAGAATCGTTAGAGATTCAGGCAGAATTTCAAAATCAAAATGCACCTCCAGGAGCTTACTTTAGTAATTCCCACCTTGATTCTTTAGGGCTTTGTATTTTATTGGCTTTGGCTGCTCGAGATGCGCCAGAAGATACCGTGCTCATTCTAGATGATGTGCTAGGGAGTATCGACGAACCTCATGCTGATCGCATTGTTCAACTTATCTATAGCGAATCAGCTAATTTCATGCACACCTTGGTTACCTCTCATTATCAACGATGGCATGCCCTCATAAGAAGTGGCCAGCTTCGAGTGCCTGAATGTCAATTAATAGAGTTAAAACAATGGGATCCGCAATTAGGGGTTATTCTTCAAGAATCTGCGCGATCTATGGTTGACGTCTTGCGCGATAATATTTCCATGCGCTCAAATGAGCCTGAACCGATAGCGCAAGCAGCGGGATATCTTTTAGAGCAAGTTTGCGAGTGGCTGGTTTCTAAGTATGAATTAAGCATTCCGAAGAGGAAGAATACAGCCAATGACTACCTCGACGCGTTAAAGGAAAAGTACAGTAAACAGCTTAAAGTTGAAAGACTACAGGCTGATGGGAGCTATGTGGAAATTGAATTGAAACCGCTTCTGGCTGACATTCGCAATATCTTTCAGATACGAAATATCGTAGGGGCTCATTTTAATGAAATGGCGAGTCACCTGACTGCCCATGATTCATTGGAGTTCGGTGCTAAGGTATTGAAACTGTCGGATCTTTTACTGTGTAAGGATGACGGGTTTCCAAATAAGGTGAAGAGCACTTTTCTATCTACCAAATCTGGGTCTATCAAGTTATACCCTGTAAAAATGGCTCGGTAGATTGAAGCAGGCGGCATTTAAACTGCCACCTGCCTTATCTGTAGTTTCCAACTAGATTTGTCGGACTCCAACTAGATTTACCCTGTTTCCAACTAGAATAGCCCTCATCAATAGAAAACCTTAATCCATATAGTTTTCAATGCTCGGGCACGAGCATATTAAATTCCTGTCCCCATAAACATTATCGATGCGATTTACATAGGGCCAGTATTTATGGCCTTTTAAGTACGACAGTGGGCGTGTTGCTTGTTCGCGTGTGTAAGGGCGATCCCAATTCTCCATGATGTCATCGAGTGTGTGGGGGGCGTTTACAAGTGGATTGTTGTCTTGTGGCCAGTCACCGCGCTCGACAGTGGCCATTTCTTCGCGAATGGCGATCATTGCGTCACAAAAACGATCGAGCTCACCCAGGCTTTCGGATTCTGTCGGTTCGATCATTAAGGTGCCGGATACAGGAAAGCTCATAGTCGGTGCATGAAAACCAAAGTCCATTAAGCGCTTGGCGATGTCTTCTTCACTTATACCGCTGCTGGCCTTTAGTGGGCGCAAATCTAATAAGCACTCATGGGCCACGTAACCGTTTTTACCGCTGTATAAAACAGGGAAGGTTTTTTCTAAACGTTTGGCGATGTAGTTGGCGTTTAATATGGCGATTTTACTTGCTTGGGCTATACCGGTATCACCCATCATACGAATGTACATCCAGCTAATGGGAAGGATGCTAGCGGAGCCCCAAGGGGCGGCCGATACGGTGCCGTTGGCTATGTCTGTACCGGCAATTTCTTGTAGGGGGTGGGCCGGCAAGAATGGCGCTAGGTGTGCGCCAACACCGATAGGGCCGACACCTGGGCCACCGCCGCCATGTGGAATACAGAATGTTTTGTGTAGGTTTAAATGCGATACGTCACCACCAAACTCGCCTAAATCAGCAAGGCCGACTAGGGCGTTTAGGTTTGCGCCGTCGATATACACTTGCCCGCCAACGGAGTGAATAAGCTCGCACACTTCGCGAATGGCTTCTTCAAATACGCCATGGGTCGAAGGGTAAGTCACCATAATGGCCGCGATATTGGTGCCGTGTTCACTAACTTTTGCCTGTAGGTCTTTAAAGTCGACGTTGCCATGGCTGTCGCATTTTGTGACGACGACTTTCATGCCTACCATCTGAGCAGAAGCCGGGTTAGTACCGTGTGCCGATTGTGGTATTAGGCATATGTTGCGGTGGCTTTCGTTTTTGCTTTCAAAATATTTTTTAATGGCAATTAGGCCCGCGTACTCGCCTTGCGAGCCTGCGTTGGGTTGCAAGCTAATGGCATCGTAGCCGGTACAGGCTTTTAGCATGTCTTCGAGTTGCGTAATGAGTTCCAAATAACCCTCAGCTTGATCGAGCGGTGCAAAGGGGTGAATCTTTCCGAACTCGGCCCAGGTTACTGGGACCATTTCTGAGCTAGCATTGAGCTTCATGGTGCATGAACCCAGCGGGATCATTGCGTGATTTAGGGCGATGTCGCGTGACTCCAGGCGCCTCATGTAGCGTAGCATGTCGGTTTCGCTATGAAACTGTTCGAAAATTTCGTGTTGCAGTGCGGCTTCTTTTCGTAATAGGTCTTGCGGTATGCTCGATTCACTTAAGGCTTTTTCTTCGAGTACCGAATAGATGTCGGCAAAGCTACCGATAAATAATTGTAGTAAGACTTCTATGTCTGTTTGGGTACTGCATTCGTTTAGGCTTATACAGAATGCGGAGTTACCCACTTTGCGTAAATTAATCTTTTGCTCGAGCGCTTTTTGATAGAGCGTTTCTTGGCGATCGCCCACTTCTATGCAGAGTGTATCGAAATAGTTTTGGTATTTAAGTATGTAGCCGTGTTTACTCAGGCCAGCTGCAAGAGTCTTGGTTAAAAGGTGTACGCGTTTAGCTATACGAGTTAAGCCGGCATTACCGTGGTACATCGCATAAAATGCGCTCATTACGGCAAGTAAAACTTGCGAGGTACAGATGTTAGAGTTCGCTTTTTCACGGCGAATATGTTGCTCGCGTGTTTGCATGGCCATGCGTAATGCGCTTTTGCCGCGCGAATCAATCGATACGCCAATAATCCGACCGGGGGTCATGCGCTTATGCTTTTCTTTAAAGGCAAAAAATGCGGCGTGTGGGCCACCAAAGCCCATGGGTACACCAAAACGTTGGTTGCTGCCTACTACGATGTCGGCGCCTTGTGCGCCAGGGCTTTCGAGTAATACCAAACTAAGGATGTCGGCCCCGACAATCAGCATGGCGTTATCTTGGTGTAGGCGCTCGGCAATAGGGCCTAGCGCGGTTACGTTTCCGTCGGTGCCGGGATATTGAAGGTAAGCGGCAAAAACTTTCTCTGGTTCTAAATCATGCTCTGGGTTACCAATACTTAATTCAAAACCGAAATACGCGGCACGCGTTTTTAGGACGGCTAATGTTTGTGCGTGACAGGCTTCATCAACAAAAAATACGATGCTTTTGTTTTTTGGGTTTACGCGTTTGGCCATTGCCATGGCTTCGGCAGCCGCGGTTGCTTCATCTAGCAGTGAGGCGTTGGCCATTTCCATGCCGCTTAGGTCGATAATCATCTGCTGGAAGTTCAGTAATGCTTCTAAGCGCCCCTGCGAAATTTCGGGTTGGTAAGGCGTGTAAGCTGTGTACCAGCCGGGGTTTTCGAGCACGTTACGTAGTATCACATTGGGCACATGGGTATCATGATATCCTTGACCTATGTAGGTTTTGAATATTTGGTTTTTATCTGCGATGGTACGAATTTCGGCTAGAGCATCGTGCTCGGATACCGCATGTTGCAGCGTTAGCGCTTCGGATTTACGGATGCTTTCGGGTACCGTTTGGTCGATCAGTTGTTCAAGTGTCTCTAGGCCGAGCGTGCTGAGCATAGTGTTTACTTCACGGGTATCTGGCCCAATGTGACGACGGTGAAATTCGGTGGCCGTATTGAGTTGTGATAGCGGAGTAGTATTCGGCATAAGGTTTGACCTTTAAACATTCTATAAAGAAAATAGTGGTTTGCTAGTGCCTTTGGCAGGACCTTTGATAGAACCTATAGCAAAAGGTTATTCTTAAGGGCTAGTCTTAAGGGCTATTCTTAAGGGCTATTCTTAAGGGTTATAGTTAAGGTTAATCAAAATCTAGCGTACTAAAAAGAAGGCGCGGAATACTATCAAAAAACTGATCAATAAAACATCGTCTTAGGAGGTAATCTTGCAGGATTTTGCTCTAACAATTGGTTTTGCTGTTTGGGTGGCGTTTTTTGCTTGGCGCGGGTATAAAAAAGGCGTTATTTCAGCCATTTTAGGCATTCTTTCGTTGTTTATAAGTTATTGGGTCGTATACAACTACGGTAGTCAGTACGCGGCAAAATTAAGTTTTTTTGGGCTTCGTCCACCGGTTAGCTATTTTATTGCTTATCCCACGCTGTTTTTTGGCGTAGGTTTTCTGATTACTGAGGTACCTTTGCGTCTTTTTCCCGCCTTAGTTAGAAAAAGTTTGAATGCGCGTTTGGGGGGAATGATAATTGGTGGCTTGAATGGTGTCGCAATAGGGCTTGTTGTCGTTTGGTTGGCGGGTTTAGGTGAGGCATTTTTTAAGCCCGATTCTGAAGTTGATCGTCATAAGCTGGCGGCCGTGACAGCCGATGATCGACTGGCAAGTGTTGCCGAAAAGTTTGTTGTAGAAGCTGCTGGAGTGAGTGCGAAATTTAGCGGTTTTGATGAGGCGTCTATCGGTGGGCTTACCGTGGCTGTTAAACAGCCGGTGGTTATTGCCAAATCTCTACAGGACGTTACGCGTTCGGCTAGCATGCAAAACCTGCTAAATGATGCGGACGCCATGCGAATGATGGCGAATGATGATGTCGCGAGTTTAATTGAACATCCGCAATTTGAGGCGCTGATGAGCGAACCCGGTATGCAGGAGTTTGTTGAACTTTGGCGAGCTGATGTAGATTCGAATACGGAGGGTCGGGCGGACTCTATTGATTCAAATAGCGATACTGCGCGATCTAGCGAAGACACAAAAGCAGGCATAAGGTCGACCTCAAATCGTGCGGAAGTTTTTGTCGCAAATAATTTAAGCTTTGTTTGGCGTCGTTTGCAAAGCCTGCGGGGCGATCCGCGTTTTCAAGAAATTTTAAACGACGAGAGCTTTCGTGACCTGATGCTTAAGAATAGTACGCTGGGTATGCTTGCACATGAACGATTTTATGAATTAATGATATTGGTTATGGAAGAGACTGACAGCGAAGCCAGTGTTGATGTAGAAGCTATTATCGACCTACAAAAGGCTCATCAAGAAAACCGTAGTGCTAGTGTCGCTAATGATGAAAGAGTCCTTGACGAGGGCGCAACTATTACGGGCTCAGGCGTTCAAGGCTCAGGCGTTCAGGGGGGCTCTAACCAGAATCCCGGGGCGGCTATTCATATTGAAGGCTCCTATGTGCCTACACTTATTTACGAGTGGATAGATGAAGGCGGTAATCAGCAGTATTCGGATTATCTTAATATTCCCGAAGACCGCCGCCATAGCGCTAAAAAGCACTCGTTATAAATTCTAATTTTATGGTGAATAATATTTCAATGGACAAAAAAAACTTCGATTACACGGCTTCAGATGATGATCGTTCCGGCCAGAATTTTGTTGGTGGATGGGCCTGTAAGCAATCAAAAACTGTTTATGAAAATCCTTGGATTCGTCTTCGCCACGAAGTTGTTGAACGCCCAAATGGTACAGAAGGAATTTACGGTTTAGTACAATTTAAAAGTCGCGCATTAGGCGTTGTCGCAATTGATACGGACAATAATCTTGTTTTAGTAAAGCAAAGCCGATATGCGCTAAACGAGTCGGCTTTGGAGTTGCCTGAAGGCGGCGGCCCAATGGATGAAGAGCCCGTTCATGCTGCGCAACGTGAACTGGAAGAGGAGACCGGTTTACTGGCTGATTCGTGGGAAAAGATTTTGACCATTCATACCAGTAACTCGGTTTGCGATGAAATTGCCTATGTCTATCTTGCTACAGAGTTACGTGAAGGCCAACAAAATTTGGAAGATACCGAAGATATTGAAGTATTACGTATGCCGGTAGTTGATGCTGTAAATATGGCGCGTTCTGGCGAAATAACAGATTCGATGACGGTTGCTGCGTTATTTCGTATTGCTTTGGATTACCCTCAGTATTTGACGCAATGAAATTTTAATTCACAGGGGCGGTCGAGTGTTTTGACTCGTCGAAACACCATTGCTAGTGTTCCATTGCTAGTGTTCCATTGCTAGTGTTTCAATGATTAATGTTAATGTTATTTTTTTCTAGCTTTTATATTGGTTTTTGTGTCTATGCCAAGCTTGAAGGAGAAGATTGGTCAGTGTAGCCCAATATTTTTAGTTGAAGTGTTTTCGTTCAGTGCTTTTGGTTTGTCGTGGTTAATTAAAGGCCGCGCGTTACTTAGGAACGTGCACGAAATATCATCCCGATTCCAATAGACTATGATTTGAAGTAAAATTCAATTTTTTGGTGAAAATGCTAAATGAGTTCGCACTATTGTGAAGAGCACGAAGAAGAAATGGCTA
>JBLIMQ010000021.1:0-48269 GCA_047638775.1 Flavobacteriales bacterium
TGCGGTGTAATCTTTAGCTCAGAACTCAAGCCAAGAATACCGTGTTCTAGCGCATTACTATAAAGTTCAGCAATTATGGTATACAAAATTGTACGGTGTGGCGTTAAGCCGGTAATATCGTTCAACATATTTGTAACAAGAGGCAATGGATCAAATTGCTTGAAGGTACTCACATGAAGCGCGAGTTCCATATCCCAATCAGCCAATTTTTCGCTGGCACTCTGCCGACCATCTAAATTGGCCGATATTAGCTCAATGTCATCGATAGGAATCTCTACCAAGGAAATATCATCATCCTTTTCACTGCTTCCGATGTGTTCATGCACCCTTACAAGCAGCTGCTGGATTAGATCATCTCGGCCCTTAAATTCCTGCATAAAGGCTTCTATACGATCTTCACCCAACATGTCGCCATCTTCGTTGCGTGCTTCATAAACACCATCAGACCATAGAAATATTTTATCCCCAAAATCCAACGGTATACGACGGGTATCAGAGCGAAACTGCTTACTCCCCAAAACACCCAAAGGCAAATTTCTAGATTCTAGTAGCTCATAGCTATTGCTAGCCGACTTATACAGATAATTAGGCGGCAAGCCGCCATTCCAAATCCGCATACGGCGCTTCTGAAAATTTATGTCCATACACGTAGCGCAGCAAAAAAATCCTGTAGGGAGAGTCTCATGAAGCTTTTGATTAACTTCACGAATGATATCCCCCAAGGAAAAGCCTTTACGAACCATGCCATAGAATGTCGTCGCAAGTGGCATAGAGCCAATAGCAGCCGGCAAGCCATGCCCAGTAAAATCGCCAAGTAGAACAATCAAACTACCCGTGGGGCTAATGTCGGCAACAATGACATCACCATTGAATACCGCCAACGGTGACATATGGTAATTAATATACCCTTTGTCCAAGCAACCCGAGTGAGCGATTTTATCAAACACCTGCTTTGCAACTGTTTGCTCTTGAATTAAGTGCTGGTTGTTCAATTCAATTAAACGCTTTTGACTCGACAAGGTATTGTGCATTTCACGCATACGCGCAAAGGCCTTAATCTTGGTTTGAATAACAGTTTTATTGTAGGGTTTAGGAATAAAATCGTTCCCGCCGGCATCAATACAATCAACTAAGGAGTCATTATCGGTGAGGGAGGTTAAAAATAAGATAGGCACGAGGTCATCTTCGTAGCGCTTTCGAATTTCACGAGCGGCATCTAGCCCACCCATATTCGGCATAAGCACGTCTAATAAAACTATATCAGGTCGATGATCCTCAAAAGCTTGTAACGCTTCGATGCCGTCTGCAGCTGCTATAACTTCATGACCGGCATTAGTTACTATACTTTCAAGTATTAGTCGATCAGGCATAGAGTCTTCAGCGATTAAAATTTGCAACGCTGGATCAGTCATATGGACTCCCTATCCGATCGAGTAAATTACAGTATATACGCTTTTATTGAATTTCAAAGAGTTGAGTAAAACTCGAAATCGCAAAAATCTTTTTGACTTCAGCTGAACAATTTATAATCGAAATGTTCGCCTGATCGCCTCCTGCATAGTCACGCAACACCAACAGCATACCTAATGCCGAGCTGTCCAAATGAATAGTTTCTTTTAAATCCACTTCATACTTTGTAACTGAGCCGTCGCCTTGCTCTTCATAACTCTGGCGAAACTCGTCCAATGATGATGCATCAAACCGGCCATCAATAGATATGGTCAGTAAGGTGCCATCAGAAGATGCATTGGATTGAATGGTCATGGCCTAATCTCCGAGTGAGTATTCTTTAATTCCTAGACTAAAGGATAGTTCAATTTTATTAGAAGCAAAATATATTTCGCTTAGTTTATTTATTCTTGAAATTTTCGTAGAATTTCTGCTGCAATTTCATTCAAAGAGAGCGCTTTTTCAACGGCACCTAACTTGACTGCGGCTCCTGGCATGCCCCACACTACACTGGTCGCTTCATCTTGAGCAAGTGTATAAATGCCCGCCTCTCTCATTCTAAGCATAGCTTGGGCACCATCGGCGCCCATTCCCGTTAGCATAATACCAATTGCCCTTGTCCCTGCGGCCTCGATCACAGAATCAAAAAGAACTTCTACAGATGGCCGGTGACGGTTAACCATAGGGCCCTGGTCAAGCGTGCAAACATACTCTGCACCAACTTTTTTGATTCGCATATGAGAGTGACCCGGAGCGATATATACACAACCTCGTTCAATTTTTTGATCGTGAACCGCTTCATATACTTTAGCCGCAGCAACCTGATCTACACGATTTGCAAACGATGCGCTAAAAGTCGCTGGAATATGTTGTGTCACAACAATTGGTGGGCAATCTGCAGGCAACGCTGTGACAACATGCTTAATCGCTTCCGTACCGCCAGTTGACGCTCCAATAGCACAAATAAATCCTGCCTTTCCTTTTGAGCCTATATCTTTTATGTGGCTCGGTTTAACGTGCTCAAAACCGGCGCTTTCGGATAGATGTCGAATATTCGCTTTGGCGGCCGTTAATACCTTACTAACAATTTCCTTCGCATAATACTTAATCCCATCAGGACCATCGTTTTTAGGTTTGGCTATAAAATCAACGGCACCTAACTCTAATGCCTCTAGGGTCGCCGGCGCCCCCTCTTGCGTGAGTGTCGATATCATTACAACTGGCATCGGCCGTAAGCGCATTAAGTTTTTAAGGAATGCAATGCCATTCATTCGAGGCATTTCAATATCTAAAGTCAATACATCAGGGTTGTGTCGTTTAATTAAATCTCGAGCTTCAAATGGATCCGTTGCAGTAGCAACGACCTCAATACGATCATCCGAGTTAAGTACTTCTGTTAACAGCGCACGAATTAATGCTGAATCATCAACGACAATTACTGTGATTTTTTTATCTGTCATGGGATTATAACCCTATGCCTTATATAATCTATCACTAAAAGCGCAGCCTCCTAAAATTACAGCCACTTAAAATAGTGCCGCATAAGCCAGTCCCCCTCAATTGTCTTCTCGGCACCTAAAACAACTCCACCTCGCCCAAAGAAGGTTTTTTTGCCATAGACTCGATATAATCCTGCTCGCGCTTCTCAATGGTTTCATTTGCAACAGATCTAAGTTTTTTTAACTTTACGGCACCAGTATCGGGAAAATAAAGAACTTTTCTAGGGTAATCCTCTCCCACATCTTGCGAAGACACGCTAAGTGACTCCCGAGACAAAAATTCATAAACAAAACGTAAATTACGAGCGCCAATATCTATATTGGTCATGCCCTGTAGTACCCGGCCACCGCCGAATAACTTCACCTCGAGGTTTTCTCTTCGACCTCCCCGCTTAAGAATTTCATTGATTAAGAACTCCATCGCCCAGTTACCATAACATAGAGCTGAGTTTGCCAAATTCGTGCGCGCAATACTTTTGTCTGTTTTTTGAACAGGAAGCATAAAATGATTCATGCCACCGATACCAAGACACGTATCCCGAATACAGCTAGCAATACAGGAACCTAAAACCGTCACGATCATTTCGCCGTTTTCACTAACGTAACATTCACCGGGTAAAATTTTCGCAGCAGGAAGACCCATACGTCTATCCCAATAACGATTTACATGCTCAAATCCTGGAGTAGATTTACCTAGATCATTCATTTATAGCGCCTTATTACAGCTATACATCAATAAGCACCTTATAATTTTTGATAAATAGTTCTACCTTTTGATGCAAACCTACCTGAGACATTGTGAAGATTTTCCGAATGGCCTATAAAAAGATTACCCTCTGACTCCAAAATGTTTGCGTAGCGCTCGAACAAAACTTTTTGCGTAGGTGCATCGAAGTAAATTACAACATTGCGGCAAAATATAATATCGAAAGGACCTTTGACAGGCCATTCATGCAACAAATTCAATTGTTTGAACGTAATTAATGACTGAACTTCGGGTTTTATTTTAACTTTCGTACCGCATTTGTCATGTTGAAAATAACGCTCATATGAAGACGGTATTTTTTCAGCACGGTCAAGCGCATACACGCCCGCTGCGCCCTTAGCCACAACATTACTATCCAAGTCTGTTGCTAGAATTTTAACGTCCCAAGATGAAAGTTCTGCAAATGATGTGATAGTCATCGCTATCGAATGCGGTTCTTCACCCGAAGAACAACCGGCTGACCATATGCGAATTTTTTTTGATGCGGCATTCATTTTAATCAGTCGAGGTATCACTGTCGACTTGAGGTATTCAAAATGATGAATTTCCCGAAAGAATGCGGTTAAATTGGTGGTAATAGCATTTACGAAATCCTTTTCTTCTGGTGAGTTTGTTTGACTCAACAAAGCACAATATTCATCAAATGAATTTAGTCCTAAACGCCGTAAACGCCGTGATAAGCGACCATAAATCATATTACGTTTATGATCACTAAGCTTAATTCCGGTAATTTTATACGACAATTCCCGAATTGTTTCAAAATCCTTGCCTGTCATCGGAAATTCCCTTTCCGAAAAGTCAGCTTCTGTACTTCCTAAGGTCAAAATTCTTCCTCCGAAACATTGATCAACTTAAACTAGAAATCTTCCCAGTCGCCATCTGAGCCTGAAGAGGATTGGCCACCACTAGACGCAGCCACCGAACTTGACTTACGTGACGCATAACTCGAAGTCGAGCTTGATGCTAACGAACTCTCCGAGCCCGACGTACTAAAGAAGGACACCACTCGGTTCATATCACTTGCTTGATCGGCCATGGCTGCCCCCGCGGCAGAAGCCTCTTCTACCAAGGCGGCATTTTTTTGCGTCATCTCATCCATTTGCGCTACAGCGGCATTGACTTGCTCAATCCCAGAAGTCTGTTCTTTCGCGGCACTTGCAATATCCCGCATCATTCCCGTCACATTCTCTACGGCACCAACAATTTCAGAAAGTGTTTTCCCTGAGCGATTAACAAGCTCGGTACCATCATCAATTTTTGAAACGCTATCACGAATGAGATCTTTAATCTCTTTCGCTGCACCCGCAGAGCGCTGTGCAAGATTTCGCACCTCTCCGGCTACCACGGCAAAGCCCCTACCTTGCTCGCCAGCTCTTGCGGCCTCAACGGCGGCATTCAATGCTAACAAATTAGTCTGAAAGGCAATTTCATCGATCACACTAATTATATCGCTAATTTTCTTACTTGATGCGTTGATCTCACCCATTGCAATAACGGCACGCTCTACAACCTCTCCACCTTCACGAGCTTTCCCTTGCGCTTCGCTGGCCATATCATTGGCTTTTTGCGCATTATCTTCACTTTGCTTCACGGTAGAGGTCATTTCCTCCATACTGGATGCCGTTTCTTCGAGTGATGATGCCTGCTCTTCTGTCCGCTGACTTAAATCGGCATTGCCTTGAGCAATTTCACACGCGGCCGTTGATATCGCATTTGATGACACACGAATATTACTAATAACCTCAGTAAGTTTGTCGGCGGTACCATTAGCATCATTTTTCAGTTGCCCAAAAGCGCCGATATATTCTCGTGTAATACGTTCAGATAAGTCACCCCGTGCCATAGCTCCAAGCATTCGAATCACATCATTTAGTGCAACCTCAACATTACTGGTTAAGTTATTTAACCCTTGGGCAAGATTTAAAAAGAACCCAGCTTTATCTTCTACAGCAAGCTGCTTAGTAAAGTCACCTTTGCCCGCCGCATCAACCATAGTATCAATCTCGGTTTCAATCGCTAGCTCAGCCGTACGATCAACCCACTCAACTACTGTACCTACTCGCTCACCATCGTTAAAAACTGGATTCGCTGAAACGGTAAAGGTTCTGCCACCGGCCATCGCCTTGCCTTCATAGGTACCTTTAAGGTGTTCGAGCAAATTACGTTGATGAGCAGGGTTTTTATGAAAGACATCTATGTTTTGCCCAAGAAGATTAGAGGAATCAAAATTTGGTAGATCCTTTCGAATATCGGATTCAGCCGTACGCATCATTCTAACAACAGCATCATTTAGATAAATAATATTGCAATCTGGATCGGCAATCATAACGTTGGCAGAAACATTATCGAGCGCTTGGCGCACTCGCGCATTTGCAGCCGACGCAGCCTGCTCGGCAATCTCCTTCGCTAAACGCTCAGTTTTATTATCCCACTCAACCGCTGTTCCAAGTCGTATACCATCTTTATCGAATATAGGGGTAGCGATTAAACCAAACGTTAAACTAGCCACCTTGATATTAGTCTTGTAAGTAGTTTTTAATTTTTCGAGCATGCCGCGTTGGTGAGAAACATCGACGTGAAAATCATCAACACACGTTCCGATAAGATTGCGAGCACTAAAATTAGGTAGGGCCACACGTATCTCTTGTTCAACATCTTGCATCATTTTCCGAACGGCATCGTTCATATAAGTAATATTTAGATCGGTGTCGGCCAACATAACAGATGTATCACAGACATCTAGAGAGCTTCGAATTCTAGCGTTTTCGGCCGCTGTTTCGGCTAGCTTTTGTTCCATTTCTAATCTATCAGTTTTATCTTCCCACTCAACTACCGTTCCAATTCGAACACCGTCTACAGAAAACCACGGTGTTGCGGTCAGCCCAAATATCAAACCTTGAAGCTCTATATCGGCCGTGTAAGGTTCTGACAGCCGCGCGATCATTCCCTGCTGATGCGAGGGAGTCTTATGGAATTGATCTACATTAGTACCAAGCAATTTTGCAGAATTAAAGGTAGGTAAGGATTTAACTATTTCGGTTTCGCGAGCATGAAGTAATTTTTCAACATTTTCATTGACATAAACAATATTGAGTTCGTTATCCGCCAACATAACGTTCGCTTGGCATGCATCCAAGGCCTTTGACATATTGGCCAAATCTATCGATTTTTGTTCATTGTTTTTCTGTGCACTAATGTCGGTAGCAAATTTAACAACACGATAAACGTTTCCACTTTCATCCCGTAAAGGGTTATATGACCCGGAAATCCATACCTCCTTACCATGATTAGCAACACGCTTAAACTGGTTAACAACATGATCACCGCGATTTAATCTCGACCAAAACTGCCTGTATTCGTCGCTATCACGATGAGCCGAACTAACAAACATACTATGGTGACGGCCGACAACATCTGATCGACTATAGCCCATAACGGATAAAAAATTATCGTTAACTTCCAATATATTACCGTTAGGATCAAAATCTATAACTGCCTGCGTACGGTTTACGGCCTCATACTTATCAGCCAATTCTTTACACTCTTTTCTTGACGACAAAAATTTAAACATTTTCAATTTCCCTCGACTCTACGCGATTTTCTAGATATTAATTGGCTGAAAATTCTGATTTTAATTGGCTGGATATGTTCGATAAATTTGGTGAATCTTCCAAACTAAGAAGCTCATCGATGTTTAGTAAAATAACCATTTTATCATTTACATTCACCAAACCTTTAATGACATCTGTACTAACGATACTACCTAAGTCTGGCGCTGGCTTCATATCACCTTTCGCCAAGGCATAGACATCGGATACGGCATCTACAATAATACCCATAACCTTATCGCCCTTTCCGGTCGCGACTTTTAATACAATCACAACAGTGATCGCAGTATATTCAATTACATCAAGACCAAAGCATCGGCGTAAATCTACCAGAGGAACAATTGTTCCGCGCAAATTAATAACACCCTTAATATGTGGCGGCGCATTAGGTAGTGGCGTTGCAGATTCCCAACCTCTAATTTCCTGCACGGCCAAAATATCAACGCCGTATTCTTCATTATCCATAATAAATGTGAGGTATTGGTCGTTTGCATCGTCATGCAACTCACTTCCCTCAGCCGTCGCTGCGGTATTAGACTGCGTTTGCATGTCGTTCTCCTGTTGGGTTTTTCGGTGTTAATGGCATTATCATTTGAAACATCTTACATTCCTGACGCACGGTCTAAACATGGCTCATCGTCCGAACGCTGCAAAACAGGAGAAGAGTCTTTGGTGTTGATAGAAGATAAAGCGATAATTCCAGGAATATCTAAGATCAACGCGACCGTACCGTCACCCAGAATAGTCGCACCTGATACACCAACAACACGCTTAAAGTTTTGTTCAAGACTTTTGATTACTACTTGTTGCTGAGCAAGAAGATCGTCAACAACCACTCCAATTTTCTCACCGTCGGATTCAACGACCACTAATAGTGAATCATCCATATTCGTTGAGTCTGGAGTCACATTAAATGCCTTATACAACTCAACAATCGGCACATAATCTTCACGTAACTTAAATACGTTACTGCCACCCGCAATGTTATTGATGAAATCTTGCTTACACTGCAATGATTCAATAATTGACACCAAAGGGAAAACATAGGTTTGATCCCCTACGCGAACTAATTGCCCATCAAGTATGGCCAACGTTAACGGTAACTTAATCGTTATGCGTGAGCCTTTGTCTTTCTCTGACTTTATTTCGACAACGCCATTAAGAGCCAAAATATTTCGTTTTACCACATCCATTCCAACACCGCGCCCAGAAACATCGCTAACTTGGGCGGCCGTGGAAAACCCAGGACTGAAAATCAGATCAAATACTTGCGCATCGCTCATTGTTTCGGATTCTTTATCCGAAATAAGATTTTTTTGGATCGCTTTCTCTATGAGCATATCGCGATCTAAACCCTTACCATCATCAAAAATTTCTATAACAACATTACCGCTTTGATGATATGCATTTAGGGTTATTTTACCGACAGCAGCTTTACCCTTTGCCAATCTCTCGTCTGGCAATTCTATTCCGTGATCTACGGCATTGCGAACCAAATGCACCATGGGATCGCCAATTTTTTCCATTACCGTCTTATCAAGTTCAGTCTGCTCTCCGGACATTTCGATCGTAACTTCTTTCCCGAGTTGCTGACCGAGATCACGCACCATTCGGGGGAAACGACTAAACGCGAAACTAATAGGGAGCATGCGAATTTTCATCACACTTTCTTGAAGTTCACGTGTATTTTGCTCTAGCTGACTCAGACCTTCCATTAAGTTTGGAACACGATCGAGTTCGTGATCTGCACCAAGCTGACCCAGCATCGATTGTGTAATAACAAGCTCACCGACCATATTAATCAAGGTGTCGACTTTATCTATGCCGACACGAATTGACGATGGTTCGGGAGCAGACTTTTTAACCGGCTTAGATTTTGTCAGCGCCTTCGACTCTGACTGAGAGTCCTCCGCAGGCACTTCTTTTTTATTTTCAGGTACTTGGAGAGCGTCCACAGTATTTGAGGCCGTTTCCAAACTACTATTTTCAGCCCCATTAACTTTAGCTGACACTTTATTAACTTCTATTTTTGCGTCATCAATAACCCACTCAAAAACTTCCAATATATCTTCTTTACTAGCCTCAGAAGCTAATCGTATATTCCATGAAAAATAGCAATTCTCAACATCCATTGATATGAGATCAGGAAGGTTCTCTACATTGGACTCGATCGAAATTTCGCCCAGTAGGCCCAACTCTCTAATAAGACGAAGTGGCTCATTCCCTGTTCGAAGTATGCTTATTTCAGGTTCAAAAAATATTTCCCAAACTGAAGATTTAACATCTATACACGTAATTTCTAAATCACACTCATCCTCAATCCATTCAAAACTTTTGATGATATCTTCTTCAGTGCAAGTACTTTCTAATAATATTTCCCAGTTTAAATAGCATTGACCGTGATCAATTTGAGCAAGTGAAGGAAGACTCGCGCTATGACATTGCGTGCTATATTCACCAAACTCAGATAGTGTTCGAATAAATCGAAGTGGATCATTGCCTGTCTCGAATATTGTTGGTATAACTGAAAGGTTAATTCGCCATTGTTTTAGGGGGCTATCTACAGCCGAGGCAATGGGGGCCTGAGCCGATTCAACAATAGACTCTTCAGCGGAATTAGCACCAGAGTCATTGTTATCGCCCGTCAATATAGATTCAAACGCGACTTTCAATTCGTCGGCTAATGCCGTTCGTCCATCCTCACCAGATTGTAATAACCCCAGCATTTCGCGCATACAATCAACAGATCGCAGATAGAGGTTAATGTCATCGCTACTCAAACCTCGCTTACCGGATCTAACTTGATCGAGTAACGTTTCTAGAACATGCGTAAACTCCGCGATAGAACTAAAACCGAAAGTTGCGCTTCCGCCTTTAATAGAGTGAGCGCTACGAAATATTGCATTTATCGTTTCATCGTCAATATTGTTGGGGTCTAACTCCATAAGCGAGGATTCCATAATATCCAAGCCTTCGAAGCTTTCCTCGTAAAATACCTGATGAAACTGTTCCAAATTAACAGTCATGATTCACTATCCAAATACGGTTAAAGAACTTTCCCTATCGTCGCAAGGAGCTGATCTGGATTAAATGGTTTAACAATCCAACCCGTTGCGCCCGCATTTTTCCCTTCAACTTTTTTATCTCCGCTCGACTCTGTTGTGAGCATTAGAATCGGAGTGAACTTATAGCTCCCTAAGCCACGAAGAGCTTTGATAAGCGCTATGCCATCCATTCGCGGCATATTGATATCCGAAATAACAAGATCGATTCCAGACTCTCCTTGCGCGATTTTTAGCGCCTCTTCGCCATCACATGCTTCAAGCACGTCATGCCCTGCACCCTTTAGCGTGAAGCTCACCATTTGTCGCATGGACGCTGAATCGTCAACGGCTAATATCTTCGCCATGTAATTACTCCATTTATGTAAAATAAAAACTTAATGTAAACCTAATGCTTGAGTGAGCCCCAGTGTGGCGGCACTTGCTAATAAGTTATCGGACGGTTTATCCCAAACTAAAGCGATTTGTCGCTCTCGCGCAGCTTGAACTAAAGCCAGCAACAACTGCAAACCTGCCGTATCTGTGCGCTCCACACTCTTACCGTGAACAATTAATTGTTCGCAAGCTTCATCATCAACAAGACTTTCAAACTGATCATGTAATATTTGAGCTTGCAGAATAGTTAGGTTATCAGGTAGATGAAATTCATTTGCGGATGCCACGGACACCTCCATGCTGTTTTGGGTTATCTTTTCTATCTGTCATAAGTGTAGACAGGCAATATAGAAAAGCGAAAATTTATTAACACATAAAACACAAGTTAATAATTGAAATAAGACGGAGTTTCTTATAGGGCTTTAGTCTAAAAAAGACTAATTCATCATCAAAACCGCCTTTTTTTTTGGCAAACTGAAAAACATCGGCTCTAATAACTTTAGTGAACGCTAAATGAGGGCTCTGCACCAAAATAGGTATCAATATCGAGAGTGGAATAAGAGTGGAATAAGAGTGGAATAAGAGAGTGTGTAGATTAAGAGCGCGACGGAATAATAGAGTAAACTTAACGACGCCTAAAGAATCTCTGTGCAGCAAGATCATCACTAACACTCTGGGCTTGTTTATCAAGGACAGCTAACTCTTCTTGTCTAAGACGCTCAACATAATCGAGAAGTGATTGGTGTTTTAGACGTAATACTTGCCATTCAGACTGGCGCCGCTTAAATGTCGATTCGGCTTGAATAATGGTATTGCGCTGCTGAGTCCTTGCGACGTTTAGTTGAGCCAAAAAAGCTCGCGAGTGTTGCAACTGGTCGCCATGTAGCCCCATTCGCTGTGAAGCAATCGTCTCCTCATAACTTGCGTAATATTCATCAATATCGGCTAAGCGTTTCTGCTCTAGGGCTAAAGCTTGTTGGCAGAGACTAAACACATCGGCCGCAGAATCTTCTTCTTTTTTTGCGAGCTGAACAACAATAGCTAATCGCTTTGATCGTAATTCGGCCATCTTAGCTTAACGCCCTATTAGACAGCTTTCCGCCATTTTTCGGAACTTTGGCAATACTAGGTTTCAATACATGCTGTAATTGATTTTGGCTTAATTCTATATTGGCACATTCATCCATCTTTTGATGAATGAATGCCATTAATGCAGGAAATTTCTCGATAGCTTCATCAATTTCTGGGTTCGATCCCGGTGTGTAGGCACCAATACTGATAAGGTCTTGATTACTTTTATAGGTCGACAGTAGCTTTTTAAAGTTTAATGTACTTTGTAGCTGATCCGGGCTAACAATACTCGGCATAACGCGACTAATAGAGGCTTCGATGTCAATTGCAGGATAAACACCTTGGTCGGCTAATTTACGCGAAAGTACAATGTGCCCATCCAAAATAGCGCGAGCAGAATCAGCGATGGGGTCTTGTAAGTCGTCTCCCTCGGTTAGAACCGTATAAAATGCGGTTATCGATCCACCACCTTGCTCCGCATTGCCCGCCCGCTCAACTAGCTCAGGAATTTTAGCAAAAACTGAGGGCGGGTAACCTTTTGTTGCCGGAGGCTCCCCAATCGCCAACGCTATTTCGCGCTGCGCTTGGCCATACCGTGTCAAGGAGTCCATAAGTAAAAGCACGTCTTTACCTTGATCACGAAAGTATTCAGCAATTTGCGTAGCCAACTGAGCCGAGCGTAAACGCATTAATGGCGCATCATCCGCAGGGGCGGCAACAACGACCGCCTTTTTTAAGCCCTCTTTCCCCAATATTTGATCGATAAACTCTTTCACTTCTCGTCCACGCTCTCCAATTAAGCCAACGACGACAATATCCGCTACGGTGAATTTGGTCATCATACCCAGCAATACGCTTTTACCAACACCAGACCCTGCAAACAGGCCTAAGCGCTGCCCCTTACCAACGCTTAATAGTGAATTAATCGCTCGAATCCCTACATCTAAGGTGTTGTGGATTGGGTGACGATGCAATGGGTTAATACGTCTAGGACTATAATCATCACCATAGGATTGCGGGAATGCCCCCAAGGTGTCCAGTGGCTGACCCATTCCGTCAATAATACGACCGAGTAGGTGATCTCCCATGACCAATTTTGCATGGCGATCCACAGGCACAACTTTAGCACCTGGCTGGAGTTCTCGTATTTTTTGAACCGGCATTAAATAGGTGATTTCGTTGTCGAAACCAACAACTTCCGCTTCGATCTCAATACCTTCTCGATTTATTACGACGCAGTTATGGCCAACGGGAACATCAACGCCTATAGCCTCGAGGGTAAGCCCGACCATGCGCGTTAATCGCCCACTAGCGACTGCAGGTTTGTCGAGTGCCGCATATCGATGATAGCCCTTAAGACGATCATTTAAACGTCGTAATGTGGGCGGCTCATCCTTAGACACTTTAGGACGCATCGGGCGTCTCCGTCGATGATGTATCCACACTCGAGGGCTTCCGAGTATTCAGCTGCCCTGCCGCGGCTTTGCTACCTCCATCAATCGGGCGTTGCCGCTTAGCCGCTTGAGCAACTGAAGCTCTTGCGGCGCTAGCTCCTGTGTTAGCTCCTGTGTTAGCTCCTGTGTTAGCTCCTGTGTTAGCTCCTGTGTTAGCTCCTGTGTTAGTTGCGGCGTTAGTTATAGTGTTAGCGCCCATTTTAACATTATCAGGGGGAACATCATTAAAGACCTGTGCCGCACCTAAATCATCTGTTACGTCGCCCGTAAGATCTTCGTTGTCCACTTCCCCCAACCACTCTTCGATTCTTCGCTCTAAGGTAAAATCAATACTGCTATGCTTTGATTCAATTTTACAACCGCCACTCGCTAACGTATCGTCAATATGCACATGCCATTCAAGTGCATTGTTCGGCCGTAGATTTTTCAACAGCTCTGCGTCATGCTGATTTAGATGAACGCTAAAAATATCGACACCTTTCGGTAACGCCGCAATAGCGTGATTGATTATTTCCAATAATTTTCGATGATCCGCCTCAATTTCTGAAACGACAATCCGCTGGGCAATGTTAAGCGTTAGGTCGATTAATGTTTTTTCAACATCTAGTTCTTGCCGCTGCATAGGGTCGAACAATGAACTAGCAATCGTACGCAAACGATCCTGTAAACTTTCAATTTCTTTACGCGCTTCTGTATAAGCCTTTTTATGACCTGTTTTTTCTCCACGATTTTGCCCAAGCTCAAGACCTTTACGTTCCCCTAACGCATAACCTTCTTTATAACCTTCTTCTTTTGCTTGCTGGGCTAACGCAGCCAACGCTTCGGCCGTCATCGGCTTTGGCTTTGATTTTACGGATTCGATTCGCTCATTTGGTTCTTTCTTTTCAAGTTCCGCCGATTTAATGACGGTTCCTTTAGAGTGCATCTGCGGCATATTCCAAGAAGTGACCTGTGCATTACCGTCAAGGCTTTCGTAGGGAATACGATTTTGATTTAATTTTTTATCTTGATCCATGCCTTTATTACTACCCAATTACGCATTTAAAACGGATTTACACCATTTCTTCACCACCGCCACCCAACTGTATTTCGCCAGCATCGGCCATACGTCGAGCAATGGTAAGAATTTCCTTTTGAGCTCCCTCAACATCTGATAATTTAACAGGGCCTTTAGCTTCAAGGTCATCCCGCAGAAGCTCTGCTGCACGCTTAGACATATTATCAAAGATTTTTTCTTGTAACATTTCATCTGCGCCTTTAAGCGCAAGAATTAATACATCGGAACTAACTTCACGTAATAGAGCCTGAACGGCACGATCATCAATTTCGCGAAGATTATCAAAGACGAACATAAGATCTTGAATTTGATTCCCCAGATCCTCATCAATTTCCCGAATAGAATCCAGCAGCTCACTACCCGCCGAACTATCAAGATTGTTAATTATTTCTGCGGCAATTTTATAACCACCAATATCTTTTGTTTGAGAACCGGCATTACCAGAGAACTGTTTTTCCAAGATATCATTCAATTCCTGTAAGGCACTGGGTTGAACCGTATCCAATGAAGCCAAACGAAGCATGACATCAAGCCGAACTTTTTCAGGGAAATAGTCTAAAACTTCAGCGCTTTGATCTGGGTCTAGATAGGCAATAACGATCGCTTGGATCTGTGGATGCTCATTGCGAATAATATCGGCAACTGAACGTGCTTCCATCCATTTGAGTGTATCGAGACCGGTAGTATTACCACCGAGCAGAATTCTATCGATAAGACCATTGGCCTTATCGTCGCCCAAAGCTTGAACAAGCATATTACGAATATAGCCATCCGAGCCCATCCCCAAACCTGTTTGCGTTCGCACCTCCTCCATAAAAGTGTTCAACACCACTTCAACTTCGTATTGCTGAACATTTTCGAGCTGCGCCATGGCCGTACCTAAACGCTGCACCTCTTTGGGCCCCATGTGCTTAAGTACATCAGCAGCCGCTGTCTCACCCATAGACATCAACAAGATGGCTGCTTGCTCAAGTTTGCTCAAGTTTGATGTCGGGGCTTGTTTTGCGTCTTTGCCTCTTGCGGCTACAACTTTGCTCATTCTTCATTAATCCAACGTTTAATAACTTGGGCAACCCGACCTGCGTCTTCAGCAACTAAGCCTTTAACCGCATTGAGCTGTTGTTCATAGCTATCTTCCGGGCTGGGTAGCGCTAAAGCATCACCACCCGTTAAGGTAACGGCTTCATCCGATAAAGAGTCGAAAGAGTCCAAACCTGAGGCCTGCAATGCTGCCAACTCTTTTGCTTCATCATCGGCGCGCGATGTAATGCCCGAAACAGCCAAGCTTTTCAATACAGGCCGCAATAAACCAACCACTAACATAATGACAATAAATACACCGGCCAATTGCTTGGCAATCTTGGTAAACCAATCTTGTTCCCAAACGGGGCGATCACCTTCAACTTCAATCGTTGGAAGCGCTAAAAAAGACTCGTTAAGGATATTGACACTATCGCCACGAACGGCTGAAAAACCAACAGCATCGCGTATAAGTATAGCCAATCGTTCAAGTTCGGCGTCTGTCCACGCAATTTTCGGTGCAGCGCTGCCATCGGCGGCGAATTGCGCCTTATCATCAACAACTACCGCAACCGATAAACGACGTAAACGTCCTTTTTCATGACGCGTATAACTCACAGTACGATCGAGCTCATAGTTTCGGGTTTTTTGTGAGCGAGAATTGCTTGGCGCGGCGGCGCCATCACCACCTCCTCCTATAGCATTAATAGGTGCCTGACCTTCTGCCGGCGGCTGATTAGCTAATGCGCCTGGAACACCGCCGTTTCCCGCAGCCCCAGTTCGCTGCTCATCCACAATTTGTTCACTACGAATAGCAGGAAGGTCCGGGTTGAATGATTCTTCCGCTTGCTCTATTTCGGTAAAATCTATGTCGGCTGACACTTCAGTTTTGAAACTGCCCGCACCGACTATAGGCGATATTAAGCGTCGAATTCTTAGAATAATGTCGTTTTCTATTTTTCGCGTGTAATCAAGATGTTGAGCTGCTGCGGTAAGCTTTTCATCCTCCACACCCACGGATAAAAGGTTCCCTTTCTGATCAACAATACTAACGTTTTCTATATCAAGGTCAGGCACACTAGAAGCGACTAAATTTGCAATGCCACGAACTTGTTTAGAAGTAATTGGACGGCCGGGAAAAAGTTCTAAAAAAATTGATGCGCTGGGCTCGCGGCCTTCGCGAATAAATACTGTCTGCTTAGGGATGGCCAAATGTACGCGAGCTCCACGAACCGAATTTACACTGGAGATCGTTCGAGCAAGTTCTCCTTCTAAGCCGCGACGAAATTTAATCGACTCCATAAACTGGCTAGTACCAAGCTGCTGCTCTTGATCCAACAACTCATAGCCGTAGCTTTTATCGCCTTGCACACCCGCGTCGGCTAGCACCAAACGCGCCTTATGAACCTCATCAACGGGAACCAACAGCGCGCCAGTCGAGCCATCGATTTTATAAGAAATTTCATTAAAGTCTAAAATACCCGACACTTCAGAAGAATCCAATCTATCTAGACTTCCATAGAGTGGCTTCCAGTCCTCGCCTTGCGTCCACAATACAACGGCAAAACCTATAGCGACACTCGCGGCCAGACCAACCATTAACCCTGCTTGGCGCAATATGTTTAAATTATTGAAGCCATCGATTAAATCGCCAGTCCCACCTTTACCATAATTATCTGCTGCTGCATTAGCCATAAGTTTTCTCGATGTTACACTTCTTTATTTCAATAATTCTTGCGTTGCTTGTCTATGAGAAACCGAGAACTTATATAGGCATATTCATCACGTCGCGATATGCATCGACAAGTTTATTCCGCACCTGAACAGCAGCGTCAAAAGCGACGCCAGCTTTTTGTGAGGCGATCATGACATCTGTCACCCCAACGTTTTGGTCGCCTTGAAGGTAAGCTTTAGATACCGCGCCTGAAGCATGCTGAACTTCATTCACTTTATTAACAGCCTGCTCCATAATGTTAGTAAAACTTGTCTTGCCTGTTTCTTGAATACCGTTAATAGGATTACTTTTTTCAAGGTTTTGTATACCTTGTGTAGCACCAAATGCTTGTGTCTGCGATTTAAGTGCTCGCATCTCAAGCATCAGTCGATTAACGTCCATTCGGTTTGAAATCATGACTCTTCACTCTTATTAACTAGCATTTATATCGATGGTTAGTCATTTATGACAACTTATTGACACACAATATAAATTTATGATTCTTAATAGGTATAGAGCACAAAACAGGCCAATTATGGCCAATAGGAAATAAATTGCCGCACCGCAATTACAGAACCTACCGAAAAGCTAAATACAGTTCTAAATGAATAAATTAGTGACGTGCTTTACTGAGAAAATTTCCATAAAAAAACCACATATGCCATTTGTCGACATACCCTCGGATAGTTATGCCTTTACGTATTTAGGCTCATTGTGAGCCTTAGCATTATCGAGTATTAGCTGTGATTAGTTGTTCGTACTAAGGAGTGAAAACTAAATCCAGAGCCTGCACATAAGCACATTGAGTGCCTTGCACATTAGTGTCAAGCACGATCTGGATTTCATTGCGACGTGTTGTTCATATCTACATGGATGTAGGCACTAGAGCAAATCTAGGAGCTCCGTATCGCCACACGGATGTGACTTATTAGAGCCGCGCATCGTCACATGGAAGTGATTTATAACGTAACGCGGGGGCCGTCGCCGAAGAAAAAACTACTCACATTGGGGCTTGGTCAGAGCTTATCTAATGCTCGTACCCATATTCCGATAGCTCACGGCGAAGCCTATATTCTTCTAACTTACTTTCAAGACGACGACGTGAGTCCAAGCCATTGAATGAATCCAATTTAAAATCTGAAAAATCTGAAAAATCGTCTAATGGTTTCGACTCGCTAGACTCAAGTATTTCTACAGTCATAATAAGTGCCTTCTAATTAGCCGTTAATAATCCACACAAATGAATCTGTGTATTCAGGCTTATCGTTGCATCTAAGTATGACGATTTAATGACAAGATGAATTTTTTCTTAACCCATCGCCGTATCTAGGTCGAAACCATCTTCGCGTAAGCGTGCTAATTTATAACGTAATGTGCGCGGACTAATACCGAGCTTTTCGGCTGTGTTCTTTTTACTGCCCCGCTCCTCTTTTAGCGTTTTAACAATGATGTCAAACTCATGTTTCTGCATGTTTTTACCAAGCTCTGGTGCAATTCCGCCAAAACTATCACCGTCATTAGTAAAGCTATCATGTTGGCGGTGTTCGACAACAACATCCCGACTCATTGTCCGCACAGTATCCTGAAACATATCAACTAAAAGAGGCTTTTGGCTAAACGTTACGGGTGCCGCTATCCCCAAATCAATTGGCTGAATAACATCGCCGGTCTGCAAAATTAGCGCTCGTTGCATGACGTTATCAAGTTCACGAACATTACCGGGCCAAGCATATTGAACTAAGGTTTCGCGCGCTTTTTCGGAAAAAGAAACACCGGCTCGATGTTGTTTTTTGGCGTGACGCGCGAGAAGCTTTTCAGCCAGCGGTAAAATATCTTCTTGTCTATCACGTAACGGCGCCCAATGAAGAGGTAGAACACATAAACGGAAATACAAATCCTCTCGAAAATTGCCATTTACGACTTCTTCTCGCATATCACGGTTCGACGTTGCAATAACACGCACATCCAGATTAATGGTTTTTCGCCCACCTAAGCGTTCAACTTCTCGCTCTTGCAGTACGCGCAATAACTTAGCCTGCAAGCTCAAGGCCATCTCCGAAATTTCATCAAGTAAAATTGTACCTCCATTCGCCTGCTCAAACTTACCGGGGGCCGACGTATACGCACCGGTATAGGCGCCTTTTTCATGCCCAAACAACGTGGCCTCTAACATATTTTCTGGAATAGCAGCACAATTCACCGCAATAAACGGCCCTTTTGCACGTGGTGATTTTTCATGAATAAAACGGGCTAGCACCTCTTTTCCCGTTCCGGACTCTCCCATAAGTAGTGCGGTTGAATCGCTCTGCGCGACACGTTGAGCCATATCAAGCAACTGCCTGCTTGACGCAGACTCTGCAATGGGCTCATCCGAATTGTGCTCATCATGAAAAACAAATTTTTTCACCGTATCAACTAACACTCCAGGCTCAAACGGTTTAACAAGATAATCTACAGCTCCGTCTTTCATGGCCTGTACAGACTCTTGAATACTGGCGTAAGCTGTTACCAGTAAAACTGGAATATGCGGGTAATTATGACGAACATGATGCAAAAGATCATGCCCTGACATTTCTCCCATATTGACATCTGAAACAATTAAATCAAATTGAGATTGCACTTTTAAACACTCCACTGCAATCTCGGCATTGGCCGCCTGTTCAACGGACATTTTCGCCAGACATAAGGTGTCAACGAGCGCTTCGCGTAGACCCGGATCATCTTCGACAACAAGAATCGATGGCTTGCGTGTATTTTCTGACTTACTCATGTATCACCTTTTTTCTCTGAGTACATATCGAATTTTAATATGTGCTTATATAGATTTTTATTTCAACTCTAATCATTTCAACTCTAATCATTTCAACTCTAATCATTTGAACTCTAATCATTTGAAATATAATCATTTGAAATCTAATAGTTTCAACTCTGGCCATTTCGTTAATCTAAACATTTACCTACTTTAACTAAGAGCGAATTTTCGAGCTATAAACATAATGGCAAACGGATTTCTGCTGTTGTGCCTAAGCCTTTATGAGAACGCAATTGAAAACTGCCGCCGTGCGCGCTTGCAATGGAGCGTACCACCGACAGACCTAAGCCTGTGCCTTGTGACTTAGTGGTTGAAAATGGAACCTGAATTCTCTGCAACTGCTCCGCCGTCATACCTTCACCATCATCACTTATGATTATTTGTAACTGCTCTTCAATTGGCGCACCAACCGCCGAGTTCTCATTACGAATAACGTTAAACTGCACCGATATATGGAGTTCGTTTTGTGAACTTTGTGCGGCATTATTCACAAGATTCATCAAAGCACTTACAAGCGCCTCCCGATTACATTTTATTCTGTTTGTGGCCGCATAATTCTGCCAATCACACTGCACCTTAGGATGGCAAAGTACGACTTCCGCTGCCGCCTTTAATCCTCGCTCTAAATCACTTACACTTGCAATATCGTTAAGCGGTAATTCATTTTTAACAAATAACATCATGTCGCGAACCTGCATTTCCATATGTTCCAAGCGACCTAATAATTTATTCGAAAATTGTTCTTTTTGATCATCATTCAGCTCGCTATGACATAAATGGCCGGCATAAAGCAAAGCTGCGGATAAGGGCGTTCTAATTTGATGCGCGAGTGCACTAACCATTTTACCCATTGCGGACAAACGCTCGTTACGGCTTAAATTGTCTTGCAAAATTCGCGTATCAGTTTGGTCGGTTAATAATAAAATTTGACCCTCTTCGCCTAAAGAGCTGGTCGCTACACTTACCCTGCGTCCTTTACGTGTAGAAACTTCAAAACCGTCATCATTTTTTGGTGCGAAGCTTTCAGCAATAACATGTCTCCAAACACGCCCCTCCAGCTTGGTATCCAGTAGTTCTCTAGCAGCAGGGTTCGACTCAACTATCGACCCACTAGCATCTAATACAATGACGCCACCAGGAAGAAAATCTAATAGCGCACTAAGTTTATGTTCTATTGACTGACGTTCTTTTAGCTCTTGATCTCGCTCTTTATTTCGACCGTCAAGCTCTTCACTCAATAAACGAATTTTGTTCTGTAATGCATGGTACGAATCGGCCAAAAACGACGAACTTTCATTAAAGTATTGATAAGCCCTCTCAAGGTTTTCTTGATGGCTTAATAATTCATCAACATCCGCGACAGGGTTTACCGATGCGCTTATTGCTGATGCACTAATTGCCGGTGCGCTTATTGCTGATGCACTAATTGCCGGTGCGCTTATTGCTGATGCACTAATTACCGATTCTTTACGATGCGTTGCGATTGTCAAAACAAATCCTTACTGATTTTTGAATATCTACAGGGTCTGTTGCAAGGCTGGTGCCAAATATACAACCCTATACTTATCAAAGACTTAGAATGACTAAATACGAGACGAGGTAAAATAAGTCATAGATTTGACAGAAAGAAGGACAATAAAAATAGAAAGCGACAAAATCAAAGCGCCGACGGAGACAAGCCATATACTGGAATATGGTCTGAAACAGAGTCTGGAACAAGATATGAAATAGGATCTGGTAAAACGGCTTATATTAATGTCGATACAGGCACTAGGATTCTCATGCTCGCTTTGCATTCAGCGCTCGCTATTCAACGCAATACAGTAAACGTGATCTACACATATACTAAAAAAATTTGAAGGGTAACTCTTAAGTAACAATTACAGCGTTTGCATATCAAATTTACTTAACATGGGAGCCTGTAATTCAGACCAAGCACTCAGCGACTTTAGGAATGACTGTCTACTACCGCACAAGCGACAAGGGTAACGACCACATAGGTTCGGATAAATGTCGCACGCCGCAGCGGAAGTCTTTTTACTCGGTGCACCGACATATAAGCGCCCCTATGAAAGCTCCTAATAGATACTGGATTCAGGGGTTCAGGGGGTCAGGGGGTCAGGGGGTCAGGGGGTCAGGGGGTCAGGGGGTCAGGGGGTCAGGGGTCAGGGGTCAGGGGTTCAGGGGTCAGTGTGAGTAGATCGTGGATAGTACGGCAATACATCCTAACATAATGTGATTAATTTGGGTAACACTGAAACAGTTACCCAGAAGCATATTACAGAGAGAACATTTAGCGCTAAAGCAGAGACTTATTGTTTAAGATCTACAGCAAGAGAAGCGAGCTTTAGTGTACGTAAGCTCCCTGCGCTAGGGTTTTACTCGCGCCTAAAAGTACAGATACAGCTATAAAGAATTAGCAACCAACTTGCTTACAGCTCGATCTAACGTTGAATGCCGTACTTTCGCATTTTCTCAACCAGCGTCGTCCGTCGAATACTCAGCTGCTCAGCTGCTCTTGCAACTACGCCTGAATGATTATCCAAGGCTTGCTGAATAAGGTTCTGCTCTATCCCCGCAATATACGCTTTAAGATCAAGACCCTCTTCTGGCAAGATCAGGGTATCACCCACACCGACGATCGAAGTGCTCACATCACTCGGTTCAAGCTCAACTTTAAAATCATCCTCGACCACAATATGTCGATATTTAGGCGGCAAATCGTTAACACCTGCAACCCCATAGGGATGCATAATAGCCATTCGCTCAACTAAATTCGCAAGTTCACGCACATTACCAGGCCAAGGATGTTTACATAACGAGAGAACGGCCGATGAATTGAATCGAATTGAGCCACGCTCCTCACTCTCCATACGCTTTACTAATTCATTGATCAGTAAGGGCACGTCTTCAGAACGCTCACTTAACGAAGGCATCTCGATGGGGAATACATTTAATCGATAGTAAAGGTCTTCACGAAACTTTCCATCGGCAATCATTGACTCTAGGTTTCGATGTGTCGCGGCGATAATCCTAACATTCGTTTTAAAACTTTTATTACCACCGACACGCTCGAACGTCTTTTCCTGGAGTACACGCAGAATCTTAACTTGCATATGTAAGGGCATATCACCAATTTCATCAAGAAATAGAGTGCCCCCTTCTGCTAATTCAAAACGTCCGGCTCTTGAACTTACGGCACCGGTAAACGCGCCTTTTTCATGCCCAAAAAGTTCACTCTCTAAAAGTTCCCCGGGTATAGCACCGCAATTCACAGGGACAAAAGGCCCCTCACGACGATCCGAATGATAATGTAAGTTTCGCGCTACAACCTCTTTACCCGTGCCGGAATCCCCTTCAATCAACACTGTAACATTGGTATCAGCGACTTGGGCCATCATAGTACGAACGGATTGAATATCGCGACTCGTGCCTACAAGGCTTCTAAAGAGGTGGACTGGGCGTTTATTTTTGAGTTCGTTTTTAACAAGAACCGCTTCGTTGTAACATTGCGCACGGTGTATTGCATCATTCAGCTCACTATAATGCGGGACACCTTTAAATCGGGCCACCAAGGACGAGAATTTTGGTAGAGCATTCAGATCCAGCTCTAGATCTGAAAAAATAGCGACTAAAGGAACTTCACCTAAATGATTTTTACAGCTCTCAACATACTCGCTAAGAGCCGTCTCACCGATCGATATGAACGCAACAACCAGTCCAATAGAAGATCGACGGCTGTCCTCTAAGGTTTCTTTCCAATTTGAGTACGAACACTCTAAGGCACGTTCGCCAATAAAATCTAATATAGTCGAAATATCATGCCGCTCAACATTGGAGTCCCCGAGCACTAATATCGTTTTTTCGTGAAGCATTAAAGTATCCTTTAGAACAACGGCAAGAACACACGGCTATGTGTGTATGTTCTATATTTTTGCAATCCGTACTAATGCACGTAAATAAATACAACCCGCATTATCATTAAAATTGGCGCGAAGGTTATCTATTCGTACACGTGCTTGCAAGTGCATCATTAAGAAAAGAATGATTAACTTTATATAGTCAAGAAAATGACATGTGTCAAATTCTAACGCTAGAACGAGGCTTAAAACGTCAAAACAGCTTACTTTTTAGCCGGAGATAGGACTTTACGGACAGATGATTCGGGTAGAGTGTCTACAATAGATGCGTAAATACTAAGTACTTTTTCTAGTTCAGAGACCAGTGTTTTGGTATCGCGTTCTTCGTCGGTAAAAGCCATATCGAGACTAGCGCCTAATTCGCGATCCAGTGCCTTTAACTGATCCCACTGCTCAGAGCTAAACGCTTTTTCCATCGCTCGTCGAGCGCGCACCAATGAAACATGAGATGGTGAAATTAAAGACATGCTGCGCTCCCAATTTACTGATATTTAGTCTTACAGTAAGTATAGCGGCAAGCGCGCAAAGCTCTTTAATTTTTTTGCATACAATATCCAACAAATTTATTACATTGGACTTCGTATGCGACTACAAATTAGGCGGTGACAGAGCTAAGCTGCGACAGAACTAATTTGATCCCACCCATCTTTAACGCTATCCATCAATCCTGCGATCTCAGAAAAAGTATCGGTATTTAAATCTTGAGGCTCATCACTTACACGATCAATCATATATTCATACAAGCCATCGAGATTTAAAGCAAGATCACCGCCTTGATCAAAATCTAAACTCTGCCGTAATGCAGAAATCATATTCACGATTTTTGGCAGTATAATGTCTAAATCGTCTTGATTACTTTGATCGATACTCGTTTTAGCTTGCTCTACGCGCTCTAGAACGCCCTGCATCAATAGAGAGATTAAACGATGCGGGCTTATCTCCGTTGCGTTTTCGAGCTCTATTGCAGCTTGAGTTGCTTCTACAGACATCGAAGCCTCCTGTTAATTTTAAGTAATTAATTAAATGAAAGTCAATTTAGTGTCTACTGACACGTACAGTATAACTATGCATAGATAACGCCAAGTTCAAAAAAAACAAAGCGACACAAATAAATTACAACGTAGTTAACAAAAATAAAGGAAATACGAAGGGCGGATTAAAAAAAAGAGGAGGATATACAGAATTAAAGCGAATCAACACTTTATGCGATTCGCTTTACTTTGCTTTGCTGATAAAAATCCTACCAGCTATAACTATACTCTTACAACAAGCGGAATAAATTATCCTATTTTCTTCCAAGCACCGGCAACATTGTGTATAAGATCGCCGGCTTCATTTAACAAAGCAATATCGTTCGAACTATGTGCGCGACTTAAAAGACCTTGAATATAATCATAAAGTGCATCAAGGTTATCAGAAATCTCATCGGGTGAATCATGATTTAAGTTCTCTCTTAACCCTCCTAATATATTGATAGCGCTATTTATTTTTTTACCTTTCAACTCAATGTTGTTGTGCGTCATTGCGCCCTTGGCCTGCGAGATTCGCTCGAGCAAGCCATCAAACAACATATCAATTAATTTGTGAGGGCTCGCAGATTGTACGCCAGAGTGATTTTTAACTTGGGCATAAGACGATGCGGCTAGTTGATAATTCACAGTGCTAAACTCCTAAAGAAAGCATTTGATATAGTTAACGGCTAACCATCAAATACCTTTAGCGATTATTCCCACTCGTAAATGGAAGTGTATTTATTAGATTATCCAAAAACGATCCAGAACTACTTAATGAAGATATTATACGTTCCATGGCGATAAACTGATTAAGTAATCGCTCTTCGTACGAAGTCATGCGTCGATCTAAAGCGGTTTCATCCTCTTCTAACGCATCGATATTATTACCCAGAGTCTCTGTACGTGTCGCTATAACACCGTCAGTCGCAAGAAAAGATTCTATAAGCGCATTTAATTCACCAGCAAAGCCGCGAGAAAAATTAACGGTGGCGCTTACAGCGTTTTCGCCGATAACCATAGCGAGACCTTCGCCCGGATCACCAAGCGCTGGCAGTAGGACATTAGCTGAACCAAATGCCGCTTCACCATTAACAGTACCAGCAGCCGTAGCTCCCGCAGTACCGGTCCCTTCAACAAAACCTAAATCATTTAACGAATCAGTACTCGCAGCAACTATAGAAACAATGGACGCAGCACCATAGCGCTTTGAATCAAAATCTAGCGCACCGGTACCGGAATTATACGAAACCGTTACCGTTTCTGTCGCCTCAGTTAAATTTACATCACCATTTATTAATGTTTGTACCGCAGCCACCAACTCGTCGGTTGTTGTGTAGGTCCCATCGGGCAGTGTTAGCTCTTCTGTCTGAGTGCCATTTACATCGAACTGAAAGGTGTGCGTGCCGCCAGCAATAACTAGGTCTGTACCGGGCAAATTGACAATAGCATTACCAAGATCGTAATACCCCTTTACTGGGGCTTGCGTAACAACAATATCGTATTCACCGGCGGTGGTGTTATCACTAAAACTATTGATAGTAATGTCATTATCCGATGTGATCGTATGAGGGGAAAACAATTTTTGCACATCTTCAAAATACGATTCAAAAGCTTCAGTAAAGTCGTCTTCATCAATACTTAAACTTCCATCGATTTCTGTTCGAATACCAACATTCGTTAACGACGTTAAGTCTGAATCAGCAAGACCAGGTATGGCACTTGAAATAGTTGTTCGTATTTGCGTAAGAATTGATTTCGCAAGACCGTCATTCGCGAGAGAACCGACAACAGTTTCCGTTTCACCTTCTTCATCTTCGACCTCATTGACACCAAAAATTGGGTCAATGGCCTCTAAAAATAAATTGTATGCTTCGACGAAGTTTCGAATATTTTGCTCGGCAAAGGCTTTATCATCGGCAACGGTAACCGACACAATCTCACCAACATCGGTGGGCTTTAGGATATCTAAGGTAAGCCCTTCGACAATATCATCAATCGTATTTGACGAACGCTCAATCGTCACACCATTAAGGGTTAGCTCTGCGTTTTGACCGCCTTGTCGATCTATTGGGTCTCCGGCACCATCAATTTCAGCGCCTGTTGTAAAAGCATAATCTGAAAGACCTGCCCCACCACTTTCGTTCGCGGTTATTTCAAGCTGATTGTCTTCACCACTTTCGGCAACAATTGTTAAGCGAAAATCAGTGCCATCAAAAATAATACTCGCACTCGCACCAAAGTCCGCATCGTTAATAGCATCGCGCAAACCTTCTAGCGAGTTGTTAGTGCTGTCAATAGTAATAGTGACGTCATCTGTGTCAGTATCCTGTGTAAAGGCACCACTGATAACATCGGCTGTTCGCGCCCACGCCCCAAAACTAAACGTTAGCGTGCCCTCGCCAATCGCGGCATCGACATCACTAACACCGGCATAGGCCAATGTATGCGCTGTGGCAATTTGCGCAACTTCGAAGGCATAAGTTCCCGCTTGAACATCTGTACCCAGCTCCGTTGGAACCAATGCATCACTTTCGGTAAACGAAGCACTCTTACTAAATAAGGCTTCGGGTTCGATCAGGGCCGCGGCCGCATCTTGAAGTGTTGATAAGGTACTTGTAAGCGTACCAAAATCAGAAATCCGTGTTTCGGCAAGATCTCGCTTTGAATCAATTCGTTGTTGTGGCGCTGTGCGCTCGATACTGACGAGCTGGCTTATGAGGTTCGGCGTATCAATGCCAGAACCCGCTCCTAAGGATTGAAGAATATTGTTATCAATCATAAGCCGTCACCAAAATCAATTTTGCGCCACATAAAACTGAACTATATAAAACTGAGTTATATAAACAGTGGCGTGTAACTATATTATCGTCAAGTTTCAAGTTCTCTGTAAGAATATTTGGTTTACTCAAAGCCTAGCCTTACTTCCAAATGCCCAACGTCCAAAAATTAAAGCTCTATAAATCAAAGCTCTATAAATCAAAGATCTATAAATCAAAGATCTAAAACCAAAAGCTCTAAAATCACAACTCTAAAAACCAAATCTATTATCATTTGACGATTATTTATCGAATCCCCAAACGACAAAAAGGACACTCCTAAAAAAGAGCGCCCTTTTGCCAATGGAACAAAATATTACTGCTTAACCAAAGGCATCCATAAGTTTCACTTCTCCATCATCTTTCAATCTTCGTGCCAACTCCAAAAATATATCCTCTGGAATTTGCCGAATGATGTCACCGGAGTCGCTATCTACAACTTTTATGACTGTGCGATCTAACTCATTATCGACGGTAAACTGCAGGTCTCGCTGAATTTTTTGAACGTACGTACTAATTTCAGCTACTGCGGTTTGCAAATCTTCTTTAGGCTCGGGGGGAGCCTGTTTTTCTACCTTATCAACATTTTGTGTCGCTTTAGTAGGCAAGGTTTTGCCGCCTTCTTGAGCTTTCGCCTCAACAGTCTCCTTTGATGAAGCAGCACTAATCGTCACGGGGACGGCAGGCTGTGTAAATCTAACTTCATTCATAGGTTAACCTCTATCTAACTATCTAACTATCTAACTATCTATCTAACTAAAGGCTAGAGGGTTTCCCCAATAGCCTTTTACACTTCTTAGTGAACTATTCGCTTACTGGAGAAGCGATAGAACCTGTTGGGGTCGTGCATTCGCTTGTGCGAGCATAGCCTGCGACGCTTGTTGTAATACCTGAGACCGGCTTAACTGAGCGGTTTCAGAGGCGAAATCAGCATCAACAATTCGCGATCGTGCGGCCGATGTTTTCTCAGAAACGTTACCTAAGTTAGATACCGTAAAATCGAGTCGGTTATTAATCGCACCCAATTCAGATCGAGTATCGTTTATCTGCTCAAGCGCGGTATCAATGGTAACGATAGCGGTCTGAGCTCCGGCAGCTGTTGACACTGACACCCCAGCGATGGATCCTGCTCCAGATGCCGCATTTCGTTCCGACAAGCCAGAGATAGCGAGAACATCAGCGTCCGTTGCATTTTCGCCATATTTAACCGAGATCTGATCGCCACTTGAAGAGCGAAGTGCAACCGTATCATTACTGCCACTTGCAGCCTCGAACGCGACAACACCGGTTTCGCTACTCAATTTATTAATTGCATCGATGGTGGCAGTAATAGTCTCTGCTGTGCCCGTACCTGCCTCAATTTTACCAATTTCAACACCATTAACAATTAAGTCGCCTGCGTTGATATCATTCGTTGCGTTACCCGTTAGCCCATTAGCTATCAAGTTACCATCATCATCATTCAGATCAATACCGAGAGCATCAATTGTTGCCGTAACCGCTCCAGTAAGAGATTCAATTTTAACACCCGCGCCGGTACCACTTGTATCGTTGACTACCAGACTAAAGTTTCCGGCACCGGCATTAGTAAAGCCTGACGCCTCGTCAGTAGTTGTGTTATCCGTTACGGTGATCGAAGCAATACCCTCTTGGGCTAATACAAGTTTTCCGGAATCGTTTAGTGAAGCCGAAACAGTTGTCTCAGCGTTAATTTTATCGATCAGTTCGTCCATGTTAGCTGTATCGGTAATTATGTACGACTGGGCATTTCCGTCGCCATCCGTTACTGCAATAGTTAATGTATCGGTACCGGCGATCAATGCGCCATCACCCGCGCCGGCAGCCTCATGCGATACCAGAGCTCCAACTTCGGCACCTTTCCCTTCAAGGTCAGAATTAATCGTCACTAGGGCTTCATTTAATGTCGCAGAAGAAGTTAATGAAGAAATGGTCACATCATTGATGGTAATTTCATCGGCCGTTAAAGCAAAAATATCCGCTGTGCCACCAGTAAGCGCTTCACCGATGATATCGCCGCCAGCGCCACCAAGATTTGACGTACTAAATCCTTGAATAGCAAATTCGATGGTTTGATTGGCTTCCGAGCCGACTTGAAGTGCTATATCACCTAAAGAGCCATCGAGAATATTCTGGCCGTTAAAGGAGGTTGAATCGGCAATTCGGTCAACTTCCGACTTAAGTTGCTGTACTTCAGCATCGATTGTTGCCCGGTCAGTATCTGAATAGATACCGTTCGAAGACTGAATGGCCAGTTCCCGCATACGCTGTAAAATGTTTGTTGTTTCGTCAAGAGCACCCTCAGCTGTTTGGATAAGAGAAATACCATCGTTAGCGTTACGTACCGCTTGGTCCAAACCACGAATCTGTGAAGTTTGACGGTTAGAAATGGCTAAACCCGCAGCATCATCCGCCGCCGAGTTAATACGTTTACCTGAAGCGAGTCGTTCACTCGCTTTATCTAGTTCCGCACCAGACTGAAGCAACTGACGCTGAGCATTCAGGGATGAGATATTTGAGTTAACTACTAAAGGCATGATGGCCTCCCAAGTTTCTTAGTTTGAATGCTAGTCGGGTTGACCAGCTGTTCAGTAATCGCAAGCTACATAGCTGCTGACTTCCTGTAAAAGGTTAACGGCATAGTGATTTCAAACTTTAGGACTAGATTCTAGTTTTTTATAAAAAAATTATGGAGAATATATTTTACTTACTTATCAATGACTTACATTACTTATCGGTAAATTGAGAGCTTTCTCAATACCCCCACCAACTAATGCTTTAGAACTAATCTATTCTAAAACGATACGAATCAACAAAAATGATTATAAAAAAATAAATGGCATATATATCGCTTGTTTATGTGAATACGCCAATCTAATGACGACAGCTCCAACTACAAGAATTATCGTGCAAACACACAGGAAATATTTATGTCAAATGCAATCCAGCAAATCATCAGACACGCAGAGCAACAAAAACTGCAAATGGAGATGAGTATCCTGTTTAAAAATAACATGGAGATGCTAAAAAATAGATTCCCGATGGTCTACAAGCTAATGCAGGATTTCAAACCGTCAAACCACCTCTTGAAACTCGACCCAAACGACCAAATCAATCTTATTGACGTAGAGAAAAAGTGTTACTTCTATAATGAATTTCCACAAGAGGAATGCAAGAAGCAAGTACAGCTATTCAAGAAAAAGGCAAGAGTACGACGCTTTAATGTCACCAAAAACAAACCATATAATGATGAGCATATTCATATACCCGCGCTTAACGCGATGATTGAAGAGTACGAAGAATGTAAAGTGGAGCGTATTAACTCCACACCCAAAACCATCACTAACCTTATCGTTACCGGAATAGGTTTGGGTCACCATATCCCCGAACTCATTAACGAATTTGACGTTCAAAATATAATAATTCACGAACGCTGCATCGATTCTTTCTTTGCATCATTACACGTCCTTGATTGGGAGAATATCGCTGACCGATTTACTGGCCAATACAAATCTATCGGATTTTGCATCGGCGTCGAACCAAGACTGGCCTTATCACAACTCGAGGAATCAATTAAACGAACGGGCTTGCATGCTCAAATTTTCAGCTATCTGTACCAACATAGTTCGAGAAAAGGCGAAGTAGAATTTATTAAAACCTACCAGGAGGAGTTCCAACGTTTCATGGGGGGATTAGGCTACTACGACGACGAACAAATCGGTTTAGCTCATGCATACCACAATCTTCAATCAGAACACGCAGCTTTTATTAGTAAAAAAACGCACAAACGTTCCGCTCGCGTTATGCTTATTGGTAATGGTCCATCGCTTGACGAACATAAAGACTATTTAGATCGAAACAAAAACAACAGTATTTTAGTCAGTTGTGGAACAGCCTTAAGCTCTCTATTACGCATGGGAATCAAACCAGATTTTCACGTGGAAATGGAACGCTGCATAATGGTTAATGACATAATTCAACATTTCTCAACGGCAGAAGAGAGAGAAGGCATCACGTTATTATGTCTACACACAGTCGCGCCAGATACTTTGGCTTCTTTTTCCGATGCTTGCTATGCGATTAAACCCAATGATGCTGGCGGCCCTATGGTTACCAACTACCATACGACACACGCAATAAACCAACTTCTTTTCTGTAATCCAACAGTTTCTAATTGCGGCTTATCATTTATAGTGTCCATGGGCTTCGAAGAGATTCATTTGGTGGGTGTTGACCTTGGTGTACTTGAAAGCACAAAACACCATTCCAAATTTAGTGTATATAATGAGATGGAGAGTTTTGCCAAGAAAAACAACATTGACTATACAATATTCGACAAAGAGCGATCTTCATACTGTGAAGGTAATCTCGGCGGAACCGTAATGGCAATGCCGACATTACAAACAGCTCGAATATCGATTGAACGCTACCTAAAACTCATACGACCTGCTTTCCCCAACTTACGTGTTATCAACAGTAATCATGGTGCAAAAATAGCCGGCACAGAGTCGGTAAAATTAGACGAGATAAGCGACTGCCCTACAATAGATAAAACTAAAGAAATTTCAGAAATGAAAAAAAGTCATTTTCATTATTACAAAAACAGCAACTTTGAAAACAAAAAGAACCACAAACACTTAACATATTTACTAGAAATAAAAGAACAACTAAAATTACAAAGTGATATTAGCAGCGATATAGATCTCTATCGTGAAATATCTAGAGTATACAAAACCATTTCAGCTAAAAAAGACAAAACCGCACATTATATGTTACGTGGTTCCCTTAATGTTTTTTTCGGATCAATAGTAGAACATTCAATGTATTGTAAAAATACAAATGACTTTAAAGTACAAGTTTCAAAAGGGACTAGACACTACAATAGATTTATCGATGAAGTCTATAAACGATTAATAAGCGACCCATTTAAAAAAGATGCGACCCACAGCGGTTATGTTAAAGCCATGAAAGAGAGCAAGAAAAACAAGGAAAAAGCGTAACTTACGCTAGACTCAGAGCTATCAAGCCTGAATTCAACTTGTAAGTGCAATTTTTTTGGAAGATGGCCCACAGGTATAATCCACGCCAGTTTCTGACCAAAGGAAATTGCTAATGATTTATATACAGTTGACCAAAATAGAACGATACCAGATTAAAACGCTTTTGAAAGCGGGATATACACAAAAAAAGATCGCGATAGAGCTGGATCGAGATCCAAGCACCATAGGCCGAGAGATTAAACGTATAGTGGGTTGCGGGGTTATCGGCCTCAGCAAGCCAATAGGCTGGCCCAGGAGCGCAAACAGCAGAGCAGTCATTCCCTGATTACAGGTCAAACCTGGGGCCATGTTGAAAGACTGTTGCGGGAAGATTTGAGCCCTGAGCAGATCTGTGGATGGCTGAAGAAGAAAGGCTTGCAGTCGGTCAGCTCGGAGTGGATTTATCAGTACATACTGATCGACAAAAAAGCGGGAGGAGACTTACATCGCCACTTACGCTGTCAAAAAAAGCGTAAGAAACGTTATGGCAGTCCAGATCGCCGCGGGCAGCTAAAAAATAGGGTAAGTATTGATGATCGCCCCGCAATTGTTGATGAGCGTAAGCGGATTGGCGACTGGGAAATGGACCTTATCATTGGCCGCATTGGCGGGGCCGTTTTGATGACGGCGGGTGAGCGAAAAACACGTTTTACAGTGATTGTACTTTCCCCTGATAAGACGGCGGAGTTGGTACGACAGGCCATACTTGAAGGGCTCACCCCTTTAGCCGCGCAGGTAGAAACATTGACCTACGACAACGGTAAGGAGTTTGCGCAGCATGAGATGATTTCGGAAGCGTTAAATGCGAGCAGTTATTTTGCGCATCCTTATCATTCTTGGGAGCGTGGTTTAAACGAAAACACAAACGGATTGATTCGTCAATATGCGCCGAAAGGCTCAAGCTTTGACGATATGACTCATGCTGATGTGCAAAAAATAATGGACAAACTAAATGACCGACCGAGAAAATGTTTGGACTTTAACACTCCGAATCAAGTACTGTTTGGAATTGAACCACCGATTGCACTAGCGAGTTGAATCCAGGAAGAGCTTTAGGGGGGATTTACCGCGATTATCATTGCGGCGTTCCGCGCTTTATCAATATCGCAGTACGCCCCACGATTATCACCTAATATATTTTCAATCGAAAAAAACCTACCCACCAACGTCTCAAACCCATCAACGCTGTACTCACGAACGTGTCCTGGAAAGGAGTCTGTTTTTGGAACAAAAGGATTATCATTATATATAAACGGTTTCCTAAGGCGCAAAGGAACTTCAATGAGAAGCCGGCCATTAGGCCGCAATACACGCTTTATTTCTGTCAAAAACAACTCGTCGTCATCAACATGTTCCATGGTGTGAATTGACACGACCACATCAACACTATCATCTGCAAGAATAAGACTTTGGCCATCCGACTGAACAAACTCTATATTACTGAGACTATGTCGATCACGAGCTGCACTGATCAACTTATCAGAGACATCAACCCCAATAGCATGTTTGCAATGATCTGCCATTAAGCGAGTGCCACTCCCCCAACCGCACGACAGATCAAGAACAATGTCGCTTACTTTTAAATAATCCGTAGCAAATACATATTCGTGATAATAAAATACACTACCGTAATCCCAGGCCCAGGGAGTAGATGCGATTATTTTCTTTGCTATATCTTCATGAACCTTATTTGAGTACAGTGGCACGTCCTGTATAGTCTCGACCATCCACAGTGAAGCGCTATTTTCTTCGATATAATGCCAAGGTCGAAACTTTATAGAATCGTATAGGACTGGATTTTTTTCCAACACATTAACAACCTTATTCAGACCCGATAAAGTATGTACGTCAGCTCCAAATTTAATGTCAAAATTCAAGGGTAAATTAATATAATCAGTATTTTTTCTCTCGATCAACTTCATCATATTTGAAATCAATTCAACATCCAAATAAAACCAATAAAGTAGTACTCTAGCCAATATCTGACAATCGTACTCTACGGCTGCTTGACGCATTCGTTCCAACATATTATCTGGCGAACCAAAAAAGCACTTTACCCTCCATTTTCTTGCCAACTCGATAAAAACTTTATTCTCTGGGAGATCACCTACAGCTAGTACGACTTCGTCAAATACGCCACTGGCTCGTATCTTCTCTACACAAAAATACTGTCCACTAATATCACCTTGCTCAACATTAGTATAATGAGCTTGAATAAAACACAATTTTCTCATAAATAAACCATCACAATAAGATTGAGTTTAATGACTCAATAACGTACAAAAAGTCTTCTTCGCTCATTGTTGGAAAAAGAGGTAATGTAATAACACTAGAATAGTACTCTTCGGAATTTGGAAATCCCTCGATCATAAAACCCATTTTCTTATAAAATGGCTGTCGATAAATCGGAATGTAGTGAACATTCACCCCAATACCTTTCTCTCGAAGCTTATCGAATAGATCACGTCGAGAAAAATGTGTTTTAGTTTGATCTATACGAACCAAATACAAATGACAAGCGCTATAAACATCCCGCACTTGAATAGGCAATATTAAAGGAAGGTGTGAAAGCGCGTTATCGTATTGCTTACGTAACAATTGCCTTGCGACAACAAATTCGTCCACTCGCTTTAATTGATTCAGACCTAAAGCCGCATGGATATCAGACATTCGATAGTTAAACCCCAACTGCGCCTGCTCGTAATGCCAAGGTTCAGGGTTCGGATTTTCCATTTCGTCAGGATCACGTGTAATACCATGAGAACGTAAGGCCTGCATTCTTGTGTTTAGTACTATATTATTACTTAAACATACACCACCTTCCGCTGACGTGATGATTTTGACCGGATGAAAACTAAATACAGTAACATCAGAGTAGCGGCAGGTACCTACTGGCTCATCTTTATACTTTCCACCAATTGCATGCGAAGCATCTTCGATTATGGAAAAACCATATTGCTTCGATAACGCATGAACACCAGACATATCACAAGACATTCCAGCAAGATGCACAACGACAATAATTTTTGGCAAGACCCCAAAACCTTCAGCTTGCTCTAGTTTTCTTGCCAGTGATTCAAGTGATAGATTATACGTATCCAAATCGATATCGATGAAATCTACTTTTGCACCGCAATATAAACCACAATTTGCAGAAGCTACAAAACTTATGGGGCTAGTCCACAAATAGTCTCCCTCACTTAGACCCAATGCAAGACAGGATATATGCAACGCTGAGGTTGCACTATTCATAGCCACTGCGTATTTTACGCCTACGTACTCTGCGAGCGCGGATTCAAATCGTGGAACCACAGGGCCTTGTGTTAAAAAATCGGATTTTAAGACATCAAGAACAGCATCAATATCTTGTTCAGAAATATCTTGACGACCATAAGGAATCACGCAGGTACTCAAGTTACGCTCTTTGCTGAATAAAAAACAACCAACACAAACTTACAGCTCTGCATATTGATCAAACTGAAGTATCTGTTCGACGTCTAAAAACTCGGAATTTTTACCTGAATGATATTCGTGCCCCATTGGTACCGGAATCCCTTTTTCACCCAAGGAGTTTTCGGTAAAACAGTTTTCTCGATTAAAAAACCGAATAGACGGGGAAAGAACATAATGATCATCGAATTCGATAGTCCTATGAGCGTCATCAACTGGACACATTATTTCATGTAGTTTCTCTCCCGGTCGAATACCTATAGTTTTACACGGTAGATGAGGTGCATAGGCTTTCGCTAGATCCGTTATTCTAACTGAAGGTATTTTTGGAACAAAAATTTCCCCCCCTTGCATTCGTTGAAAACTAACGAAAACAAAATCAACGGCGTGTTGCAAACTTATCCAAAATCGCGTCATTTTTTCGTGCGTTATTGGAATGTGATCTGATTCTGACATTACCAGCTTCTTAAAGAAGGGAACGACAGACCCCCTTGACCCTACAACGTTACCGTAACGTACACAGGCAAAACGGGTTACACCTTCTCCCACAATGTTATTCGCTGCGACAAAAAGCTTGTCAGAAGCCAGTTTTGTCGCGCCATATAGATTTATGGGGTTTGCAGCTTTATCTGTTGAGAGCGCAATAACTTTCGATACTTGGCATTCAATTGCCGCTTCGATAACATTCTGGGCACCGTTTATATTGGTCTTTATGCATTCCATTGGATTATATTCAGCGGCGGGAACTTGCTTTAAGGCTGCTGCATGAATCACAAAGTCTACGCCTTTCATAGCCTGCGCTAAACGACGTGAATCACGAACATCACCAATAAAATAACGCATACAGCTTTCGTTAAACTGTTGCTGCATTTCGTATTGTTTGAGTTCATCACGCGAAAAAATAATTAAACGCTTAGGTTTATAACGACTTAATAAAGACTCAGTAAACCTTTTTCCAAAGGAGCCTGTACCGCCAGTTATAAGAATCGTTTTATTATCGAACATTAATAAAATCCTATTTGCAATTAACGTCAGTTAATTGTCAGAGTGAATACACAGAGCTATATACGCAAAAAAAATGCCACTTGTCATGTAAGTTACCCCAAGACGTTAACTTTGAGTTTTTGATTACCAAGTCGATCCAAGATGGTCTATATTCTATAATAGACTAAGACTAAGAAAAAACATCGATTTAAGACATATAAATAGTCGCCGCTAAGTAGGGATTTACGCCAAAACACACATTCGACGGACAAAGTATTGACGCTTAACCAGCAGAGCAGTCATAAACGGCTAAAAAAGCCACAATACTGGCGCCCTAATCAACATTACTTTACAGGCCCGATAATTGCAGTAAAAGTTAAGTAATGCTTTAACTACACAATAAAAAATTAGAATTGGATAATGGTTCAAATAACATGACTACGCGTTTTATAGCAGAGGTTTCAAGTAACCATCACCAAGATATCAACCGGTGTAAGCAGTTTATAAAAGTTGCTGCAGATATCGGGTGCGATGCCGTGAAATTTCAACTATTCAAAATCGATCAATTGTTTTCACAAGAAATCCTCAACAACAGTGAAAAGCATCGAATGAGGAAACACTGGGAGCTTCCTGTTAGCTATTTACCCGAACTCAAAGCGTGTTGCTTGGAACAAAAGATTGAGTTTTCTTGCACGCCATTTTACCTAGAGGCTGTGGAAGAACTTGCACCCTACGTCGACTTTTTGAAAATAGCGTCCTATGAATTACTGTGGAATGACTTACTCATTGCATGTGCAAAAACACAACTTCCCATTGTACTTTCTACCGGCATGGCAACAATTGAAGAAGTCGACCAAGCAATTGAACAACTACATATAGCCGGCGCGAAAGATATAACTCTATTACATTGCGTATCGGCATACCCCACCCCTCCGGCCGAATGTAACTTAGCCGTCATTGAGCTGTTTCGCTCACGCTATAGTGGTGTAAAAGTCGGCTGGTCAGACCATACCGTGTCAGCCCCTGTATTACAGCGAGCGATTCACCGGTGGCAAGCCGATACGGTTGAATTTCACATCGATTTAGATCGAACAGGTGAGGAATATTCACAAGGCCACTGCTGGTTACCAGAAGAAATGCGCGATCTTATTGACGGGATAAGAATAGCTTCGGTAACCGACGGAGCATTTGAAAAGCGTGTATCCACTTCTGAAGCCCCTGACCGTGCATGGCGTGCAGATCCTATAGATGGACTACGGCCAATCAAATCTGAACGTGATGTCTTCTTACGATCAATTCGTAATAATAATCAAGCAACCCAAGGATAGAAGTCTAATTATGAGCATACACACGGGAAAAATAGTCGACGTAGTAAAAGACATAGACATCATTGAATGCGAAGAATGTGGGTTTAGACACATCAACCCCTTACCCACAGTAGAAGAACTAATTGACACCTATAAACACGATTATTATACCAAGGAAAAACCCCTATCCTTAGAGCGTTATAAAGAGGACGAGCATTGGTACCAGATACAATACGCCGATCGCTATGATACGTTTGAAGATCATTTTAACAATACGAAACAAACACGTTCAATACTAGATGTGGGTTCCGGCGCAGGCTTGTTTCTAAAATCAGGCATGGCACGCGGCTGGGAAACTCAAGGTATCGAACCATCACAGCAAGCATCCAAACATTCAATCGATCTTGGCATTAATACCATTGTCGATTTTTTGACAGAAGATACATTAAAACAGCTCAAACAATATGACGCAGTGCATGCAAGCTTAGTTGTAGAGCATGTACCTAATGCTGTTGAACTACTTAGTTACATTTATCGACTTACCAAGCCAGGCGGCATCATATGTTTAACCGTACCTAATGATTACAACCCGCTACAAGCGGCCTTAGTTGATGTTACAGGGATTAAACCTTGGTGGATCGTACCAACTCATCACATGAATTATTTCACCCCAACATCATTTGAGAAACTCATCCAACGTACAGGTTTTAAAGTGGTATTAAAGGAAAACACATTTCCTATCGACATGTTTCTATTAATGGGAGATAACTATATAGGAAATGATAGCCTAGGGCGTCAAACACATAAAAGGCGGATTGCATTTGAAAAAACACTGTTTGATGCCGGCAAAAATGACTTAAAACGCAAAATCTATCGATCACTTAGCGAACTTGATCTTGGTAGAGAGATTTGTATATACGCAATTAAAGAAGAATAAATTCTATGAGTAAGCACATAGTAATGCTTTGCGGGGGAAAATCACAAGAGCCCTATCTCGACGAATTCAAGCGCCGCCGCTGGACTGTGAGCGTTGTAGATCGAGACGAGCGGGCTATATGCCGAGTAAGAGCCGACACATTTTACCTGTGTAGCACGTACAGCATTGAAGAATTAAAAGCCTGCTTATTGGAGCTGAAGGGAAAAGTAGACCTAGTTTTTTCAAATAGTTCGGCGCGAGCCGTAGCTGAAAATATCATCAAATTGAACGCTTGGCTAGGCTCTACCCTGCCATCACCCAACGAAGCATCCCTCATCTTTTGCTACGATAAAAAACGTATGCGAAATGCCTTATTCAATCAATCCGTAAATATCCCCCCAATATTAGACTATACCGACAACCATGAAGGAGAGATTACATTTCCTTTAATCCTCAAGCCAACAAAAAATAGCCTCGGTGGCTGCGGTGTTCGGATTATCTATACATTGAACGATCTAAAAGATGTCGCAAATCTCATCGAAGATGGTGAGCATCATATAGAACCCTTTATTAAAGGGCGTGAATATAGTGTTGATGGTATCGTAAAGAATGGCTCACTAACCATCGTCTGCATCACTAGAAAAACATCAGGAATAAAACGAAACGATTTTATCCCTGATGTTTTTTCAACATGTAGTCTGGATAAGAAACTAGAAGATGTAATCTTCCAACAAGTCACATTATCAGTGAAAGCCCTACATATTGATAACTGTCCGATAAGTGTTGATTTAAAAATAACGCCATCAAATGAAGTATTCATCATTGAATGTGGAATATTCTGGGATTCGAAAATCGACCGGCTGTTAATGTTTTCTGGGTTTAACCCCTACACATATTTTATTGACTCTATTCTACTACAAACCGACCCAATCATAGATTTAATAAGTAATACGGCAATGGAATTTATTTTTGTCGATTCGGAACAATCATTCAATAAAAACACCGTAAAATCTCGTCACCCTAACGATTACATAGAGTATGAACGTGAAACAGGTGACATTGTTAAGCCTCCGTCTTCAGTTTCGGACCTTGTCGCGTGTAGATTTTATCGTATTGAACAAAACTTAACGAGGAAAGAAATTCAGTGAAGTCTATAATTATGGTTGGTGGCGGCATTCAACAAGTACCTGCCGTAAAACGTCTACAAGCTATTGGTTACACCGTAATAGTCAGTGATAAGAACCACAATGCTCCAGCATTCTCACATGCTGACCTTGGCGTATGCATTGGAGCCACGGACGTAAAAAGTCTTATCTCATGGGTTCTCATAAATAAAGTTCAATGGAATATTTCCGGAATATTCACCTTAACAAACTACGCTGTTTCAGTTTCACTTATCGCTAATGCATGCGGACTTCCATCAATACCCGTAGATGTAAGCGTAAACTGCGATAACAAACTGATAATGAAACGATTATTCCAAAAATTTAACTTTAAATCAGCACCATATTTTGAAGTATCATCGATAGCTGAAGCAGAAATTGCATATAAAACCATAAACGGTCCTGCGTATCTTAAAGTGGTTGACGGTTTTGGAGGGAAAGGTGTAGTTAAGATTCGCCACATTGATAACATAAAATCTGTATTTAGTGATCTATTGAGTTTTAGCTGCTATCCAACACTTATACTCGAAAAAGAAATTATTGGCGACTATATCGATGTACAAGGCGTCTATCACCAAAACATATTTCACTGTGCAGGTGAAGCAGATAGTTTTTTCACTACCGATGACGATGACTATACCCAATACAACCCGGTAGAAAATTTTAACATTTGCCCATCACAGCTCACGCCAGAGATCGTTAAAAGTACCTACCAGCTTCTAGATTCAATATCACAATCCCTAGGGATGACATTTGGTCCCGTAGGTGGGGATTTTGTCGTAAACGAAGACGGGATTCACGTCATTGAAGTGGGTCCACGTTTGCACGGACCAAACGGAACCTTGCAGATATTCCCAAATGCTATGGCAATAAAACCCCTTGAATATATGGCTCAAGTTATATGTGGCGACGACCCAAATTCAAAATTTTTGGATGCATCATCCGACTCGGTTTCGCTTTGCATGGTAATAACATCGCCTAAAAAAACAATTAAGACAGCTGAATTTATTAAAGACCCATTGGAATTACCGGGAATTTTCGCATCTCATACCTATAAAAACCCATCCGATACTATTGAACAACAAAACAACACTCTATCAGGTCTCGCAAGCTTATTCGTAAATGGAAAAGACTTAAGTGAAGCGAAATTACGGCTTGATACGGCAAGTAGACTTTTTAACATCCAATAATATAAAGCTGGAGCTTTCATGAAAATATTTATAGACACTGCTGACGTAGATGAAATCAAGCGATTTGCTAAACTCGGAATTCTTGATGGCGTCACTACCAACCCTGCTCTTATTGCACGTGAAGGACGCGACATTAAAGAGGTTTTAAATGAAATAATATCATTGGTCGATGGTCCTATTAGTGGCGAAGTCGTAAGTCTAGATGCTGAATCGATGATTCATGAAGGGAGAATTATCGCAAAGCTACACGACAATATGGTCGTTAAGTTACCCGCCAATATAGCTGGCTATGAGGCCCTGAATCACTTAAGTGCCGAAGGAATAAAAACCAACTTTACGCTAATCTACACCGCGAATCAGGCTTTGATGGCCGCTAAACTTGGGGCAACCTACGTAAGCCCATTTGTCGGACGCCTAGACGTCACATCCACAGGCGGTTCCGAGCTAATTCGGGAAATTGCAAAAATTTATAATAATTACGAATTTGACACGCAAATTTTAGCGGCCAGTATGCGGACATCTGTCTATGTAAAAGAAGCCGCCTTAGCTGGAGCTCATGCCGCTACAATACCGCCGGCAGTATTAGAAGATATGCTTTGTTCCGAACTATCTGACCTTGCCCTCACCGGTTTTCTGAATCAATGGAATGCTATGAGTGACGACAAAAAAACACTTTTTGACGAATAAGGAATAAATATGAGACTTATAAATAAAATTGCAATAATTACTGGCTCTAGTAGTGGTATAGGAGAAGGAATCGCACGTGCTTACGTTAAAGAAGGTGCCAAAGTAGTCATAACATATCTAACGAAAGAAAAAGAAGCCCAAGAAATCGCAAGAGATATCGGGGCTGAATTATGTTTGCAACTTGACGTACGCAATCGCGTAAGTGTTGATGCTATGTTTCAAGCGGTAAAGGAACACTATGGTTCATTTGATATATTGGTGAATAATGCTGGAATAAACCGAACCGCTGATTTTGATAAACAAACCGAAGAAGACTGGAATGAAGTACTCGACGTTTGCTTAACCGGTGTTTTTCGCTGTTGCCAAGCGGCTCTTCCAGTTATTAATGACGGAGGTCGAATAATAAACATTGGCTCTCTTTCCGGTGAGTACGGTGGCCCAAGAACTCCGTCATATGCCTGTGCAAAGATGGGGCTAACAGCATTAACTCACAATTTAGCTCGGTTTCTTGGCGAACGACGGATATGTGTAAATACGCTTTCTCCAGGTGTAATCGGTAACGAGTTCACTGAGAAAACCATGTCACCTGAAGTCAAAGAAACGGCGCTATCGTTAATGATTATTAAACGTTTTGCAAGCGTTGATGAGATGCTTGGCGCGGCTACATACTTAGCTTCTGACGAATCAAGCTACATGACGGCCCAGACTATGAGTATTAATGGTGGTGCATGGGTTAAAGCATGAAAACCTTATTAATTATTGGTGCCGGTGTTGATCAACTACCGGCTTATGAACTTGCGCGTGATATGGGCTTACGTACAATTGCGTTTGATTACAATCCGGATGCCCCAGCGTTTAATATATCGGATTTTAGTTATTGTGTTAGTACAAAAGATGTAACCAAAGCAGTAACGACAGCATTAAAAATAAATGAACAGATTCACATTGACGGCGTTATTACTTTAGGTGCAGAGGTTTCACCAACGGTTTCAGGCGTCGCGGTGGCACTAAACCTTCCCGGAGTACCACCAAAAGTGGCGCTCTATACAACTAACAAGTGCCATAGGGCTGAAATATTCTCGGAAGCAGGCATTCGTTTTCCCAAATATTCTGTGCTAGAGGACACCAACACAGTCAAAGACCTACACTACCCCCTCGTAATTAAGCCAAGTGACAATTCTGCATCTAGAGGGGTGCGTATAGTTGAGAATTTAGAGCAACTAAAAAGCGCATTTCCCAACGCAAAGAAACTTTCTTCCGATGACAAAGTTATCGTTGAAGAATTTATACCGGGTGACCAGATCAGTATTGAAGGAATCGTCGTTGATGGGAAGCTTTATGTCACAGCAATAGCTGACAGAAACTATTCCAGAAATAGCTACTTCTACCCATTGATGGTTGAGGACGGAGGTGAAATGCCAAGCCGTCATTGTGAAAAAACAATAGCGGCAATGTGTCTCGAGTTTTCGCGTGCGGTGGATTGTTTGGACATAAAAACAGGACCTACCAAAGGTGACTTGATTATATCTAAAGACGGTGATATTTATGTCATTGAGGTGACATCTCGATTGAGCGGCGGAGGGTTTTGTTCACGTGTCGTTCCACGAGTAAACGGGATAAACATAGTAAAAACAACCATCGAATTAGCTCTAGGATCTGAAGTCGACACTACTGACCTAAACCCTAAATTTTCGAAGGGAATGTGTCACCGTTACTACTTTCATAAACCTGGAACAATCACCAGTATCGATGGTTTAGAAAAAGCAAAATCAATGCCGGGTGTTATGGAACTCGTTATCAACCAACCATTCTCAGTTGGAACTACTCTGGAAGAAGTAAACTATGCTAACAGACTTTTTTACATTATTACCATTGCTGAAACTAGAAAACTAGCAATTGAACTCGCAGAACTAGCAATGGATTCCGTTACAATTGAGACCCAAGATAAACTACCAACTGTAAAAGCAGAAAACTGAACCATGCCTTGCCAACTGTATACAATATTTCACCTGAACATGGCTTTTTCTTCAATCGATCAGTGTGAACATAAACGTGTAGTAGACCAATGTTACTGGCCAATATTGAATGCAATTGAGGCTCAGAGCATTCCTATAGGCATCGAATTGACCGCTTATACAATCGAGGCAATCTATACAGTAGCCCCTAATTGGATTGCGGCATTAAAGAACCTCGTCAGCCGGAACATGTGCGAAATTATCGCCAGTGGCGACAGCCAAATTATAGGCCCGCTGATTCCAGCTGAGGTTAACCAAAAAAATCTTAGCCTAGGGAATGCCGCATATAAAAAATATTTCGATTATTCCCCAAGAACGGCCTACATCAATGAGCAGGCCGTTTCATCAGGTTTGTTAGACATCTACATTGATATGGGGTTTGAAGCGGTCATTATTGAATGGGACAACCCCTACTCACACAATCCCGACTGGGATTCAAATCTACTTAATCGACCACAAACTCTTAAGGCCAACTCTGGACGTACAATCAAAGTAATATGGAATAACGCTATTGCCTTCCAAAAATTCCAACGATACGCCCACGCGGAGCTCAGTTTAGATGACTACTTAGAGTACCTTACTAATAAAATCCCACAGGCTAATCAAACGTTTTGTATATATGGAAGTGACGCAGAAGTGTTTGATTACCGACCCGGACGATACAATTCAGAACGTAGCGTCGAACAATCGGAGTGGTCGAGAATACATAAGTTACTTCGAACACTATCTGACAATCCAAACTTTGAATGGCTTATGCCGAGTGACACCTTAAACTCTGTCAATTCTGATCTCGCGCTGACATTAACTAATGCTAGCCACCCAATCTCTGTAAAGAAACAGGCCAAATATAATATTACGCGTTGGGCCTTAAGTGGGAGGAATGACCTTTGGTTAAACACCCAGTGTTTTAAGTTCCTTCAAGACCTCAAACAAAATAACATTACAGATGACGAGAGTTGGCGAAATATGTGCCGATTGTGGGCTAGCGATATTCGTACACATTTAACAAGCGACCGATACCAGGACTTAGAACTCGGTCTTGCATCGACTAACCCCTTGCAAGTCGATCTTCCAGAAATTTTTTCAACGACCAAGAACTTCTCAATTGATATCGATGAAAACCAACATTACCTAAAGGTATCCAACAAAAAAACTCGGCTAACGTTGAATCTAAAGCGTGGATTGGCAATTGAGTCGTTAAGTTTTTCTGAACATGATTTTCAGCCCATATGTAAGACATTTTCACATGGGTTTTTTGATGATATTCGATATAGCGCTGATTTCTATTCGAACCACCTAGTTATGGAACGATTTAAAGAGCGGGACCGAGTGACCGACTTAGAAACAGCTATCACAACGTTTTATTCAGACGAGGATGTATTGACCTTAAAAGCTGAAATACAAACACCAATTGGCGCACTTATAAAAACTTATACCTTATGCGAAGACAAACTTCAGTGCGGGTTTATATTCCCAAACAATATACGTCCGGAAGCTTCTCTGCGGCTTGGTTACATTAACCTTGCAAACCATAACGAAAGAGCATGGTTCGCTTGCAATAATGGAGGCCATGAAAAAGAGTTTTTTTTGATCGATAAAGACATTGATTATGGCCGACCTGTTTCCTCGATTGTATCATCAGAAACAGCATTAGGTGCCACGGATGGGGAACTCTACTTTGGTTGTCATAGTCAGGCAATCTCACTCACCTGGGATCCTTGCGAGTGTGCACCTTTAGCCATGCTTAGCAGCCAAAAAATAAACGATAAGTATTTGAATAGATGCTTTTTTTCGCTGATTGAGTCAGATGAAACCCTGCGACCTGGGGGGCACTTACCTAACTTTCACTATACGATTAAACCGTTAAATAAAGACGACCCTGCAATGTATAAGGCTTTCGATTGAAAACTGTCGCTATAGTCGGAGCTAGACTTAATTCAAGCCGGCTTCCTCGTAAACACTTACTTGACCTAGCTGGGCAAGCCCTTATTCAAAGAGTCGTTACTCGACTAGAAACTTGCGAGAATATCGACACCATAGTCCTTGCAACGACAAATGATAAATTCAATAAAGATCTTATAGACTGGGCAAATAATAACATTACCTGCTACGCATATACCGGTGATGTTAATAATCTTCTAGGGAGAGTCGATTATGTGGTTAAAAAAGAGCAGGCTAGCTATGTCATCTATATCTGTGGCGACTGCCCATTAATAGAACCTAAATACATTGATCATGCTCTATCAAGCCTTAAGAAATATAGTTCTTATGACAAAGTTAATCTTCACCCTAATATTAAAAGCCTTCACGAAGGCGTTGACATCTACACCCGATCGGGATGGGATACATTGGTCACCAACAGCCAGAGTGAAATGGCAAAAGAACATATTGGCTTCGGGCACAAAGAAAGCCCCTGTTTGCGCACTCTATATATAAAAGATTGCTATGACTTCACCCGAGTACACCATCGACTTTCCGTTGATACGACGGCCGATTATAACTTTATGAAGATCATCTATCAACGATGGTTCTCCGAGAACGCCAGCGAAACAATCGTCGATTTAGCTTGGGTACAGCAACAGATACTCAAAGATAAATTATTGGTGGTAACCAATAGTCATGTAACGCAGAAACAAGCTGACCGCCACTATGCACGCATATCTCTCTACTGTCATGCGTCGAAACTTATCGGCCTTGGAAACCTAAAGCGCTGTAGTTTAATGGCCCAATCTCTTCAAGAAAATCTCGGCTATGGGACAACAATACACGTACATGGAACCCCATTCGAATGCAATTGGCTAGATCAAATAAATGTAGTCTGGTATGAAGATATAGAAAACCTCTATGACAATATTAACCAGAAAAATTCTGGTTTGTTTATTGTCGATTTCAATCCAGACCACCTAGATTCCCACACTCTCGTATCCAAAATTAAGACGGCTAACAAAAACGACGATATAAAGATAATTGCTATTGACAGATTAACGTGCTTATTAGATTACTGTGACGTCCTATTAATCCCTTCATTTCATTCAAAATTAGACCATCCCAAAATTAATATAGGGTGGAAAAATTATTTTTTTGATAAGCCACTTTATGTAGATCCACCAATAAAAAATCAGGTTTGCATTCTTACTGGCGGTAGTGATGCTCTCGGCTACGGGAAACACCTTGCTGATATATTAGAGCAATCTGTACCCAGTGATTACCGCATTGTATGGGTGCAGGGGCCATACGCGGACAAACCAATACTTAACAAAAATAGTCGCATATCGATTCTATATAATAATCGGAACCTACAGAGTATCATCAGTGAATCTAAAATTATTGTTAGTACCTATGGTTTATCATTTTTCGAATCTTTGGCCTCTGGTAACATTACGCTACTACTTCCCTCCCAAGAAATATTAAATGAAGACGAATACAATGCACTAGAGCACCATAAATGTTGTTTGTTATCAGCAGATATCGTCACATTCAAAAGAAACTTGGCATCCGTATTTAATGACGCCCTCAACCTAGAACCCATTAAAAACAAGGCAAGGTCTCTTCTAAACGAAGCAGATGGATGTAAAATCTTATGTGAAATAACCGAAGGCTTACTAAATCAGAAGCGCTACGTTAATACAGAAAAAAGTATAATCCCTTCCTAAAAAACCAAAATGAGAAACTACTTCAACTCGCTAAACGCTCTATTCATAGTAACTCAAGTTTCGGAGTTCAATCTGGAGATAAAATACTAGTGTAGTGTCCTAAACTGCAGCAGCTTTATTAAGGGCAACACGAGCTCGATTAACTTTCTGTATTATTTCCTCTGCTGATTTTGTCCAGCGAAATGGTTTAGGGTTTTTGTTATTGCAATCA